>JBLHLB010000007.1:0-41497 GCA_047618505.1 Planctomycetota bacterium
ACGGCGGCGGTGGACGCGGCGGTTACGGCGGCGGCGGCGGCGGCGGCGGTAGCCGTGATGGCGGCGGTAGCCGTGACACCGCCGGCGGCGGCGGTCGCGGCCGTGACGGCGGCGGCGGCGGCGGTGGCTACGGCGGCCGCAGCTGGGACTGAACCTCCCAACGCTCAAGCGTTTATGGAGCGCGCCCCGTCGATCCTTGGATCAACGGGGCGCGCTTTTTTGTAGGTACCTGCGGGAGCTAGAATACGGAACGGACGCAGCTGCCCCCGCTTCCCGCAGACGGCCAGGAGAGACTCATTCGATGACCACGTTGGGCACAATCATCAGCAAAGCCGCACGCCGGGAACTCTTCAGGCGCCTACGCAGTTTGACGCAAGCGTCGCAGGCTCGCTTGGGCACATTGGAGGCGCCGCGCATGCTTTGCCAGATGCAGGATCAAATCCGTATCGCCCTGGGCGATCGGGAATGCCGGCAACACAGGAGCATCTTTCGTTTTCCGCCCCTGCGCTGGCTCGCCCTGCGACTTCCGATTCCGAAGGGCAAGCTGAAGACCGTGCGCGAGATGCAGGCGGCGCAACCTGCGGATTGGGAAGCGGATATGAGCTGACTAGAAGGGTTGACGGAGCGCCTCGCTGCGGCTGCAAGACGGCGCCCCACCCGCCCCTCGGCAGATTGGGCTTGAGGACCTGGGGCGTACTCACGTGGAAGCACTTCGAGCATCACCTGGCGCAGTTCGGCGCTTGAGTCGTCGGTTTGAAGTCTGCAAGCCGCGCCCGCGACTGCGGGTTGTGGAAACTCCGCCCCCCACAGGGAGGCGGCGGTTATTGCGATCCTAGGGGGCCGCATTCGTCACCAGGTTTCGGGCCACAGTTGAAGTCGCCCAGGACAATGACGGGGATGGAGCCGGGGGTTGTGGTGTCGACAAATTCGGCGAGTTCGCGCGCTTGGTCCATGCGGTGGGCGCGCAACTCCCGGGGCCCGAGGTTGCAGACCATGTATGTGTTGTAGATGTCGAGAAACTTGTCCTCGCTCAGCTCTAGGCGTGCGAAGGCAACACCCTTACCCGCCCACCAATCTCCGCCGCGCGTATAGTGGAAGACTCCGTTCTTGCTGAAGCGCTTGAAGTAAGTCTCGCGAATCGGGAAGCGGCTGAGGATCCACAGTCCGCTGCCGACAACGCCGCTTGGATAGTCCATCGCGAAGCGCAGCCCAATATCGCGCAGGGGCTCGCGGATCAAAGAGATATCGCGGCTGACGAAGCCCTCCTGAAGACAAACAACGTCGGGGTTCAGCTCCACCAGAAGTTCGGCGATGCGGTCCATGCGTAAGCGACGATCCTCCGATAGCCAAAGCATGTCCTTGGCGTTCATCGTCACCACCGACAACTCATGTCCCTCGTCCCAGCGCACGGGCACGGAGGATTGACGCGGGCGAGCCAATGGGCCCGCGGGCTCTGTGTACCGAAAGAGACTGCAGCTGGGGAGCAGGATCGCCAGCAGAAGGAATCGAAGCACAGAGCCCATGGCCAGAGAAGACCCGGCAGGGAGCGACGCACTCGGTTGTGCCAATCGCCTCCTGACCCGGGCCACACGAACCCTATGCAAAGGGCCTACGGTGAAGAAGCGCTGACACCAACCGGGCGAAGTTCCGTGCGGAGGAATCAGGCACGTTATGCATCACGGCACACTGATCTCGATCGTCTCACCGGCCTTGAGTTCAAAGCGCCGTGGTGCGACGTTGGGCTTCGGCTTGGGGGCAGGATCTTCTAGCCCGCGTATCGGGAACATCTGCTCCGGTCCCATGAGATGCCAACTGCCCGCCGGAATGCCAGTCAAGGTGCAGGACTCCCCTGCCGCTAGACTCAGTTGCACGGAGGCCCGCACACCGTCAGCGCCATCATAATTGAAGAACAGCGGCGCGTCCGATGTGGCCCTGATCTTGACCGCCGTGGCCTCGAGTTGCAGGTCCCAGAAGTTGTCGCCCGGTCGTAGGTCCACCGGGATGGCGAAGTGCACAGCCCGTTCGCCCGGTCCAGCGATCTGCAGGATGTGTTCGCCGGGGCTGCCTGCTTTGGCGTCGAAGCTGCCGTCCTCGGCCAAGCGAAACTCCCCTGCTCGATCGGAGCTGCGACCCATGCCGTTGACCAGCGGGCGCACGAGCTTCGCGCTCCATGCGCTGAGATCCACGCCGGGGAACACCAGTTGTCCGCGCAGGGTGCAGGCGATGAAGCCAGCGCCCTGTAGATCAACCTCGGTCACCTCATCTTCATTCACCCAACAGTTCGACGGCAGCACAGCGAGCGGCGGCCTGTTCGTTGCGTTGGAGCTCCAACTGCTGGGGTCGAGCTCTTCACTATTGAGTCGCACCATCCAGGGTCCCGGCAGCAAGTGCTCGAAGACGAATTCACCGGTCTCGTCCGTCCGCACGGTTTCCGCATAGCAGTCACCGCGGGAGGCGGCCACGATGATACCGGCGGGGTCGGTGCCCTCGGGCACGCGCACCGATCCGCGGATCGAGCCGCCGGATGACAACTCGCAGAGCTGATCCTCCAGGCCCGTGGACGGCTGAATATCAAAAGGGCCAAGCTCCAGCGGCGCATACCCCGGCGCGACGATGCGCAGCACAAAGGAGCCTGATTTGCGCAGGCTCAGATGGAAGCGCCCCTCTTCGTCTGTCGTACCGGACTCCTCGCCACGGGAGGCGAGCCGCACAGGGAAGCCGTTAACTACAACCTCCGTTGTGGCGCTGCGCTGTAGTTGCACAGTCGCATTGGCAAGCGCCACCCCGCCTGCTTTCACGACACCACTCACACCGGGGATCGACGTCAAGCGTATGTCCAAGGGTGAGGTCAAGCCGGAGACACTGGAGGGCGAGAGTGGGCCGATGCGCTCCTCCGCAAATCCGGAGGCGATGACGTTCACCCAGAAGTCTTGATCTGGGATTCGCAGTTCGGTGATGCCGGACTCCCGCTCCTCCCTCGCCGAGAACTGCCCCGCTCGCTGCCCGCCTTCCAGGTCAGTGGAGACGGCGTAGTTCGCCACGGGGACGCCCGATCCGTCGACCGCCCGCACCTGGAAGGAGTTCGCCTCGCTGAAACGCAGAACAACGTCGTGATCCCCCGGCTCCACATCATCCAGGAAGATCTTATTCCAGTTGTTGCTGCCCCTTGGCTTGGCGGTCAAGTCGTGCTCCACGCTGCTCATCACAACGATGCGGAAGGTGCCGTCTTCTAGGGTGCGCCCCGTCACATTCCCACTGCGAAAGAAGGACTTGAACTTCGCGTCGATGGAGATGTAGGGCACGGGATCACCATTGGGATCCAGCACGATGCCCTCGATCATCTCGTCATCGTCCGTGCGCGGGGCAACGATCTCAAGCCCTTCGGTTTGTTCGCCCTGGCGAACGGCGACGAGCCCGCTCTTGCCTCGGTACAGACCCTGCTCTGCATCTACATCCACGCGGATGTCCCCGGCCAGGAGACCAGAGAGTGCGAAACGACCCTCGTCGTCCGTCACGGTTCGGGCTTGCCCAAGGGATGTCGATCGATAGGAGGTCATACCGCCGCCTGCGTTAGAAGAAACCTGCGCGCCTGCGACCGACACATTCGCCTCGGCTAGGGGCACGCCGCGCTCGTCGACAACGCGGCCAACCAAGGAGCCCCCAGCGCGGAGCACAAGCGTGCCGCCGTCAAGCGTCTCCCCCATCACGGGCTCAAGCTCGACTTGGTCCGAGGCGAACCTGGGGTGCGCGTAACGGAAGTTGCTGCTGAAGGCATAGCGGCTAGCTTGCAAACGCAGCTGCACTCGACCATCCGCGGCACTGTGGGCTGCCACGCCTTTTGCGTGACTGTTGTGGCGCACGGCCACATCGGCGATGGGTTCGCCGGCCTCATCGACAAAGTGCATGTGCACGATCGCTTCATCGCTCGCGGCGACGACGGGACCTTGGGGCTTCGATGCAATGGGTGCACGTGCATCCACCGCCTGCGCTGCTTCCTGCGTCGCCGTTTCCGCGCTCGGCTCGAAGGCGATCGGCGTCGAAGTCACCTCCTCACGCACGACCGCCGGCTCGCCTCCCCCAAAGGACAAGCCCAGGGGTTCAAGGCCTACGAAACTGATCAGGCCAACGAAGGCAACAAGCAAAGCCGCAGCGGGCCAGGAGAATATTTTCATCAGAACAAGTGGGTAGAGGGCCGAGGTGGCTCCCACTCCAAGGACGGACTTCGACGGCAACCGCAGGAGCGGAAGCAGCGCGAGGCCCCAGGCCTGTCGGTCGCCCCCGTGGCTCGCGTCGAGGCTCTGGCGCAACTCCGTCAGCCCGCGCTCGATGCGACTCTTAACCGTCGTGACCGGCACGCCTTGTTGGCGCGCGATCTCGGCGGCGGAGTGCTCCTCGGTGAAGCGCAGCAGGATCAACTGACGCGTCTCCGCGTCGAGCTCCAGCAGTGCTTCCATGAGCAGGCGTTGGGATTCGGTGCGCTCGGTCAGAGTCGCCGCCGACGGTAAAGCCTCAGCCTTGCTCGCAGCTTCCTCACGGGCGCTGCGATTGCCAGCCCGCCGCGAACGTTCCCGGGCAAGGTTGCCCAGGACGGTCCGAAGCCAGGGCTTCAGGGGCCGATCCGTCTTCGGTGGATGCCGCAGGGCCGCCAGCCAAGTCTCTTGCACAAGATCCTCAGCGGCGGATTCCCCCACGAGACTCTTGGCCAGGCGACTCGCCCAGGACGAGTGCTCCAGCAGGATTGCGGGGTCGATGGAATGGGATTGGGTCATGGAACTACCCCTCCCATGCAGCACTCCCCAGATCGACGACGGAATCTGTTGGTTTTCTCATTGGGCCCTCTCGGGACCCCAAGGCTAACGGACAGGGCTACGAAAGTGGGGTCCAGCGGTAAATGACGCTAGGAATCGCGTTCCGCCAAAGTGCGACGGTAGAGAGGCAACACCGCCAAGTCCTTCTCGCGCCCGACCCGTTCCTTGATCTCGATGAGCGCCGCCAGGTCGAGGACTTGGATCCCAGTCCTCTCGTCCAACTCAATCCGGATCGAACGCTCCAATAATTCGCTGTGCCCCCATCCAGTTGCAACTCGTCCCAGTAGGTCAAGCGGCCCCAAGCTCGTCATCATGAGAATGGCGCCGTGGGCTTCGAGATCCAAACGGGTGGCCCGCAGGGTCTTCCCGGGCAAGTGCTGCCGAAGACAAGCGTCTAGTTCATCGAGAACGCCCAGGGCACGCTCAAGGTTCTGCGCTTCCGGATCTAGTACCAAGTCCAAGTCATAGGTCTGCGCCGTCACGCCCTGAAGCGCTGCGCCGACACCACCGATCACAACAAAGCGTACTTCTGCCTTTAGAAAGCTCCTTAGCAGTCCTTCGAAGTCAGCGGGATTCATTGAAAGCACGGATCCGGGCGACGGCGTTGACATTCCGTTGCAGAGTCGCGAGGCGTTCGGCGGGGCTCAGCGAGAGCATCCAGCGCACCAGGGTCACATCGACGCCGTCGTCGATGTCTGCTTTCGATTCCGCACAGCCAAGCTCCACTCCCCGGCCGGATTGAACCGGCCGGGGAGTGTTGGAATCCTCTGTCGGATTCGAACTGTCCTGGGTGTGCGCCACAGCTTGCCCTCAGTCGTCCAGGGTCAAGCTGCGCGACGAGACCAAGCGCTCCACTCGCGCCATGAAGTCCTCGGCGGAAACGGTGACCTGCTCCTGCAGGCCGCGTTGGCGAATTGTGACGGTGCCGTCGGCGGCTTCCTTCTCGCCGAGGATCAAGAGGAACGGGATCTTGTCCTTGGTTCCCTGCTTGATCTTCTTGTTCATGTGGGACGGCTCGTCGTGGCATTCCACGCGCATGCCGGCCTTGCGGAAACGCGTAGCCAGATCGCGGGCATAGTCCGCGTGCTCCTCACGAATCGGAATCAAGGACACCTGCTTGGGCGCCAACCACACGGGGAAGCGACCACCGAAGTGTTCGATCAACACCCCGGTGAAGCGCTCGAAGGATCCCAACACGGCGCGGTGCACCATGATTGGACGCTTCTGTTGGCCGTCGGAATCGGTGTAGTTGAGGTCGAAGCGCTCCGGCAAATTGAAGTCGCATTGGACTGTCGAGGTCTGCCATTCGCGGCCCAGGGCGTCCTTCATCTTGAAGTCGATCTTGGGGCCATAGAAAGCGCCGCCACCTTCGTCGAGTTCCAGGGGAATGCCGGCGAGCTCGGCGCCCTCTTCCAAGGCGGCCGTGGCGCGCACCCAGATATCGTCTTCGCCGATGGTCTTCTCCGCCGGTCGCGTGGCGAGGTAGGCCGTGTACTCGAATCCGAAGGTCGTCAGGGTGTGGCGCACAAGATCGAGCACGCCTGCGATCTCCTGTGCCAATTGCTCCGGCGTGCAGAAGATGTGACTGTCGTCCTGGGTGAAGCCGCGCACGCGCATCATGCCGTGCACGACGCCGGACTTCTCGTAGCGGTAGACCGTGCCGAGTTCCGCCCAGCGCAGGGGCAACTCGCGATAGCTACGCCCACGGTTCGCGTAGATCAACGCATGCCCGGGGCAGTTCATGGGCTTGACGCGATAGGGCAGACCGTCGAGGTCCATGGGGGCATACATCATGTCCCCGTAGTTCTCCAGGTGGCCCGAGACGGCAAAGAGGGCTTCTCGTGAGATGTGCGGCGTGTAGAGCGGCTCGTAGCCGCGCGCCTCGTGTTCCTGCCACCAGAACTTCTCGATCTCGCGGCGGACACTTCCCAGAGCGGGGTGCCAGAACACGAAGCCGGCACCCGCTTCCGCATGGGTGCTGAAGAGATCTAGTTCGGTGCCGAGCTTGCGGTGGTCTCGCAGTTTGACCTCCTCGAGCCACTCGAGGTGCGCGGCCAGATCATCCTTGGTCCAAAAGGCCGTGCCATAAATGCGCTGCAGCATCGGACGCTTCTCGTCCCCACGCCAATAGGCGCCGGCCACGCTCTGCAATTTAAAGGCGAAGTTGCGGTCCAAACGATCGATGTGGGGTCCTTCGCAAAGGTCCTCCCAATCGCCGTGGCGATACATTGTGATCGTCTCCCCTTCGGGGATCAGGTGCACGGCTTCGACCTTGAAGTCCTGGTCCTTCGCGGACAAGCGCTCCTTGGCCTCATCGCGGGTCGTCTCGATGCAGGTGAACTCCGGCGACTTCTTCGCGATCTTGCGCATCTCCTTTTCGATGCGCTTCAGGTCCTTGGCCTCGAGGGGCTCGGGCAACTGAAAGTCGTAGTAGAAGCCGTGCTCGATCGAGGGACCGAAGCCGAACTTCACACCGGGGTACAGGCTTTCCACTGCGGAGGCCATCAGGTGGCTCACGGAGTGGCGCAGGGTCGAGAGGGGGTACGGCTCTTCGACGGGGGCAGCCTTCTGGGCTACGTCCTGGGGTTGGCACATTGTCTTTCGGGGAAAGGTACACCCAGCGTGCCGACCTGGCCCGTGGGATTCGCTAACCGTCCCCTGCGCGGTTTGCGAGGAGGGAGGATAGCGGGCAGCCCGTTCTAGGTGGCTTGGAAAGCCTGGGACGGGCGTCGATTCGGGGGGGAAACTGAGGGGAAAAAGAAGCCGCCCCATCCCATGCGGCGTGCGCAGTGGACAGGGCGGTAAATAATGGGCCGATGGAGCCCCAAGCTCGTTTTTCCACGAGGAGGGATCGTAGGGGAACGATCCTGGTGGGGAAGGTGGGGAAGGGTTCCTCGTGGCGCGAGCCTGGGTGACTCCTTCGGCCTCACAAGAGCTTTCGGAGGATCTGCCCAATCGCTAAAGCAGAACCTGGCCGGAAAATTGGACTTCTTCCGGATCGACTCGGGCCTGGAAACCGGTTTCCCATCAGTGGGAGGCTCCCCAGGCGTTTGGTCCCTATTGGCCCTGGACAGGACTCTGATCAACCCCGGACCGGCGCTGTGCCCCCAAGGGACTGCTAGCCCTTGGTCGGCTCCCAGAGCTGCACCTCGCGCTTCAATTCCACGCCAGTCTGGGAAGCAACTTCCGCCTGCACCCGGGCAATCAGGGCTAACACCTGGGTCGCCGTTGCTGAACCGCGGTTCACAACGAAGTTGCCGTGCTTTGTGCTGACCATGGCGGCGCCCTCTGCGCTGCCCTTGAGTCCGCACTGGTCGATCAACTGGCCCGCTGTGCGCCCTTCGGATAGCTCGGGATCGGGGTTCTTGAAGACGCAGCCACAGGAGCGCTCGGTCACCGGTTGCACGGCGTTCTTCTCGCGGATGTAGCGAGCGATAGCCTCCTTGACGGCGGGCTTCTCCCCCACCTCGAGCTTCAATACACAGCCGAGAACGAGTGCACCCTCGAGGTTCCCGTTGCGATAGCCGGGATTGCATTCCGCGCGTTCGCGGATCACTTCAGTTCCGTCAGGCAGCAGCAACCGGATGCTTTCGATCACATCCCATAGGTCGCCCCAGCGACCACCTGCATTCATGGCAACGCCGCCGCCAATGTGGCCGGGAACGCCAGCTAGTCCTTCCAATCCAGTCCAGCCAAGCTCCCGCGTCACACGCACAATGCCCGGCATGGACGCGCCGGCCCACACCACCAAACGCGGATCCTTCGTGCGATCTAGGGCGATCATCCCCGTGGGCGCGAGCTGCTCGAAGGTTCGCGCCCGGTCGCCCGCCTCGGTGACCATGTCCGCCCCACCTTCTGCGTGGGGATCCTCGTCGGCGCGCGGCCGGAACACACGCGACATGCGCTCCGTCGCGATCACAACCGCGTCATGCAATCCATCGGCCACCAAGAGGTTGGCGCCGCCTCCGAGGACACGCGGGGTATAACCCGCCTCGCGTGCCGCGTTCCACGCCAGGATGAACTCTTCGGGGTGTGCCGGCTCGAGCAGCCAAGCAACTTCCCCCCCGACCTTGAGAGTCGTCCTAGAGGAGAGGCTCGCCCGGGGGAGCGCCGCGCAGGGCCAGTTTTTTGTGGAGATCATCGTGGACCGTTTCAATGTCGCCGGCACCGAGCACAAAGCCCGCGGCGCGGCTGGGGAGAGCTTCGACGAAGGCGTCGACGGAGTCACTCAGACCGCCACCGACGACAGCATCAACCTGGCGCGCCTTCAGGGCGTCCACCAACTCCGAGGCCCCAGCATACACGGCTCCGTCACTGTGCACGCGGGCTCCATAGACGTCCGTGACGACGACGCGATCCGCCGAGCGCAGGGAATCGGCGAACTCCTCCAGGAAGCGCGCCGTGCGGCTGTGCTGGTGCGGCTGGAAAAGCACGTGTAGGGGCCGCCCGGGGAAGGCCCGGAGAGCTGCTTCCAGGGTCACGCGCACCTCCGTGGGGTGGTGAGCGTAGTCATGTACGAGCTGGACCCCATCCACGGCTCCCCAGGGCTCAAAGCGCCGGGCCACACCGCGGAAGTTCTCTAGGCCCTTGGCGGCGTAGGCGGCCACCTTGTTCGGATCAAGACCCAGACGTCGCGAGACCATGCCGGTGGCCAAGGCCAGGACCAGGGCGGCGTTCTCGACGTTGAAGTGCCCCGGAACGCTTAGCTGTACCTCGGGGCTCACCCACTTGGGGGCCCGTAGGCGGAAGCGGAAGTTGCCGCGGTCTTCGCCGCGCAGGTCGACCCGCAGCTCTCGACCCAGGCGTAGCACCTGGCAGGGAGCCCCCAGCTCGACTTCCTCGGTCACATCGGACCCCAGAACCAGGAGCCCATCGGCATCCACCTGGCAGGCGAAGCGCGCGAAGGCCTTGTGGATGGCCGCCAAGTCGCCGTAGTAGTCGAGGTGATCCGCCTCGATGTTCGTGATCACGGCACCGGCGGGATTCAGCCCGAGGAAGGTGCGGTCGTACTCGCAGGCCTCGGCGCAGAACCAGGCTCCGGCTCCGCCCGCCAGGGCATTCGTCTCGAGCCGGCGGTTGATGCCACCCACCAGGGCGCCGGGCACGGGGCCTCGGCGGCCCTCCTCGATTGCCTCTAGGGCATGCCAGAGCATCCAGGAGGCGGTGGTCTTGCCGTGGGTGCCAGCCACTGCCAAGGTGCGGCCTGCGGGCGCGATGCGGGCCAGGGCATCGGCGTACTTGAGCACCTCGACGCCGCGACTTTCCGCCGCCAACACCTGGGGGTCATCGGCCGGAACAGCGGCGGAACGCACAACCAGATCTGCGCCGGCAGGCAAATACCTGGCCTCAGAGGGACCCAGTTCCAATTTCAAGCCTGTCGCCCGTAGCTTGTCAAAGCTATCGGAGCTCTGGCAATCATGACCACTGATCTCAACACCGAGTCCCGCGAGGATGCGTCCGATGCCGGAAACACCTGCCCCGCCGGCACCCAGAAGGTGCACATGCTTGGGTCGTTTGAAGCCCGCACCCAGGTCCGATTCCTGGGACCGATCATCAAGATAGCTTTGGCCCTGGGCTTCCTTGGGAAGCGCGCCGGACTCCTCCTTAGTTGTGCTCGTCATGCCCGACATTCCAGGCAATCCGAAGCCCCGTTACCATGGGTTCTCGCAGACAACTTTTAGAAGCTCAATGAGTTCTCCACTGCGGGAATGGAGGAGAACATCCTCCAGGGCGGACTGCCGCCGTAAGCCACCCTGGCAATTGACATGGGATGTGCGGGGAGGCAGCTAGCCCCGGCTCCAAAACACTCCCCAGAATCTGACCTAGGACCCCAGGGACACGAGCACTTCGACGATGCTCGCGGCGGCGGTGCTGGGAACGGCGCTGCCCAAGGCCGCCGACATGGCCGCGCGCTGGGGCGTGCCATTGGCGGATAGCAGTCCGCAAAGCTCCGCCACATGCGCGGTATCAAGATCCGCCTCCTGCACCACCCGCACACCATCCCCCAGCATCTCTGCGTTACGTTCCTGGTGGCGATCCTGGTGGTGCGGATAGGGAACGACCCAGGCGGGTTTGCCCATGGCGCCGACCTCTGCCAGGGTTGACGCGCCTCCCCGGCAGAGTACGAAGGTAGCCGCACGCAGGGCTGCGGGAACATCGTCGAGGTATTCGACGGCACGATAGCCGGGTTGCTCCGGCGCCGCTTCATCGAGCCTACCTGGGCCGACCTGGTGAAGGATGAATACGCCTCCTTCAACCAGTGCCGCGGTCTGTGCCGCCAGGAAACGGTTGAGGCCCAGTGCTCCCTGACTCCCCCCAAGGACGAGTAACAGCGGATCGGAAAGTCCTGGGAAGACCGGTGCGACCTCCTTGATCAGATCTGTCTTCGACGTCACCACATGGGGCAGGGGCGGTCCAACATGCAGGTGTCGCTCGGTCTCCACTCCACCGGGCAAGGTCGACGGCCAGGCGTGGAAGACATGGGTGGCAAAGCGCGAGAGCCAGCGCGTCGCGCGACCCGGCACAGCATTGATCTCCAAGAGGGTGATCGGAATCCCAAGACTGCGGGCGGCGAGCACGGCCGGCACCGTCGTGAAACCACCGAGACCAAGAAGGACCTGGGACCGGTGACGCTTCAACGAACTACGTGCCTTCAACACCGCTGGTAATAACCGCAGACTCAAACCACCTAATGACGGCGCGCCGCCACCGGCGGGTTCCAGGGCCAGGGCCACGCGTTCGTGGCTTGCTTCCCCCACCAAATCCTCCAATCCACTGAGGACGCGATCTTCCACAGCGCGTCCCGCACCGAACCAAAGCAGATCCTCAAGCCGCCCCATGCATGGGCCTGACTCGGGGATCTGCAGTTGGGTCAATAGATGCAACCCCGGCACGACATGACCGCCAGTGCCGCCACCAGCGAAGGCAAGTCGAAGGCCGAGATTCGCCGTCATCGCGTGGCGATGAGGGCGGCCACAGGCGGCACCTCCAGCAGCTCGATCGGGACTGCCAGGGGAGCCTCCTCGCGGCTCCCAAGTTCCCAAGTGCTTTCCACAACTAAGCGATTGCGTGCATCACTTGCCGATTGAGGCAAGGCGTAGGGCCCCGCCAGATCAATGCGCACTTGTTGCACCGCCCGCGGAATCTCCAGGGCGGCGACAAAGAAGCAGGCGCAGAGAAGCGCGATCTGTTGACGGCGATTCAACGGACCCCCCGACGGGTTCTGTTGCCGGAGCTGGGCACTGAAGTGGCTACGGTGGAACGAGTCGAACTGGCCGGTGTTGAATTGGCTCGTGTTGAACCGGCCAGAGTTGAACTAGCGCCCGGCAGGTAGATCGTCTGACCGGCCTTGATGGCACCGTTCTTCAGATTCGGGTTTGCGGCTTCGATTTGGGTGTAGCGCGCGCCGGATCCAAGTTGGGCTTCTGCGATACGCCATAGGCTCTCGCCTTCTTGAACTACGTAGGCATGCGTTCCGGCCGGTGCCGGCGCTGCCTGAGCACGCGTGGATGCGGCAGGTGATGAGCCAGAGGGGGACGCAACCGCGCCACCGCCCGCCCAGCTTGCCGGCATGCGAAGCTTCATGCCCTCACGGATGCGATCGGGGTTCAATCCCGGATTGAGGTCGACGATCTGCTGTATTTTTCGCGCCGAGCCAAGTTGCTGTTGGGCGATTACGCCGAGGACTTCGTTCTTCTTGACGACGTAGACGGGGACGCCACTAGAGGAGCGATTACCGCGCCCACTGCTGTTGTTCCTGCGCACGGCTTCGCGGGCGGCGTCGGCCTCCGCCTCCTGACGCTCGATCTCCTGGACACGCTCGGCAGCTCGCCGAGACGCAGCGTCGTCGAGCAGGGCAACTTCACTGCCATTCCCGCGACCGGTGCCCGTCTCGGTGCCGAAGCTCTCGCGCTCATCACCGGATCCCCCCGGCACTATCCCTGCTGTCACCGGAGCGCTATCGCCCGCGACAAGACCAGAGCTAGGCACACCGTAGCGGTCCTGTTCCTGCCGAGCACGTTGCTGCTGCTCTTGCTGTTTACGAAGGGCCTCCGCACGCTGACTGCGAAGACGGGCAGACTCGTCGGTCAAGGGTGCATTGCGACGCGATTGTGTGCGTGAAGCAACGATCCCATTTCCATTGCCCGCACCCGGGTTGACAGGCGTCTGGGCCAGGGTTCTTTCGCGCTCGTTGCCCTTGGGATCTTCATCACCACTCCACATCAGAACTGCGGCAACGGTGACAAGTAGAAAGAGGAGGGCGACGACGCCATAACGTTCAATCGATTGCATATCTTAGAGCTCCTGGTGGCCGCGGCGTGCCGCGCCCAAGGCGATACCAACTGCTAGCGAGGAAACGACGAGGGAGGTACCCCCGTCGGAGAGGAAAGGCAAAGTCATGCCCTTGGGCGGCGCAAGCCCGGACACAACTTGGACGTGGATCATGGCCTGCAAGGCAACAGAGAGCAGCAGGCCGAAGGCGACGAGCGCCAGGTAGCGATCCCGGAGGGAAAGCACCAGTCGCAGGGAGAACCAAAGGAAGGCGCAGTAGAGTCCAAGCACAAGGAAGTTCCCGAAGAGCCCCAGCTCCTCGCCCACGAGTGCGAAGACGTAGTCCGACTCCAGGTACGGCACACCGTTGTTGCGAAACTCACCGCGCGTAAGGCCCGCTCCGAACTGACCGCCGGATGAGAGGGCCTGGAAGGTGCTCGTGACCTGATCGTTCTGCACATCGCCCATGAACATGGCGATACGGTTACCGATGTAGGGCACCCAGATCGACGAGAGCGCAATAGCTCCACCGCCAATACCGACCATCATCGCACCCACCGGAAGGAGACGCGCGCCCCCCACCCACATGGTGGAGAGAACGCAGATCAGAAGCAGCAGCGACGCGCCGAGATCCGTCTCCACGAGGATGAGAAAGAAGAACCCCAGGGCCAGGGCCAACATCGGCAGGACACCCCGACGGATGTGATGGACGAGGTGCCCAAGACGAACGCAGCGATCGGCGACCCAAAGGACGACGGCGATGCGCGCCAGTTCCGAGGGTTGAAAAGAGAAGACACCCAGGCTCACCCAGCGGTGCGAGCCGTTGCGGTAGACCGCGAAGGGCTGCACGAAGCAGAGCACCAGCATTACCGCGCAGGCAGCGACTAAGTGCGGCACCAGGGGTCGCAATCGATAGGGCCCTAAACGGAAGGCGCAGAGCATTACGGCGAGGGCCGCAACACGGAAGATTACCTGCGACTTGACCTCGGCCATGAAGTCCTGGGGACTCTGCGTCGTGGCCGCGTGGGAGGCTTGCACAATCAACCCGATTCCCATCAAGGCACAGACCACCAGGAATAGGCGCGTAGCTGGGCGCAGGGGATCTTCGACTTCCGCCTTCCTGGCGAGTCCATCGAAGAAGCCAGAGAAGGTTAACTGCCCGGGAGCATTGGCCGCACGGGTGCGACGCGATGTGGAAGTTGCTGTCATCAACGCACCTTCATGAGGGCTAGGCTCGCCATGGCGCCGCAGGCGGCGATGATCCAGAAGCGAACGACAACCTGCACCTCATGCCAGCCCTCTTCCTTCGGCCTGCGCTTGAAGACGCCGCCGTAGACTTCTAAACCGTGGTGAACCGGAGCCAAGGTGAAGAGTCGCTTGCCGCCGGTGCGGCGGTAGTAGAACGTTTGCAACCAGCTCGTGGCCAAGTCGAGCACGAAGACCGAGGCGATCAGGGGAAGAACGAGCTCTTGCTTCGCAACCAAGGCCATCCAGGCCATCGCGCCACCCAGGGGTAGGGAACCGGAGTCCCCCATAAAAACCTGTGCGGGATAGGCGTTGTACCAGAGGAATCCGAGGCAGGCGCCGCAGAGTGCAGCCCCCACAACGGCCATCTCGGAGGCCTGTCGCACGTAGGGCAAGTTGAGGTAGGACGTCCAATCCTCTCGCCCGCTGACATAGCAGAAGATCAACAGCGTCGCGCCGGAGATGATCATGCAGCCTGCGGCCAAACCGTCCATGCCATCGGCGATATTGGTGGCGTTGGCGGTGCCGACGACGACCAACCATTCGAAGGCCAGGAAGACGGCGACCCCGGCCAAGCCCCATTTCCCAAGGGGAATGACGGCGTTCTTGAAGAAGGGTGGGTAGAGAGCCAGGGTCGTCCAGCGACCGCTGGTATGCGCGTACCAGGACAGGGCGCCAAGTGCGCCGAGGACAACCGCGGAAAGCCCGATCATCTTCGCCCGACGACTTAGCCCCTTGCAGCCGGGGATCGTCAGCTTCTTGAAGTCGTCGGCGAACCCTACGGCCGCCAGGCCGGCGATAACCATGACGCCGAGCACAACATGGACGTTGTCCAGGCGCGCCCAAAGCAGAACCGACGCCAAGAGCGCGGCTACCAGGAAGCTACCGCCCATTGTGGGCGTGTCAGCCTTGAGGTTCTTGGCCGCTGCCTGGGCCAACTCCGGCGCGTCGGTCTTGGACGTGTCCTCGCGAACTCGGTGGCGCTTCAGCCAACGAATGGTCGGTCCCCCCCACCACAACGCGAAGGCGAAAGCCGTCAGCGCCGCCATCGCGAGGCGAAAGGATATATAGCCGAAGAGCCTTACATCAAGGCCTTCATAGATGAGCGAATAGAGCAAGTCTTTGGTGCTCCCTAGACTTCCTCGCGGACCATCTGCAGGTGCTTAACGATGCGTTCTAGTCGCATGCGGCGGCTGCCCTTGACGAGCACAACATCGCCCTCTTGTACGAGCTCCTCCACGAGACTGAGGGCCTCTTCGGTGGTGGGAACATGGGTCACAGCTTGGTGGCTAAGTCCACCTTCCAAGGCGCCGGCTGCGGCTGCGCGGGCCAGCTCGCCCACGAGCACGATACGATCAATGCCGGCCTCCGCAGCTTCGCGACCCACGCGATGGTGCAGCTCGGCGGCCAAGTCCCCCAGTTCGAGCATATCCCCCAGGACAAGCACCCGGCGCTTGTGTCCATGCACACCCGCCAAGACGCGCACGGCTGCGCGGGCCGCGTCGGGATTTGCGTTGTAGCTGTCGTCAAAAATCGTGACGCCGTCCAACACAACACGCTCCATGCGTTGCCGTGAGCCGTGCAGCTGCGCCACCCCGGGCAACACCTCCTCGAGCGTAAGGCCTAGTCCGAGGCAAACCGCTAGAGCCGCCAACAGGTTTTGCACATTGTGCGTGCCCAAGAGCGGCATGGTGACCTCGTGCCCGTTGAGAGTGAAGGTCGTTCCGCCGGAATGAAAGTAGAGCTTGCGCGCATCGAGATCACCCTCTTCACCAGGCGTTGCCTCGATGCTGAAAGTGATGACGCGCGCAGCCGTGCGAGCGGCAATGGTCTTGGTAAAACGGCAATCAGCGTTTAGCACGAGGAAACCATTGCGCGACAGGGAAGCAGCCAAGTCGCCCTTCTCTCTTGCGACCCCATCCACGGAGCCTAGCCCCTCCAGGTGTGCGGTTCCGATGTTTGTGATCACGCCTGCATCCGGCTTGGCGATGCGACACAAACCGGCGATTTCACCTGGATTGTTAGACCCAATTTCCAGGGCCAGGGTCTCGGTCTTCTTGGACGCCATCAGCAGCGTCAAGGGCACGCCGATGTCGTTGTTATAGGAAGCGGGTGAAGCGACCACGGATTGCAACGGGCTCAGGAGTCCGTGCAGCATGTCCTTGGTGGTGGTCTTGCCGGAACTGCCGGTGATGGCAACGATGGTCGCAGGCAGAGTCGAACGCACCCAACCGGCCAAGTCAGCCAAGGCTCGGCGCGGATCCGGATGGATCAAGACGGCGGTCCGGTCGTCCACCGAGCCCAGGAGCCCCGGCTCGAGCTCTTCCTTGTGCTCAGCGCGCAGAAGGAGTGCAGCGGCGCCTGCAGCGGCGGCGGCAGAGACGAACAGGTTGCCGTCGAAATTCGGCCCAGATAGAGCAAGGAAGATCGCGCCTTGGTCGAGCGTTCGCGAGTCCGTGCTGACCCCGGTGATGATCTGGTTAGGATCACCCTGCAGCAGGATTGCCCCGGTCGCGTCCAGGACTTCCCGCAGCGTGAGCGGATTCACGGAAGTTCCTCGAGCAGCACTAAGCGGTCGTTGAAGGGTCTCCGTTCGTTGCGCAAGTATTGCCATGATTCGTGTCCCTTGCCGGCTACCAGTATCAGGTCACCCGGACGCGCCTCCTTCAGCGCGGCCCGTATTGCAACCCGACGATCTGTGTGCGTCACAACGTCCGCCTTGGCATCAGACATGCCGGCGACGATGTCGCGCAGAATCCCCTCGGGCTCTTCGCCGCGGGGGTTGTCGCTGGTGACGTAGGCCACGTCACTCAAGGCGCCAACAATGCTGCCCATAGGAGCGCGCTTCTCGCGATCGCGCTCACCACCGCAGCCGAAAACACACAGCAAACGCGCGCCCTCCCCACTCTCCGCCAGCAACGTTTGGCGCAGGGCGCCAAGCACGTTCTCGAGGGCATCGGGGGTGTGCGCATAGTCGACGAACACGCGGAAACCGCGGTCCCCGACGTCAACCGGCTCTAGTCGGCCGGGAGGTGGAGTAAGGGAGGCGAGTCCTTCCGACGCGCGGATAGGACTCGCCCCCAGCGTGAGGACCACGCAGAGCGATGCGAGTACGTTCTCGACGTTGTGCCGACCCACTAGGGGGATTTGAAACCCGGTCCTTGGAATCCCCATCCCTTCGAGAGTCAGGTTGGTCCCACCGGGGCCGGCACGCAGTCCAGACGCACTGAGATCACTCAGTGTGTCGGTCCCATAAGTAACCACTCGAGCTCCGACTTCCTCGGCCGCACGCAACATCCGAGGGGCATAGGCATCATTTAGATTGATGATGGCCGTACCCCCTGGGCGCAGGTGTGCGAAGAGACGTGCCTTCGCATCGGCATAGGAGTCCATGTTCAAGTGGTAGTCCATGTGTTCAGTGCTGATGTTCGTCAGTACTGCAACATCGAGTTCAAAGCCAGACAGGCGGTCCTGATCCAGTCCGTGACTGGAGGCCTCGATCACAAGTGTGTCCCCGCCCGCATTGACCTGCTCGCGACAGATGCGCTGCAACTCCGGTGCGTCAGGGGTTGTATGTGTGGCCGCGCGCGCGGGGCGTCCAAAGAGGCGTACCTCCACGGTGCCGACAATGCCGGGCTTGCGGCCTTCGAGTTCGAGCAGCTGCCCCACCAAGTGCGCAACGGTCGTCTTGCCGTTGGTGCCAGTAATGCCAACAGTGACCAGCTCGCGACTCGGGTTGCCCTGGGCGAGTGCCGCCGCCTGACCTGCGACTCGGCGCGGCTCAGGGTGAATCCAGTTCGTCCAACCGACGCGACGCTCGAGAATCTCGTCGAGTCGCGCCGCGGAAAGGACGGCGCAGGCACCGGCATCGAGGGCTCCCTCGACGAAGCGCACACCGTCCGCTTGACTGCCCATGACCGCCACGAAGAGATCGCCCGTCGTCACGCGACGGCTATCGAGTTGCACATCGCGCACCTCGACTCCGCTGCTGTCGACGCCGGCCGTCTCGCCGCCGCATTCCCCCAGGAGCTTCGTCAGGGACACCACTAGCGGCCTCCCTGGGAACTTCCGAGGAGGGCGTCGAAGTCGACGTTGCCGGCCTGGGTATTGCTGTACTCGGTGACGCGTTCGGCGACGGCTTCGGCGTCCAGTTCGTCCAATTCCACAGGCGAGATACCGGGCGCGAAGGCGAATCCTTCGAACTCACTGTCTGTCAGGTCTTCACCGTCGCGCGTCATGCCGAGAGCTTCCACGAGGATGCGCATGGCTGCCGAACCGGCGACGTCGGAGCCGAACTTCTTCTTGCCGCGGGGTTCGTCCGCCACGACCATCACCATGAGCTCCCGTGCTTCGTTGCCCATTGCTCCACGGATAGAGCCGTAGATCACCATGGAACTCGTGTAACAATTCTCATGGGGTCTGGGCACACTCCTGAGAGCGGCAAGGCGTGCTCTTGTCGCGGGCACACCCTCTAGCTCCCATTTATTGCGTGCGGCCAACTCCACGTGCAGGCACATTTCGGTGCTAACTTTCTGGGCCGTGCCGGTCTTTGTCCCCATGACCAGGTCGTCGCGCTGAACCTTGCGACCGGTTCCAGTCTTGGCTCCGTATTCCATCAGGGCTCGAATGGTTGCGGAGGTCCCTGGAGAGACAACGACTGCACCTCCCCCCAGGGGAACCGCGTGTAGAGATCCATCCTGTTCGACTGCATTCACAACGCGCAGTGGGCGCATGACGCCGCCACGCAGTACAGCGGAGATTGCCTGGGCGTGCTGCCACAGGCTGGTCGTCATCTCGTGACCAAAGGAAACCGACGCATGGGTGTAGCACTCGTTCCAGGGCAGCGGCGGCAGAAAACCGGGCGTCTCGGGTCCGAGCGAGGCCACGGGTGAAGTGCCGTAGCCCATCGAGGCCAAGAAATCGTGGTGTGTTCGTTGATCAACCGTCAACCCCACCTGCACCATGGCAGCGTTTGTAGACCTCGCAAAGAAGTCTGCGATGGGCTCATAGCCGGAGAGAGCTCCGCGCGCTTCATTGATCACGCGAGAGCAGGCCATAAGCCGGCTCATGGGAAACCAACCGGGGCCGACATCCACCTTCTCGGTCCAGGGATCAATGACCGTGCCAGACTCCAGGGCGGCAGCCATTGTCATGATCTTGACCGTCGAGCCCGGAGTGAAGGCGTGGTATAGCGGTGAGAAGGGCTGCACGTCGTAGGCCTGCACGCCGTCAACTGCCAGCACGTCGCCCGTCTCCACATCCACGACGATGGCCATGGCGATGGCGGGCCGGTGCTCCTCCTTCAGTTCTTCCAAGACGCGGGCAACATAGAGCTGCAGAGGGACCTCAATCGTCGAGTGCACGATGGGCGGCTCAGAGCCTGCGCGGAATCCCAGGTATCCGTCGGCGCGCTCTCCCCGCACGGTGCGGTCGCGCATCCATACGTAGGTCGATGCCTCACGCTCGATGAAGTCGAAGAACTCGCCCTTCAGAAGCTTGTCGCAGAGGAGTTCCAGGCCCTCCCGCGGACGCGCGACCTTGTCCTCTTTGTCCACCCAACCCCAGCTTCCAAAGAGCTGGTGTTCGCCGCAGGGGTACATCCGGTCACGCGCATAGGAGACGCGCATTTGCCAAGAAGAGACGCCTTCTTTGGTGAGGGCGGCGCGCAAGGGCAGCGCAGCCTCAGCCGGCAAGCCCTTGACCGGACGCGCGAATCCCGAAGGGATCATCGCCCTCCAGATGACGGCGCGGCGCTCGTCGGTCATGGCAAGCGGAGCATCCCCCTCTTCTTCCGGGAGACTATCCCCCAGGATTGAATCGAGTCCCTGGGCCAGGGCGCGCGCCCAACTCCAGGCGGATTGGTGTCCGTGCTGTTCACGCACACCCTCCGACAACAAGCGCTCCGGCTTCCAGGCCAGGTGGTAGCGCGGACGCTGACCCTCTGCGCTGGGCTTAGTGGCCAGAACGTGAATTCCGTCGAGCTTGCCCTGGCCGCTTCCGGCCCCGGAGTCGATCCACTCCTGGAGATGCAACGCCTGGCGCGGCGTCAGGTCCCAGGCGTCCACTTCGATTTGCCCGTCAATGGCATCGGGGAACATCGCGTCCAGGAGATCCGCGGGCCCAGGAGTGCCCCCTAGTGCTTCGGAAATCACCTGGGCCATGCGCAGGGGTGTGTGCGCCTGCCACATGCTGCGCGGCGACATCTCCAAATCGAAGCGCGGAACGAAGAGCGCGAGTGTTCGGCCCGTTCCATCTTCGATGGCATAGGGGAAGGGATCGCTGTCCTCGATGACAACGCGGTCCGGTTGCGTCGCCGTGCTGCCCGCAGCCACATCTGTCAGGCGTCCGGCAACCACAAGCAAGACTGCGGCAACGACGACAAAGGCGCTCAAGGGGCGCAGGCCAGAGGCGCTGATGAAGGTTGTGTTCGAATTCACTGGGCGGCCCCCAAGCGGGCAGCCAATTCGTCCTCCGACGTTTCCGTCGGATGCAGGAGTTCGAACTCCTGCGCTTCAATCTCAGCGGCGAGCAGATCGTTCTGTCGCTTGAAAGTCTCGCACCAACGCTGAGCCCCGTCTAGTTCTGCCCCCAGGGCACGATTATTTGACGCCAACTTTGCGGTGTAGAGGCCGATGCTCAACGCAACCAGGCACAGGACGATGGATAGGAGAGCACGCAGAATCACTGCACAACCCCCCCACCACCGACCACGGTGTTATCGCCACGGGTTCTCACCGCGTAACGCAAATAGGCGGAGCGTGCCCGGGGGTTCGCCCGGCGCTCAGTGGAATCCGGCCCCAACGGTTTCTTGGTCACCAGCCGCCAATGGCCTTCCCGAGCACGCTCACTGAAGTGCCGCTTCACAGCATTGTCTTCACCAGAATGGAAAGTCAAAACCACGAGACGAGCACCGTCAGCGAGGACATCCTCTGCGCCCTGTAGGACGCGCAGGAGTTCCTCGCCTTCTTCGTTTACCGCACGACGCAGCGCCTGGAAGGTGCGCGTCGCGGGGTGAATTCGTCCACCACCGCCACCCATGGCGTTGGCAATCACATCGGCCAGTGCGGCCGTGCGTAGAAAGGGAACGCGTCGCCGCGCTTGGCAAATGTCGCGCGCGATTCGACGCGACTGACGCTCGTCCCCTTCGTGATAGAACAGATCCGCCAAGTCCTGCTCATCCCAGTTATTGATGATGTCTGCCGCAGTCCGTTCGCGCGTGGGATCCATGCGCATGTCCAAAGGACCGTCAGCCTGGAAGCTGAAGCCGCGCTCGGCGCGATCAAGATGCAGGGAGTTCACGCCCAGATCGAGGAGCATGCCAACGGGACGACCGATGTCCTGGTCGGCAACGACCTCCGCCAAGTTGGAGTGGCGCTCGTTCACGATGCGCACTCGGTCGCCGAACTCCGCTAAGTGCTCCCTGGCGATTTCGATCAACTCGGGATCCTGGTCAAGACCGAGGAGCGAGATGTTCGGGCAACGGCTCAGGAGCGCGTGGGCGTGACCGCCCGCCCCCACGGTGCCGTCTATGATCCAACCCGTCAGGGATTCCGCATCCGGTGCAAGGCTCTCGAGCACCGGCCGCAGGAGCACGGGCTCGTGTACGCGTTCGTCCCTAGGACTCAAGAGTTCTCCTCCATTTGCGAGCATGACGATGGTCCACGGCCTAGGCCGCGCCGCCCCCCGCGCCGTTTGCGTTCACTTCTCCAGAAAAGACCGCGTCCAAGGAGTCGTACTCGGGCAGGGCTTGTTCTTCAAATTCGGTCCAGGCAGCGCTATCCCAGATCTCAGCGCGATCGCCAACACCGATCATGGTGACCTCCTTCCCGAGGCCAGCGAGCTTGCGCAACTTCTCCGGCAGAACCACGCGACCGGACCCATCTAGGCTCGTCTCGTGGGAGCGGCCGAAGAACATGCGCTGCATGGTCCGCACCTGGGCGCCGCTGAAAGCCTGGGTGCGCAGTTTCTCGACAGCCGTGTCGAATTGCGCCTGGGAGAACAGGAAGAGGCAGCGCTCGAAACCCGGGGTCAGAAACACCACCCGATTCCCGTCATCGTCGGGGGTCAGCGTGTTCTGGAAGCGCTTGGGTACGAAGACCCTGTGCTTCGGATCGACGCTGTGGGTCGATTCGCCCAGGAAGGATTGCTTAGAAGACACGGAGGCCCTCCAACAATGTGTTCCGTCCTTTCTGGGTCTTTGCTGTCACTTAGTGCCACCTGGTGCCACCTAGATAATCCCAAGCCCCACCCGACTTGACCAGGGTGTGCTGCCCAGTTTCGTACGCTGACCCCCGAGGGGTTGTGGTCGGAAGGGCAACCCCCTACTAGCCAGAGCGGGAAACTCAGGTGCAACCCCCATATGTTGTGGTTTTGAGCGTGGATAACTGTCCCAGAGATTTCAGCAATCCGTCCCGATAATGGGTGAAACAGACTCACCAGGAACCCCAACACAACCCCAGGGCGAGGGACACGATATCCAGAGTGCTCCTCGCTGAATGCCACTTCGCGCCCCTCAGCCCTCTTGAGGCACGCCATTTTGGGGCACCGCAACGATATCTTTGGGGTCGGATTCGGGCTCAGTTTCTGTCCCCGATACAGCCCCTTCGGTGACTCCTTCTGGCGCACCTTCAGCCTCACCGGCCTCCTCATCAGATTCTGCCTTGGCTGCCGCCTGGGCCTTTTCCGCCTCCTCCGAGGCCGCCAGGACCTCATCGGCCCCCGCCCCCTCGAAGATGCTCGCCAAATCCTCGCGCAGCTCCGCCATGCGCTCCGGGGTCAAGTCGAAGACCAGAACCTCCAGGGCCTCATCTCGGCGCGGACGTCGCATGACCATCCCCTCGGCGTCCGAACGGCGCAGGATGCGAACAAGCTTGAGCCGCTTCTTGCGCATCAGAAGCAGCGCAAGGAGATAGCGCAACTCCGCTAATCGACGCTCGCCACGACCCTCCAGGGCCAAGAACAGTCCCTCGACCGCATCAAAGTCCACCGCCAGCCCCTTCTTGGCCACGAGCTGCTGGCGGGTATGCCAGAAGAACAGGTCCTGGGCCGCTTCGGCCTCGTCGCGCGCTGTATAGCAGGTCTGACAGAAGTCCTGGCGGGCCAGTCCCTCCTCCGTAGCGCGCAGCAGGGAATAGAGACGTTCTTTGTCCGCAAACTCACGGGAGCAGGCGACACAGGCTTCAGCTTTCTTACGGATCGACCAGGATGCCATGGATGCAGCTCAGGGTTGGATCGGCGAACTCTTCGCCGACCACGACATCCTAAAAGCACGGCGCCTGGGCCTCCAGACCCATCGCGTAGACTCCTCTCTCCCCCCGTTAGTTCACCCCCAGTGTCTCCGCCCGGTCCGCGTGCTCCAGTCCTATGGTGATCACATGCTTGCCCTCGTAGTTCTCAGCGGTCTGCTCTTCTCCCCCGCCCAAGATGGCACCCAAGACGGTACCCAGACCCTGACCTGGAGCTTGCCCCTGCGTGAAGTGGCTTGGGTCGAGCCCCAGGAAGAAGTGGTCACACGGCAGATCGAACAGGCCATCGGCTCATACTATTGGAATCAGCCCTCGAACTGGATCGTCCTTGAGGGTGAGGGCGAAGCCTTTCTTTACGCCCCAGGTGGTGACGGATCCCCTGGGATGTCACCGGCACCACGTCTAGTGGCCACGTCTCGTTCTGGGGAGGACACACGTGGAGCACTGATCTTCATGAAGAGCTACCAGAGCTTCTGGCGTCTGGACTTCGTGCTGCCGGCGGAAACCGCGAGCGCAGATGCTACGACGGACTTCGAACTTGGACGCAACCGGCACTACCGCCACCTTCTAGACCGGCAGCTACCGGGAAGCGCCTGGTTTCGCCACAGGTCTGAGACCCTGGTCGAAGGACGGGTGGTGGCCCCCGAAGAGGAGTTTACGCAGCGCAACACGGAGCTGAGCAGGACCTTTGAGCTCTTCTCCGGAGGACGCGCGGTTGCCGAAAACATTCAACTGGATCGACTGCTCTGGCAGCGGCCGCCGGTGGACGAAGGTGAGGAGCCGAAGCCCGATGTGGCTCTCTCCGACATCGAGGGCATCACAATTCAAGCCTTCGACTGGAGCGAGCTTCTGGAGGACGTGGAAGCACCGGAGCTCGATCCGCTGCTGTCCTGGATCCCGGCCGACCAGCACGCCCTTGTGATGCCCAGCTTCCAGGCCTTCATGGACCTGGTCGATGAGCTGGAGCTGCGGGCCTCGCCCTTGATCCAAATGATGGAGGCCAGCGCCAGCAGCGCGCGCAGCCGTGATGCCCTTGAGAAGCAACTCGTGCTCTCCCTCAATGGACTGACGCGCTTCCTTGGCCCGGCCATGATCGACAGTGTCGCCATCACCGGAAGCGACCTCTACATGCGCACGGGGACGGACTTCACACTGCTCTTTGACTGCAAGCAACTGGGCGCGGTTGTGCAGCACGTCAAGGGTCTCTACGCCGCTGCTGCAACCAAGGACGCAGGGCTCACTCGCAGCGAGATAGACGGCGTTGTGGGCATCGAATCACCCTACGGCGAAGTGTCCTCCTTCTTCGCGGTGGAGGGCGATGTGTTGATCCTCTCGAACTCTCGCGCCGCACTGGCCCGCGTGCGTGCCGCACAAGCGGGTCACAACCTTGCGCAACTAGAGGAGACGCGTTTCTTCCGCGACCGCTATCCCCGCGGACAGACCAGCATGGGGTCGGAGGAAACGGCCTTCTTGATGATTTCCGATGCGACCATTCGTCGCTGGTGTGGCCCCAAGTGGCGCATCGCCGCATCCCATAGATTGCGCGCCCTAGCGGCGCTCTTTGAGTTGCACGCGACCTATGCAGAAGAGCTCGTGCAGGGCGTCAAGACGCCGCGCACCTTGACCGTCGAGGACGAGCGTCTACCGGACCTCGGTGTCGTGACTCTGCACGCAGGCGGCGTGCACTCTTCGACCTATGGATCCATCGGCAACCTCACGCCGATTATCGAGATGGAGATGGAGAAAGTATCGGCCTTCGATGCGCGCCTCTATCAGATCTGGCGTGACGGCTACGCGCGCAATTGGAGCCAGGGCTTCGACCCCATCGCAGCCCAAGTTTCGATCACTGACGCGGCCTTCGAGGGCGACATTTCGGTTCTGCCTTTGATCGACAACAACGACTACAACGAGTTACGTGGCTGGACCGGGGATGCTCGCCTTGGCGCGACAGACGGCGACCCCCACGAAGGCACGCTCTTCAACTTTGCCCTGGCGATTGACCCCAACGCCGAGCAAGTCCTCGAGCTACAGGGCATGCTCTCCGGCTTCGCCCCCGGAGAGGTCTCGAAATTCCTAGGCTGGATGACAGGCAGCCTGTCCTTCTTTGCCGACGAAGATGAGATCTGGGACATTGCCCTCGAAGCAGAGGATGTAGAGGAAGCCTTTGAGAGCCTCTTCGTGGAACTCAACGATCTGCCGATCGGCCTGACCATAGGCTCCAGCAGTCCACTCAAGCTGGCCAGTTGGATGACCGCCCTGCGCGGCTTCGCCCAGGGCTCCTCGCCTGGTCTCACCACTTGGACACCCGTGACAGATGATCACGAGAACACCTACGTGCGTGTCGGCGCTGATCAAAGCCTGGCTTCCAATGACGAGCACCTGCTCTATGCAACGTTGCCCGAGGCCCTGTTGCTGGCCCTCAACGGCGACGCAATAAGCCGCACGATGGAACGCTTCAAGACCCGGCGCACGGCCCAGACGGATCCGGACACCTTGGTCAATCCCTGGCTGGGTGAGAGCGCAGCCCTGGGGATATCTAAGAAGGGCATCGCAATCTTTGGCGCCCTGATGGGCGAGTCCATCGGCGAGGAAGCCCAACGCGCCACCTTCCGCAACCTCCCGATCCTCAACGAATGGAAGCGCCTGTTCCCATCCCTGGACCCGGTCGCTATGCACCGCTTCATCCTGGGCGCAGAACTGCGTTGCTCAGGCGGAGGCGAGTTCGTCTGGGACGACGAATGGAAGACCATGTCCTCCACTGTTTTCGGCAGCCCCGCCGCTCCCAAGACTGTCCCCCACCTGCCCCCGGCTATCGGCGACCTGCAACATCTGGACGCAGGCCTAACCTTCGAACTCGACGGCCTGCGCGCACGCGTGCGAGCGCAGCGTTAGGGGACTGCCCTAGGACCGATACAACTGCTCCAGGCGATCCACGATCTCCTCGAGCGTCGGCGGCACACTGCGACCCGACGCGAGGCGGTTGTAAAGCTCGGCATCCGTTGCGAGGGAACGCAGACACTCCGCCAGGGCGCGGTCGTCACCGCGCGGGAAGGTCAGCCCATCGACGTTGTGCGTCACCGCTTCTGACATGCCACCCAGGTCCGTCGTCACCACCGGCAGGCCGTTGCGGAAGGCTTCCTGGATGGTGATGGGCATGTTTTCGTACCAGATGCTCGGCACGACCAGGACGTCGAACTCACCCAGGATGCGATCGACCTCAGCGGGCGGATAGGGACCGTGGAAGGCAGTCCTTGTGCCCTTGGCATCGGCACGCAGGGTCTCGACGTAGTCCGGGAACCAATCGAGGTGGCCGTGCAGATCGAGCTGCAACGGCGCGTCCTTCAGGTGTGCCATCGCCTTCACCAGAACGTGCAAGCCTTTTGAAGGATAGACGCCACCGACGTAGCCGACATGCAGGGGTTGGGACATATCACGCTGCTTGGGTGCGTGAGCGGATCCTGGATAACCAGCCCGTAGAATCTCGACAGCCTCCGAATCGAAGAAGCCCGCCTCACCAAAACGATCGGCCAGAAAGCGCGAGGGGCTAATCACAAGATCAGCCGCCTGGAGATCAGCCCGGTGTTGATCAAAACGGGCGCGGGCGGCGAGCTTCCAAAGTTCATCCAGGGGGAGTTCCCGTTGCTCCTTCGGCCACAGCTCTGGACGCAGGGGATGGCGGCGCAGGCAACTGGTGCACTCGCCCCGCAGGCCCTCCTGGCAAAGCTCGCTCTCCGGCGTCATCAGGGTCGAGACATCGCACAATAGGAAGTAGTCATGCAGCGTGATCAAGACCCGCGCTCCCGAGCGCTTAGCGGCCGGCAACACGCCGGACCCCCAGAGCGCCAGGTGATGGAAGTGCACGACGTCCGGTTGGACCTCCGCCAGTGCCTCTTCGAAGGCCGCAAGGAAAGTGCTCTGCTCAAAACTCTGGCGCACGTCGGCGTACTCGCGCTGGTGCACACACTCGATCGTTTTGACGCCGTCTAACTCCCCGTGACGCAGGCTCCCCTCCTCCGCCGAGAGGTCACGCTCGGTATAGAGCGCCGTGACTTCATGCCCGCGCCGCAGCAACTCACGCGCGGACTGGTGCGCATGGACCTCGGAACCACCCGGGTGATTGGGCAGGTAGTCGTGTAGGCAAACGAGGATTTTCACGCGTCGGGTTCCTGTTTCACTGGTGCTAGAGTTCGGTCTCGTTTGGCCCGGGCGCGAAGCCGAGGGCTGCGGGCGGCGTGGAGCTAAGACCCGCATCCCATGCGGCCTGCCTGCGGTCCAATTCCTCGGTGGAGGCAAGCTCGATTGCACCTTGGGGAACGCCCGGCGCCAGAAGCACTCTACGGTAGACCTCAGAGAGCGCATCCACATGGGTGTCCATCGTCGGCGCAACGGCTTCCAGTTCCGGCAACTCCGCGAGCTGCGCTTCCCAGGCGCCCGGCGCCAGCAGCACCTGAATTGCCCGTGCCAAGTCCCCCGCGTCGTTGGAGTTGTAGAACTCCACGCCCTCCTTCATCCGATCGGGGAAGGCACCGGCATTGGGAAGAATCAGGGGAAGCCCGAGCGCGACGGCCTCATCCACCACCAGCCCCCAGGATTCATGGGCGCGAGATCCAGAGACCATGGCGTGCACCAGGGTGCCCGGGTGACTGTCGAGTTGATTCACGTCGAAGGGACCGTGAAAGACCACATCGAGGCCCTGGGCCTGCTCCCGCAGGCTCGCGGCGTAGGCAGCATCCGGCTCCCCGCCCAGGAGATGCAAACGCACTCGGCTCGGATCGGGAAGCAGCTTGATCGCAGTCAACAGGAGGTCTTGTCCCTTGAGGGGATGCAGGTGCGCCCAGGAAGAGAGCTCGAGCTTCCCGTGCCGCAAAGGTGGCTTCAGCGCCGGCCTCTTGGTTATTTCCAAATCACGGCCATGGGGCACCACGTGGAGAGAGTACTGGTCAGGTGGAACCCCCAGATAGCGCGTGATCGCGGACGCGTGTGCCGTGCAGGGGACGATTACAGCACGAGCCAACTGCAACTCGCGCAACAGGACTTCACGGCGGGCCTCAACCCGCGAGCCGATTTCCTTTGTCGTCAACCAGGGCGTCCTCGGAGGCGCGCCCTCAGCGCAGGCCACACAGGGATCCGGTGCCAATTTCGACGTGCAGAACTCCACATCGCCGGGACGCACGCGAAAGGCCACCAGGCACGTCGTCCAAAGATCATGCAGGGTCACGCAGGCGGGAATCCCAAGACTTGCCGCCCTGGCCACAAGGTCGTCGGTCAGCCGAATCCAGTGGTGAACGTGAATGAGGTTCGGCTTCTCATCGCGCAGAATCTCCTCGAAGGCCCGCGCCACTTGCCCCGAAGCACTCTTCTGCCAGTGATCAAAGAAGAGATCCGCCCGGTGAATGCGAGCCACCCGAATCGGCGGTCCGGCGTGGGAATCGCAATCCTCGGCCCAAGTCACACGGAAGCCCTGTGAGTGATCCATGGAGCCAGCGATGACCAGAACCGCATGCCCGCGACGCCGAAGCCCACGCGCTAGGGCCTGGACCGACAACTCAGTCCCCCCGACCAACTCCGGGGGATAGCCGTGGGCGATGAGGGCAATCTTCATTGGGAAGTGTCCCCGCCCTTGGCACTGAGTACTTCCTGGTAGCGCGCTTCCATTTCCTCTGCGCTCCGCACCATGGGCTTTACGGGCGGACCGTCAAAGGGCAGGCGTGCCAGGCAATCGGGGTCCTTCAGAATCTTCTCAAGACGCGCTGCGATGTCGCCCGCATCGCCGACGCGGAAGCGCCAACCCTCGCGACCCGGCTCTACCAATTCGGCCATACCGCCGAGGTCAGAGACCAAGAGTGGCGTGCGCGTCGAACGCGCTTCGTGAATCGTGAGCGGCGAGTTCTCGTACCAAATACTCGGCACAACCAGGAGGTCTGTATCGGCCAAGACAGCGGGGATATCAGAGCGCTCTACGGCGCCTGGGAGTTCGGCCCCCACCTTCGCGGCGAGGGCTTCCAACTTGGCCACATAGTCCGGTTGACTCTCCTTCGGCCCGTGGATGATCAGGTTGCCCTTCGCGCGCAGTTCCTCTGGCAAGCGGCCCCAGGCTTCGAGCACAAGGTGCGGCGCCTTGTGCGGTGCAAGGGTTCCGAGATAGCGCACGCGCACCTTGTCCGAAGGCCGGCGCTCAAAGTTCTCGAAGGGAGCCTGCTCCAATCCGTAGCGCAAGTGCTCAATGCGCTCCTCTGGAATCCCCCACGTCACGAGGGCATCGCGTAGGAACAAACTGGGGGCGAAGAAGCGCGCAACATTGGGAACCACGCGTCCAAGTAGATCGCGGTCCCGCGCGGCCGCCTGTTCTGCACGTTGCTCGGCGAGTGCCTCGTCAAATCGATACTCGCCAGCATCGTCCTCGCTGCCTGTCGCCTGCCCGCGCTGTGTCATGCGCAACACGCTCGGTCCCAGGTCCACGCCTGTCGTACGCTTCAATCCCGCTATGGCCTTCGCCGCGCGGCGCTGGGTTGTTGATTGCGCGAACTTGAAGGTCGCCAGACACGTACCGCAACGCCCGTGATCCATCGTGTGACAGACCGAACCGTCAGCATGAATGCGCTGCCCGAAGCGCGCGCACTGCAGCCAAAAGTCATGCAGCGTGTAGACCACCGGAATCCCCCGCCGCTCGGCCTCCTCCACCACTCCTATGGACTGATAGAGCAGGTGCATCACGTGCACGACATCCGGTTGAAATTCATCACAGATGCGTCCGAAGGCCTCCACCGCCGGAGGCCAATCCCAGGTCTCTTCGAAGGACCCATAGAAGAGGTTGTTGACCAATTCCGACACCTGCAACCCTTCCCATTCACGGGAACCCACCTGTAGATGCGGCCGCGAAATATCCTTCTCCGTCGCAAAAATCCGCACCTGGTGCCCGCGCTCCTGCACCCGCAGGGCCAGCTGGGCGGTGTAGACCTCGGTCCCGGCCCGGTGACGCGGGAGGAAATCGTGGACGATGTAGAGGATCTTCATGGGGGCGGCTTGGGGGCGGCAGATGATCCCCCTTCCCTCGTCCTGGGGCCAGGGCGAACTGGAACCAAGGAGGACTCAAGGACGACAGGCGGGCCTTTCGATAAGAAATTGCGACCCCCACCATGAAGAAGACAACTAAATGTACCGCCGCGGATTCCCCGAGCGCGACGCAGAAGATCTCGACTCCCTCCGAGTCCTCCCAAATCCTCGAGGCTACCCAGGCTACGGTGCTCTCCGGCAGGCTCCTTGGAAAGGGAGTGGTGGTGAATTGTGAAGCCGAGCGTGCGGACGCCCATATCACAATCGCCTTCGACTCCTCACTCGCGCCCGAGTTGCCCGTCGGTCAGGACGCCGACGTGGCCTTTGCACGGGGCGCAGCGGGGGCCGGTTTTGAGGTCTCCGGACTTGTCGTCGGACGCTCCGAGGATTACCGCGGAGTGCTCTACCGCCTGGTCTTTCAAGGCGGCGCGACCCGCGCCCTGAGCCCCCTTGTGAACCGCCGCGGTACGTTGCGTGTCTATGTCGACTCCGAAACTGCGGTGAAGGTTCAGCTTGAGACTCTGGACGAATCACTCAAGCTCGCTCTCAAGGCCACGGACGTATCCGCCACGGGCATTTCCGTCAAGGTCAGCGCTGACGACGAACTGATGCTCACCGGCACGCGCCAGGTAAAGCTCTTGCTGCTGCTCCCTGGAGACCCAATCCCGAAGGCGATCCAAGGCGAGATCCTACGCAGGCGATTTATAGATAGTGAGGTGCGCTACGGCATTCGGTTTGAATCTCGAGGCAACCTCGCAGAGCGCGAAGCGATCCTGCAATGGGTCAAGGCTCGTCACCGTGAGGAATTGATGCAGGCCAGGGCTGCACACCGCAAGTCGCCGAGCCTGTAGTTCAACCCGCCAGGGCGCGCACGCAGCGCCACCAGGCCGCGAGTGCAGAGTTCAGGGCCTTTGCAAATATTCGCCTGGGGGCGCTACTCAAGAGCGAGGGCGAGAAGGTCAATGGACCACCGACCAGAAGGCTGCGATCGGAAACCCGTCGATAGCCTTGGACACTGCGACGCTTGCGTAGGGTCGTACCGATGGTGAAGAAGAAGTCTCGCTTGCCACGCATATGCGCCATGAGGTTGCCCTCCAACAAGGCGAAGAGCGTGAACACGGATTCGTAGAGGAGAATCCCTGGCGCCGCTACAAACAGAGTTCGCGTGCGGAAACACTTCGCCATCAGGATCCAACGATTGCGGGCATGCAGATAGGCGCGCCGTTCGGGATAGCCACCCCCGCGAAAGGACAGTCCCTCTGTACCACCGCGGTGACGCACAATGGCGTCCTCCACCGCGACGATGCGCATCCCCGCCAGGCGCAGACGCAGGGCCAAGTCAAAGTCCTCCGCCAGGTAGAATAGGTCCTCGTCGTAACCACCGACCGACAGGAGCGCGTCGCGGTTCACCAGGGGCGCAATGCCAATCAAGGCATCGACTTCCACCACGCCACCCTCGGGATCCCCGGCGCGCGCCTCCGCCAGGGGCCGAAAGAAATTGCGCAGGGCCAGGAGTCCGACGTAGTGGAAAGAGCCCGAATCGTAGTGCACGCAATCGGGATCTGAATCCACGACGCTACGCGGCTGCAGGGCGACAGCGTCAGGGTGCGAGGCACGCGCCTTTAAGAGCTTCGCGAGGGTATCCGGTTCGAGCACCGCATCGTTGTCCACCGCCAAGACCCATTCGTTGCGCGCCGCGCGCATGCCAGCGTTACGAGCCGCACCGGGCCCGCGGTTTTCCGCCAGGGCAACAATACCGACCGTGGGATAGTCCCGCCGCAGGAGCCCGAGGCTGGCGTCGGTCGATGCGTCATCGGCCACAAGAACTTCGTCAACACCGGCGAGCCCAAGAATCGCGTCGAGGCAGCGAGGCAGATAGGTCTCGCCATTGTGATTGCAAACGACAACCGTCACTGAGCCAAGCGACGCCAGGGGCGCAACTCCCGCCTTGGGTTCAGCACTCTTCGCGCCGTCGTCTAACTCTTGCTCTTCGCCCACGGCACGAGACTACGCCAGCCGACATTTCCAGGCCAGCGTCCTCTGGCTAACTCGGCTCAGCTGGAAAGGGGCAGGCGAAACCAGAAGCGACTGCCCTGCCCGAGCTCGCTCTCAAGCCCCACGCTCCCACCCTGGCTCTCCACCAGCTGCTTTACGATGGCGAGCCCAAGTCCAGCGCCGCCGGTACTACGGGTACGCGACGGATCGGTACGATAAAAACGGCCAAAGACACGGGCCGCCCCTTTCGCATCCATACCACGCCCGCTGTCGCGTACATCTATCTCGATCATTCGATCGACGACGCGCGCCGACACGACGATCTCGCCCTCCGCAGGAGTATGATCCCGGGCGTTGCAGAGGAGATTGGTGACGATTTGGTGGAAGCGCGTCCGGTCCGCCCTAAGGGGCGGGAGTTCCTGAGCCTCCAGGCGCGGCGTCGGCGCCCCCTTAATCTCGGGCAGACGAGCTAGGCAACGCCGCAATTCTTCGGCCACATCCAGATCCTCCGGCTCAAGCCGCAAGGCCCCCGCCTCCGCCAGGGAGAGCTCCTGGAGATCGTCCACCAACTTGCCCAGGTGCACGGTTTCCTCATGCAGGGAAGCGAGCATCTCCGCGTTCGGCTCAACAATTCCATCCTGCATCGCCTCCAACTGACAACGCACATTAGTCAAAGGCGTGCGTAACTCGTGGGCAACGTCCCCCACCATGTTTCGCCGCGTGCGTTCGCTGCGCAGGAGTGATTCCGACAGTCGATTGAAGGCCAGGCCAAGGACTCCGATCTCATCCTGGGAACGCACATCGAGGCGCTGTTCTAGATCGCCCTCGCTCATGCTATGCACTGCTTCGGTTAGTTTCTCAAGGGGTTGCACAACGCGCTTTGAGACGACAATGATCACAAACCAACCGAGCACACCGGCGGCCAGGAGGCTGATCATCAACCAGTTGTTCAAGGCTCCGATCAGGCGCTTCTCTACGTCCGGTCCGGGCGCATCGATCTTGGGGATAGCGGTCAATTGCCCGACAACTCGACCGTCGTCGTCCTCGATGCTTAGGTCCGACATGCCACCGGGGAGCATGACGTTGCCCACGGCGGCGCGCGGCGGCTCCGTCGACCCCTCAAGGAATCGCACGCTGTCCACCTCATGCCTCAAGACCCTGTGGTCGCCGGCATGCGGATCGCTGACATCGGATAGAATGAAGTAGTAGCGTCGGTCAAAGTCCCGTTCGATCTGCTCCAGGAGCTCCTGGGCCGGACGCCACTCACCTTCCACCCGCCAGATTGCCTCGAGCTCTTCAAGGTAGGGGCCGAGGTCAGGCGGCCCCTCACGGAACTGTGGCAACTCGTCCTCAAGGAACACACGCAACTCGTGAGTGTTGCCGCGACTCGTCATCACGGCAACGGCCAGAAGCATGAGTACGAGCGAAAGCCCCATCGCAAGGCCTAGGCGTTGGCGCAGGCTACGGAGCTTCATCGCGCCTTGAGATTTGGTAGCCAGCGCCAAAGACTGTGCGCACCCGCGAAGGTGCCCCCGGCTCGCGGTCGATCTTACGTCGGAGATTCTTTACATGGGCATCTACGGTGCGCTCTTCCCCGTCAAAGTCGTGGCCGAAAACGCTCACGATTAGATCCCCACGACTAAACACGCGCGCGGGCACGCGCAGGAAGACCTCAAGGAGTTTGAACTCAGTCGGTGTCAATTCCACCGCGCAACCGTCCACATGCAAACGGCGGGCCGTCAAGTCGAGGTCTAGACCATCGAAATTCAAGCGTCCGGGCCCCGTTACACCCTGGACCTGCGTTCGGCGCAGGACGGCCTCCACTCGTAAGACCAGTTCGCGCGGACTGAAGGGCTTGGCGACGTAGTCATCGGCGCCAAGCTTGAAACCGGCAACGCGCTCCTCTTCGGTTGTACGCGCCGTCAGCATGATAATCGGGGTAGTGCCCTCCGCTCGCAGCTGGCGGCAGATCTCCTCTCCACCGAGGTTGGGCAGCATCAAGTCCAGCAAGATTAAGTCAGGGTAAAGACTGCGCGCCAGGCGCAGGCCTTCCTCACCGTCCCCCGTCACCGAAGTCCGATACCCCTCCTTGCCCAGGTATAGCGCAACCGTATCCGCTGTCTTGGGGGAGTCCTCGATAATCAGAATGAGGGGTGTTTGCATGGACGCTTCCCTACTTGTCGGAACGTCGGATCATCTCTTCGATGCGGCCGCCCACATAGGATGCGGCTCCGTCGCAGTTCGTGAGAACAACGAGAGTGTACCCGTCGGCTGGGAACATGCGGAAACTGGCGTTGATGCCCGGCGCCCCACCGCTGTGGCCCACGGACTCGTGACCTTCCTGGTTCTTGCTGATGAAGCCATAGCAGTAGCGGCCACCGTCGCCCCAACCCATATTGACCTTGCCGCCCAAGAGATTTTGCACTCCCTCGAGGCTCAGGAGATCAGAGTTCAGGAGCGCGAGACCAAAGCGATTCAAGTCCCCCACGGTGGAGAAGCCGCCCCCGGCAGGCCCGCCCCGGGCGCGGTGCAGGTAGTAGTTGTTGCGCAGGGGTCCACCCTCGTCATGGCCATCCGCGCCGGCCCGTGTATATCCGATCGCGAGGTTCTTGACTGGCTCATCCATGTGCCAGGAGTCAGTGCTGGTCATGCCAGCGGGCTCATAGATGTGCTCGCGGACGTAGTCGAAGTAGTCCATGCCGCTGATCTCTTCAACGACCAGACCGAGCACGAGGAAACCGGCATTGCTGTAGGAAAAACGCTCGCCCGGTTTGAACTGCAACGGATCGTTCGCAAACAACGGCAGATGGTCCGCCGGCGTGCGCAAGGTCGTCCAATCGACCTCGGACATGGCCCCCCAAAAGTCCCCCAGACCCGAGGTGTGGGTCAGCAGTTGATGAATCGAGATCTGCTCAGAGACATCCGCATTGGGGTAATTGGGCAGGTGCGCACTCAACTTGTCACTGAACTCCAGCTTGCCCGCCTCCTGCAGCTGACAGATCGCCAGGGCCGTGAACATCTTGTTCATGGAGCCCAGGTTGAAGCGCGTATCTACACGGTTGGGTACATCGAAACGGCGACTCGCCAGGCCCCAGGCCTTCTCGTAGAAGGGCTCCCCGTCACGCGCCAGAAGCACCGCACCGGAGAAGCGATCCTCCGCGGCCATGTCACCGACAATGCGGTCGAGGGCGGAGGCCATCTCCTCCGGTCCCATACCATCAACCAGCTCCGCAATGACAGGATTCCCCTGCACCAGGCGCGCGTTCAATCCCAGAAGCCTATGGGGCTCCGCTGCTTCCAGGGTCATGTCAAACTCCGCCCCCATGCCCGACTTGCGGGAGTACATAGAGAGGACCCACCGATTGCTGTCGCGCTCCCGCAGGGCCTCGATCTCCGCCCCCGGCAAGTCACGGCTGAACATCCCCAGCGCCATTCGGATAGAGGCGTCGCCCACGCGCGCGCGCGTCCCGGGCTCATAGTGTTCAAGGAAATCATCCGCGCTGATCCCCTCCCCATTGGTCCGCTCTCCCGACAACAGCTTCTTGAGGGCCTCGGCATGCCCATTCGCTGCGTCCTCTTGGGCAGCTAGTTGTGTCACGACAACTGCCGGCGCAGAGTCCGCCGGAGTCGCGTTGGTGCACACGGGGAGGCATAGGAAGACAGGGAGCAGAAGATTAGTCGGCATGGAAGTCATAGGTCTTGGGCCTGGAGTGAGCCGTGGGGTTTAGCTCAGCCCGCAAGCCTAGGAACAACCTATGAAGGAGCCGTGAAGGGCACCAAGTGAGCCGCGTTTCCCGCAGAGCAAGCCTCAGCCTAGGCCTTGAGTAGCCTCTTCACCCGGCGCTCGTGCACGAGGGCAAACAGAACTGGAACGACAAACATGGTGATCAGCGCGACCGTCATGCCACCGAAGGAGGGAATCGCCATGGGCAGCATCACATCGGATCCGCGGCCCTTGGAGGTCAGGACGGGCAAGAGCGCCAGGATCGTCGTCGCCGTGGTCATTAGGCAGGGACGACAGCGGCGCTTGCCAGCGACGACAACCGCTTCGCGCACTTCCTGGACCGTTCCGGGCTTGGCCTTCTCGAAGGACTGCCGCAGGTAGGTCGCGATGACGACACCATCGTCCGTGGCGATGCCGAAGAGAGCCAGGAAGCCGACCCACACCGCCACGCTTAGATTCAAGGTCTGCACCTGGAAGAGCTCGCGCATCTCGACTCCAAAGACGGCGAAGTCCAGGAACCAGGGCGTGCCGTAGAGCCAAATCATGATGAAGCCGCCGGACCAGGCCACGAATACGCCACTGAAGACCATCAGCGTTGTGGAGACCGCCTTGAACTGAAAGTAGAGGATCAGAAAGATCAAGAAGAGCGCGAGGGGCAACACAACGACGAGTGTCTTGACCGCGCGAATCTGGTTCTCGTAGGTCCCAGCGAAGGTGTAGGAAACACCGTCGGGCAAGACAAACTCGCCGCTCTCTATCTTCGCCAGGAGGAACTCCTGGCACTCCTCGACAACGTCGACCTCCGCGAAGCCGGGCTTCCTGTCGAAGATGACGTAGGACGTGAGGAAGGTATCCTCGGTCTTGATCATCTGCGGGCCGCGGCTGTACTCGATCGTGGCGAGTTGGCTCAGGGGGATCTGCGCCCCACCGGAAGCGGTCACGAGTACGCGCTCCATGCCTTCGATGGTGTCGCGCAACTCTCGTTTGTAGCGCACACGCACGGGATAACGCTCCCGGCCCTCGACCGTCGTCGTGATACGCCGACCGCCTAGGGCGATCTCGATCACGCCCTGGACCTGGGCGATCGAAACGCCATAGCGCGCCGCGGCGCGGCGGTCGACGTCGATTTCCAAGTAAGGTTTCCCCACGACGCGGTCCGCAAAGGTCGCCTCGGGCTTCACCGAGGGCACCTGCTTGAGCAGGCCTTCTAGATCGAGCCCGACCTGTTCGATGACCTCAAGCGAAGGCCCCTTGACCTTGATGCCCATGGGGGCGCGCATACCGCTGGCGAGCATCACGATGCGCGCCTCGATCGGCTGCAAGCGTGGAGCCGTAACCGTTCCGGTAAGACGCGCGGCGCTGACGATCTCGTCCCAGATATCACTGGGTTGCAAGATGTGCGGACGCCAGTTCCTGAAGATTTGCCCGTGCTCGTCGGGGATCAGAGCCCCCTCCGCGTCGTGCAGGAACTCCTCGGCATCGTCGTCAAAGGCAAATCGCAGGCGCGCCCCGTTCTGATCAACGATGTACTCCGGCTTGTACTGCACGACGGTCTCCACCATGGAGACCGGGGCCGGGTCGAGTGCGCTCTCCACACGTCCAATCTTGCCTACGGCGAGTTCGACCTCGGGAATGCTCTCGATGGCCGCGTCTAGCTTCTGGAGCACATCAAGCGATTCGCCGATGGATGCGTGGGGCATCGTAGTCGGCATGAAGAGATAGGAGCCCTCGTCCAGGGTGGGCATGAACTCCTTGCCGAGTCCCGGGAAGGCACGCGATCCACGGGACCAGATGCTTGTGGAATAGACCTGCTCTTCTTCGATCCCGATCTTCGTAAGCGAGGTCGGGATGAAGCCAAACACCTTGTCTACCCCAAGCCAAATGGTCGCGCCAAACACAACCAGGGTCAACGGCATCGAAAAGAACATCAGCTTGTGCGCCAGGGCCCATCGCAGAATCGGCTCATAGACGCGCATGAAGAGGGTGAAGGTCAAGAGCACCCCCACGATGGCGATCAACACGAAAGCCAAGTTGCGCAGTGGCCCACGCTCCGGGCCCAGTGGTTCCCAATGGGTTGCCAGAAGACTCGCAACCAACAGGATCAAGAGGCCGTTTAGAAGATAGGGCCAACTCACGCGGGCCGGTCGCCAGCGATCCAAGAGACGCCGCCAGAGCTCGCCGATCTTGCCGCCCGTCGAGGGAAACAGGATCAGGGCGAAGGGCGGGATGAGCAGCAATGCAACGGTGATCGACCCAATCAGCGCGAATGTCTTCGTGAAGGCCAGCGGTCGGAAAAGCTTGCCCTCGGCGCCAATCATGCTGAACACCGGCAGAAACCCAACGACCGTCGTGGCCACGGCGGTGAGTATCGCCGATCCAACTTCGGTGGTTGCCGAGTGGACAACCTCTAGCCTGGACTCCTTTGGGTCGGCCGACTTGAGCCGGTTCAGGATGTTCTCGCAGAGCACAATCCCCATGTCGACGATCGTCCCAATGGCGATCGCGATCCCCGAAAGAGCCACGATATTGGCATCCACTTTGAAGATCTTCATCAACCCGAAGGTGAACAGCACAGCCAAGGGCAAAAGCATGGCGATCAGGAACGATGAGCGCAGATGCATCAACATGAAGATGACCACAATGATCGTCACCAAGATCTCCTCGGAGATCGCCGTGTTGAGCGTCCCGAGGGTTTCGTAGATCAGCCCCGATCTATCATAGAAGGGCACGACCGTTACCTGGGAGACGCGGCCGTCCTCCAGGGTCTTGCGCGGCAGTCCCGCGGCGATCTCCTCGATCTTCGCCTTGACGTTCTTGATCACCTGCAACGGATTCTCGCCGTAGCGCACGACGACGACTCCGCCCACGGCCTCTGACCCGCCCTTGTCTAGGGCACCCCGGCGAAGGGCGGGGCCGAGGGTCACATGGGCGACATCCCGAACTCGAATCGGCGTGCCATCCACGGACTTGATGACCGAGTCTTCGATGTCGGCTACGTCCTCGATCCATCCCAAACCGCGCACGAAGTACTCGACGCTGTTGATCTCAATCACACGTGCGCCGACTTCCAAGTTGGAGCCACGTACTGCGTCATAGACCTCCCCCAAGGTCGTGTCGTGGGCACGCATCGAGTCGGGATCCACATCGATCTGGTACTCGCGAACAAAGCCGCCAACCGAAGCGACCTCAGACACTCCCTTGGCAGCCATTAGGGCGTAGCGCACCTGCCAATCTTGAATGGAGCGTAACTCGTCCAAGCCCCAGCCACCGGCCGGATTGCCCTCTTTGTCACGCCCTTCGAGGGTGTACCAGAAGACCTGCCCCAGGGGTGTAGCGTCGGGGCCTAGGGTCGGCGAAACTCCGTCGGGGAGCGTCCCCCCCGGGAGACTGCTGAGCTTCTCCAGCACGCGCGAACGCGACCAATAGAACTCAACGTCCTCTTCGAAAATCACATAGATCGAAGAGAACCCAAAGTAGGAAGAGGAGCGAATGGTTTTCACGCCCGGCAGGCCGAGCAAGGAGACCGTCAGCGGATAGGTAACCTGATCCTCCACATCCTGGGGAGAACGGCCCATCCATTCGGTGAATACGATCTGCTGGTTCTCGCCGATGTCGGGGATGGCGTCGACGGGCACGGGGTCCCGTGGCAGAGGCCCAAGGTCCCAGTCAAAGGGCGCAGCTGTAGCTCCCCAGACGGCCACGAACATGACCAGCAGAATGGCGACAAGCTTCTGTTCGAGGAAGAAGCGAATGAGTCCGGACAACATGGCTCAGTTCCCCCCGGACAGGAGTTCAGTGCGCGAACCGCACCCCAACATTGACTCGCCGTAGTACGGGTTCTTGGTGTCTTCCCCTAACTGCAGCCAATTCGCGCCCTCTCCGGAGAGTGCCATCGGACAATGAAAGAGGCCGACGGGGCCACTCGTGCCGGTGAAGCCGAAATTCTTGAGAGCCACCACCAACTGATCCGTAAGGGGCCCCATGAGGGGCCGTTGTTCCCCCATGCCACTTGCTGCAGCGATGGCCTCGATCGAATCGTTGAGAGGTTGGAGCTGTTTCATCCAACGCATGTGTGCGTCTCCCTTCAGGAGGGACATGTCTACGGCACCCAGGGCAGCCCGTAGCGCTAGGGATTCCGCGTGACCGTCCTGGTCCAAGGCCAGGGCCTGCTGCAGGGCCAGATAGGCTTCTAGCACGGCACCTAACTCCACCTGGAACTCCTCGGGCGTGGCGCCTGCCATCGTTTCCATTTCCGCCCCGTCATGAGTCGCCATTTCGTCGGAGCCAGCGTCGGCAGTGCCACGATCCGTGTTGCCCGCGGAACTCGTCCCCGATCCATCACTGCCAGCGCTCATTCCACCAGTGTTCATTCCGCCATGGTCGTGCAGCGGAGCACGCACGCCACCCTCGGGACTCATCATGCTTGGGCGTGCTCGAATCTGAAGCTCGCTATCGATCTTGAAGTTTCCGTGCACGACTACGTCTTCACCGACCTCCAGCCCACCGCGTACGACATACCAGTCGCCCGCCCGGGGCCCTAATTCAACCACACGCCCTTCGTAGGTCGGTTTGTCCCTGTTGGGCAAGCGGACGTAGACGACGGCGCGCTTTCCGGTCAGCAGGGCCGCGGTAGCCGGAATGACGATGGACTGGCCCGCTTCTGGATTGGCGACGAAGCCCATATCGGAGGTCGGCACAAGCAGCATGCCGCACTCCGGACATTCCCCTCCCTCCTCTCGCACGATTTCGGGGTGCATAGGGCATATCCACATGCCCACGAGATCCTTATCGACGACCTTGCCGTGCTCCGTCAGCACTGCGTCGACCATTGCGGACACGAACATCTCGGGCTTCAGGCGTGCATCGGAGTTATCAACGTTCAGACGCACATTGACCGTGCGGGTGCGATCATTGAGAACCGGATCGATAAAGGCGATGCGTCCGTGGAAGACCTCTCCGGGATAGGCTTCTACTCGGAATTCCACGTTCTGGCCGTAGCGCAACCAGGCTAAGTCGGACTCGTAGGCTTCGAGCACGACCCACACCTGTGAGAGATCGGCGATCGTGTAGATCTGCGAGCCCTCCTCCACGTACATCCCTTCGAGGGCATTCTTGTGGACCACGACACCACCAATGGGCGCATAGACGGTGACATG
>JBLHLB010000008.1:0-40924 GCA_047618505.1 Planctomycetota bacterium
TCCCTTCGATTGCGGGTCATGACTTCCTTCCTTGCGGCCATCGACCCTCACTCCAACGAGCGTCGCGAAGTTCTCGGTGCCGCGATTCAAGCCCTTGGTCAAATCGCCACCTCGGGTAGCGATCCCCTCGACAGTGCAGTTCGTCGCCAGCTCGAGTCCCTGGCCTACGGATCAGGGTCCAGCCAAATGGTGCGCTCCATGGCCATCGTCGCCCTGGCTCGCTCCTCTTCGAGGCCGGGACCCGGTGAAGAGCCCATGCTTGGCTACGATGTGGCCAAACGCCTGTTCCTTAAGCGTCTTGGACGCAGCCGCGGACAAACCCTCGCCTGGACCGCCCTCGGATTAGGTCTGCTTGAGGCGAACGCAGCCGAACGCGGTGAATCCGCCGGATCGGAAGTCACCGATGCCCTGCGCATCGTCTTCAAGAAGACACGCAACGCGGAGGTGCTCGGTGCCACGGCAGTGGCCCTTGGACTTGTGCGTGACATGGAAGCGCAAGAACTCCTCGTTACGAACATGATCGAGAGCAGCCACGAACGCGTGCGCGGCTACTCGGCCCTGGCCCTAGGCATGATCGGTCAAACCGGTGCCGTCCAGGAGCTTCGTCAACACCTGCAACGCTCCGCCCAACAGCCCTTTGCCCTTGAGCAAGGCGCCATCGCCCTGGCGATTCTCGGCGACCAGGACGCGGCTCCTGTGCTCTTGCAAATACTCGAGAACGCCAACCCCACAGTGCAGGCCTCGATCGCCTCGGCCATGGGCTGGATTCGTGATCCGCGGGCATTGCAGATCTTGACGCGGCGCATGACGGATCCGACGCGATCCTCTATCAGTCGCGGCTGGGCAGCTGTGGCCATCGGGCGCATCGCTGACCAGGAAGACTGGCCCTGGGTCGCCCGTTACTCCACGAATATTCAGTACGACGTAAGCCTGCCGGAGCTGCTTGACCCCGTGTTCGAGCAGGGTCTTCTGGACCTCAAGTAGTGTGGCGAGGGCGCAGAGCCCAGACCAAGGCGAGCAGGACAAGGGCTAAGCCCGCAAACGACACGCTGCGTGCAAAGGAGACCGCCCCCTGGCGGTCTCCTTCCACAGCCAGGAGATCCTTCGCCCTGCTTTGGTAGTCCTGCGCGAGATCCGACCAGGCATTGCGATCCAGAGGAGTCAGCGTTGATGCCTGCACCGACTGCGCTAATGCTTCGCTGTGGAAGAGTGCGCGTTCCCCTGAGTTCAACCAAAGCGCGCTGGCCGCGGCCCGGAAGCGAAGCTTGAGATGATCGGGGTCAGAGACGAGACCTGTTTCTGCGACCCTGAGTGCAGCGGCGTAGTCGGAGGCGAGATAGAACAACTCCGCCTCGCCATCTCGACGCAACAGAAGATCCTCTTCGCTCTCCAGTGCCGCAAGTGCGCCCCGGTAATCCTCACTGGCAAGCAACTCCATAGCGCGCGCATAGCCGCCCTGCGCACTGAGCCCGGGGCCAATGACACAGCAGCCAAGAACCCCAAGGGTGATCAAGCGCTGCAGAACGCCCCTTGTACTTGGCCCAAACAGGCAGGCCTGCAGCTTCGAAGCAAGAGCCACTATTCTTGATCCCCTCCGAGGCGACGCTCACGAGCTTCGCGAATCGAACGCATTTGCAACTGCTCCAGGGGAGCGTGATTGTCCGTCAGGGGCGGGCCCCCGGAGGGTACGGGGACTAATGCCATCGCGCCCGGCAAGGCCAAGGGTGCAACGCGCCCCGCCAGGGGGCCACCAATCGGAATAGGCTGCAGTGAACCGTCCACCGGAAGCGGCGCGTCCCAACGCGCAATCAACGTCAGGTTCCGGGCCTGTGGGACACGTAGGAGCAGAACATCTCCGCCGAAGCCAAAGGCCGCGCTCTCGGCCACAGCTTGGACAACAGGATCATCCAACCCAAAGCCCCCAAGGTTTGCCAAGAGCCAGCCACCGGACCGCAACTTGGCCGCGACCGCCTCGAAGAACTCTGCCGTTGCCAGGTGTGCCGGAATCTCAACTTGGTTGGAGTAGCAATCGAGAATCACAAGATCGAGGTCCTTGTCGTAGGCCTCTAACACCACTCGCGCGTCCATGCCCGCAAGGACTCGCAGGTCGGGACCATCTTCCTCCAGGTCAAGGAACTCGCGGGCCAGCTCCACGACTCCTTCATCCAACTCCACCCCCGTCAGATGCAGTGCAACATCTTCGGGTGCGGCCCCTTGCAGCACGCGGAAGGCCGTGCCCCCCCCCAGACCGAGCACCAAGACCTCCCAGTCCGTGCGAGCGCGATCCCACCAGAGCGGCAGAGCGAAGTCGTTGTAGTAGAAACCCTTGGGCAGGAGACCGTAGTCGTATTGCCAAGCGGACTGATAACTGTTCAGCCCTTCGTTCACCTGAAGGAAGCGCATGGGCTCCGGTCCGTAGGTGGTGTCTTCGACTATGCGCAGGGATTGATAGGAGCTTTCCCGCGCAGCCAGGAGCGTCGTCCCGTCCGCAGCACCAATTGGCGTTGGTGCAACACTGACCCCAAAGCCCGCGGCGGACAGCAACAACAGCACGCCACCCACTCGTGTCTTGCCCGCCATGCCCCTGCTGAACAGGGCGACCAAGCTCGCACAGCCCAGGGCAGTGGCAGCGAAGAAGAACGTGCCCCGCAGGCCGAAGTTCGGAAGTAGGAAGTGGCTCGTACCAAAGACACCAAACAAACTGCCGAGGGTGCCCGCCGCGAAGACTGTACCGCCCGCGCCACCTGCACTCCCACCGGAGCGCAGTTGCACGGCCTGCACCCCCAGGGGTGTCACCGTTCCGAGCAAGGCGGCGGGGACGAAGAAGAGAGCCAAGGACGTCGCCAAACTCCCCCATAACACCACGTCGGCGGCCGCGCTCAACACCAGGCCATCGGGTACGAAGGCCGGCGCAACCCAGCTGGCAATGCTTGGCAGAAGACTGGTCCACAGACAGGCACAACCCAAGGCCAGCCCGAGACGCTGAAATGGATGGGGCCGGGAGGACAGCCGGCCTCCGATGGCATATCCCAAGGCCAACGCCAGCAGCACCACGGCGATCACGTTGGTCCAGACCGACAGGCTGGTTCCATACCAGGGGGCTAGCAAACGAACGGCCGCGAGCTCGACAGTCATCGTTCCCGCGCCGCCGATCAACACAGCAAAAAGCACGGGCAGGGCGCCGCCCGGCTCCTCCTTCAACGATCCCTTCAACTCATCACTCATGGTTGGATTCTAGCCCGCTGCAGACAAGACAACACGAACCGCGCGATGTCCCTCGCACGGCTCGTGTCATTAGTAGAGGAGGCTCAGGAGCTACTCGTCGAAATCGTAGGAGCGGGTCACTGTAAAGACACGACCCCAGTCGCCACCACTGAACATCATCTGGACCATGGTGCGCTGGTTGCGTGCCATGAGGGCTTCCTCGGTGCGACCGTTGATAATGACTTTGACCGGCTTCGATAGATCGACCAGCACGTCATTCAGAGAGATGTTGATGGAAACAATCCCCTCGCCGTCGATGGTAATCGTGTTGTTGTCTCGATCCACGGTGGCCTCGAGCTTGGAGCCCGCCTCGGCGCTGGCCCCCTCCATGCTGATCCAACTCGTAGAAAGCGCTGTCGCGTTGACAGGCGCATAGCTCACTCGCATCGGATAGGCGTCACGCACTTTGTCCGCCATCCAGGCCAAGACCTCGTCATCACCCGCACCGGCGGCAACAGTCACGTTTCCAATCTCAGCCTCTGTGGCGGCTTCCTCGAAGTTTGTTCCGGACTCACCGGAGGCTAGCCAGAGGGAAGGAACAGTGCGGAAGTTTACAACGGGAACCGAAGCGATGCCGGCACGCACGATCACGCCCGCAAAGACATGGGGGAAAGCCGCAGCCGTGGTCATCGTTGCCATCGCACCTTCGCCATGCCCAGCCAGAAACACGCGGTCCATGTCGATGGCGTAGGTCTGCTTGAGTGATCCGTAGGAGCCCATCAGGAGCGTGATACCACCCAGTGCCTGGGGCGTACCAAGTCCAACCAACGCCTCCTGGTCCTCAGGCATCCCGATCGCAACAAGGATCGCATTATCCCTCAGGTCGGCGTTCATCCAGCTCTCCGCTAGGCACTCCTTCGGAGTCGTGCCCGGTTCACAGGCGATCAAGATGATCGCCGAAGGCTCGCCCTTGCTTGAATAGGAGCTGGGAAACAGCATGGCCACATCGATCGGTGTGCCACGGAAGTCCAAGGTCTCCTCAAGCAAACGCCCCTTGCGCGGCTTGACCTTGTAGTTCGAAAGAGCCTCACTGCGGAAGACGAGCTCCCAATCCTCAACACAGGACAGAATCGGGACGTCCTTGATCTTCTTCTGGTGCTTCGCAATCGCCTCAGAGAGATCCTCCCAGGCTTCGCTCGAACCGCTCTGGGCGTTGTAAGCCTCAAAGTAGCCTCCGACCGCCTTGCCGAGCCGCTCGTGGATCGACGTCTTCCAATTGGCATCGAGTACAGGCGTCGCAGCCATTCCAAGGGCCAGGGTACACAGGAGCAAACCAGCGCGAAGGGAGGGAGCACGGAGCATGGGAACTGTCTTCGAAAGAGAGAATTCGGAAGGTGAAATTTCGTCGCCAGGGAGCGCCCTAGCGCGTCGACGAGCCAGGCACCTGCCCAAGCTGTCGCGATAAACCCGTCGTGGAACTTGTTGGGCGCGGTGGGAGCATTGAGAGGCCGTAACCTCTCTGCGTCCAGGCACCGGGGTCGTCTCCCCATGATAGGGATCTGAACCCACGCCGTGCCCCCTCAAGCTTGCCCTGGATCAAATCCAGGCGTGCGAGGACAATGGTGGCATTCTGTGAACCAAGGCGCAGTGCCCTACCGAAGTAGTCCCTTGCGCGGCGTTCGTGACAAAGTCCGAGGGCGACGAGTCCACGCTGATTCCAGAGCTCTGGGTCGACCCAACCGGCGACACCCTCAGGTTGCCCACCAGCGCTCGCCTCACGGGAGATCTCGCTTTCGAGCACGGCGTCAGCCTGAGATCCTTCGCCAAGGAGAGAGAGGGTTAGGGCCAGGTCCATGGCGCTCCAGGCCCCTGGAAAATCCCTGTAAAGCTGTGTTTGGATCGGCAACGCTCCGCTCCGGTGGCGCCCGGCGCGGGCCTCAGCAACCCCCACAGTCCAGGCCAAATTTAGGCGCCTATTTGCCGTTAGGGAATCCAAAGAAAGCGGCGCTTCTAGGAGGCCTGCCTGGACTTCCGTGGCGCGTCGCTCCCCCGCAACCAAGACCTCCGCCAGGAACCAGTGCTCCTGGCCATCGAGATCGCTCGCGTCCAGGTCAGTTGCAAGACCAAGATCGCCGAGGGAAAGCGCCGGCGGCGTCTCCCCATCCCAAAGGGACAGAAGCTGCGACAGGATCCTAAGGCGTGTTCCAGAACCCTGGAGACTCGACAGCACGGTCTCCAGTTTGGCGCGCAAATCCACACGTTCGGCCTGGTCAAGTTCTAGGTTCCGCAGCCTACTCAGGAGCGCCCAGGCCTGTGCCCAGTTATCCACCCAGTTCTCCACCCAGCTATCCACCCCGGCCTCACTCTCTGACTGCTGAAGAGTCGGTTGTGCAGGTAAGGGCAAGGACCTCGACACGCCGAATGAGGTCGGCGGCGCCGAGACCGAAACGAGGCTGAATAGAAGGGCTGCGATCACGGGCTTAGCACGCTATCTAGCGCACGTGGACCTGACCGGTACCTGCGACGACATCACCGATGCGGGTCACGCGCTCCCCCACTTCCGTGAGCTCTTTGGTGATGGCGTCGACTTCTTCCGCCTCTACAACCAACACCATTCCAATCCCCATGTTCAGGGCGTGGAATGCTTCGGAGCGCTCCAGTCCACCGCCCTCAATAAGGAGCTGAAAGAGCCCGGGCAACTCCCAGCTATTGCCGTCGATCTCCGCATCGTGGTTGCCCAGGATGCGATTGACATTACCGGGCAGGCCGCCGCCGGTGATATGCGCCATCGCGGCCAGGCGCTTGGATTCGATCAACGGCCAAAGGCAGGTGTAGTAAGGGCGGTGCTGAGCCAACAGAGCCTCAACAACCGTCTTGCCCCCGAGCAATTCCGGGCGGTCATCGAGCCCCAGCTCCATGCGCTCAAAGAGAATGTGTCGCGCCAGAGAGTATCCGTTCGTGTGCAAGCCGTCGGACCCCAGCCCAAGTAGGACCTGACCCGCACGAACTTTTGATCCGTCGAGCAGGTGATCGCGCTGGACAGCGCCCACCATGAAACCGCAAAGCTCGAAATCGCCATCACGGTACACGCCGGGCATTTCAGCGGTCTCACCGCCAAGCAGGGCCAATCCATTGTCGCGACAGGCCTCGGCGCAACCGCGAATCAGATCGGCGACAATTTCCGGCTCGAGCTTGCCCATGGCGACATAGTCCATGAAGAAGAGCGGCTTGGCCCCCTGGACGAGGACGTCGTTGATGCAATGCTGCACCAGGTCACGGCCCACGCCATCGTGGATGCCAGCACGGCGCGCAACCTCCAGTTTCGTCCCGACCCCATCGGCGCTGGACACCAAAATTGTGTCGGCACATCCGACCTTGGCTGGGTCAAAGAGACCTCCAAAGAGGCCCACGTCCCCGAGCACACCGGGGGTAAAGCTCTCGCGGATGGCGTCCTTCGATCGGGCCAGGGCTTCGTCCTGGGCAGCAATATCGACGCCAGTATCCTTGTAAGTCAGCGCTTTCTCTTCGCTCAAGGTCAGGGGGGCGCACGGGGCGCGGGCAGGCAGCGGGCGTCCTGGCGTGTGATGCACGGTCCAGGCCCAGCTTGCGGAGATTCGTCGGCCGGAGCACGACTGGGGGACAGGGTAAAAGACCGGGGTCCTCCCGGGCTTTTCTAGGCGCATAGGATAGCGCTCCGAGGTCCGCGTCTTCGACAGGATCCCCGCACTCTTCTACACTTACTGGCTCGCCCACCGGTGATGACCCCATGGCAGCCCTCCGGCGCCGCCGACCCGAGGGGATTCCCGACCGGCCAACGCATGAAATCTCTCCTGCTCCTCGGGTCCACCGGTTCAATCGGTACCCAGACCCTCGATCTAGTCGAGCGCGATCCTTCAGCCTTCCGCGTCCTGGGTCTTTGCGCCCGGCGATCCTGGGAGCCCCTGCTCGACCAAGCTCTTCGCCACCGACCCCTGGCCGTGGGATTGACGGATGAGGCGGCGGCAGACCAAATCGCCGATAAGCTCCCGGCCGAGATCGCCCTCGTGCGGGGTCCCGATGCTGCCCGGGAGTTGGCGGCCACCCTGGACTATGAATTGGCGGTGCAGGGCATCGTTGGAGCGGCGGGTGTTCGACCGTCGGAGACCGTGCTCTCCCGCGGCAAACCCCTGGCCCTCGCAAACAAGGAATCCCTGGTGGTAGCAGGGGCCCCGCTGATGGAACTCGCCCGCCGCACCGGCGCACGTATCCTGCCGGTGGACAGCGAACACGCGGCCGTCTTTCAATGCCTCGGCAGCTCCGATATTTCCAAGGTGCGCTGTATCTGGTTAACCGCAAGCGGAGGTCCCTTTCGCGACCGTCCCCTGGACACCATGGCAGCTGTAACCCCTGCTGAAGCCCTCCAACACCCGAATTGGGACATGGGGCCGCGGATCACTGTGGGGTCCGCCACCTTGATGAACAAAGCCCTCGAGGTTGTCGAGGCGCACCATCTCTTCGGGCTAGAGGCGGAGCGCATCAAGGTCGTGCTGCACCGTCAGTCCCTCGTGCATTCGATGGTGGAGTTCGTGAACGGGTCCGTGCTTGCCCAGCTTGGACCGCCGGACATGCGCCACCCCATCCACCAAGCCCTTTACTATCCCGATTGTGCCCCTTCGGAACTCGAGGGCTTCAGCCCCGCGCGCTTCTCCAATCTCACCTTCGAGGAGGTTGACCGCGAGCGCTTCCCAACTCTGGATCTGGGCTACGCTTGCCTGGAGGCAGGTCAGGACGCCGGCGCAGTACTGAACGCCTCTGATGAGGTCGCCGTGGAGGCCTTTCTGGCGGGACGTATCTCTTTCACGGACATCACGGCCATCAACCGGGCTGTGCTTGAGCGTCGCCCTGGGATGGGCGATTGCGTGGATGCCCTGCTGCAATCGGACGCCAGGGCCCGCATTATGGCGGGCGAAGAAGTCAGCAGGCGAGAAGCTCACCTTTCGAGCTGATCCATACGGGTTTCAAGCTGAACCATACGGGGATCACGCTAGTTTCCCCCCCTCCCCAGTCGCCCCATAGGCTGCTGGCCCTTCCTTCACTCACCCAAGTCAGTCGATAGTCCCTGCTTTTCTCCATGGAAATCCTGCCGGCAATTGTCCGCATCCTCCAAGTCGTTCTTGGTGTCGGACTCGTGATCTTCGTGCACGAGTGGGGCCATTTCATCGCCGCCCGCTGGTGTGGCGTACGGGTGGACATCTTTAGCATCGGCATGGGCCCCAAGATCTTTGGGTGGAAGCGAGGAGACACAACCTATCAAATAGGCGCGCTCCCCATCGGGGGCTACGTGCGTTGGGCCGGTGAGGAATGGAACCCAGAGGATGGACCTCCTCCGGCGGACAACTTCGCCGCAAAGACCATTGGACAGCGTTTCCTGATGTACTCAGGCGGCGTGATCATGAACCTGCTCTTTGGTTTGATCGTGTTCCCGATTCTGTTCTGGAATGGGGTCGACTTTGTGCGTCCCGCCGTCGGCAATGTGGCGCCGGGCAGCCCCGCCTGGCATGCGCAGATACCCACCGGCGCGGAAGTGCTGACGGTCAATGGCGACAAGATCTACGAGTTCAGCCACCTCTTCGAGAGCATCGCGCTCGGTGATCCGGCCAACACGGAACTGGTCTACCGAGATCCGGAGACCGGCCAGGAAACCACGGTCCAGCTGACCCCCGACACGAGCGGTGGCATTCCTCTCATCGGAGTTGGACAACCCATCAAGAGCGATGCCGCCGGCAACCCGGTTGTTGGCGTGCAGGAAGGTAGTCCCGCCTGGATCGCGGGGTTGCGCAATGGCGATACCCTGCTTAGCTTCGTCGATCCGATCCCCGGCGTTTCCCTCTGGGATGAATTCAGGGAGCGCATCACGGAAGGCCAAACACTGCGCCTGCGCGTCATCGGGGAAGATGGGGATCGCGTCATTGAGTTCGACGCTAGGAAGCTCGAGATCGATCCGAACGCCAGCCCGCTCATCGGAGTACGCCCCCCCCTAAGGAGCGTCGGCGCCGTGCGACAGGGGAGCAAACTGCCCCTGGACCTGCGTGAGGGAGATCGGATTCTGTCTATCAATGGACAGCGAATCCTACGTTTGGGCGACTACCACCGCGTCATCCAGGATCTTACGGATGCCGTCGCCATGGGCATTGAACGCCCGCTCGCCGGCGGAGTCGACACGGGCATATTGGCCGGTCACCCTGGCTGGGAGCAACTGGTTCTTAGCTCTCCTCCCCTGGACAGCGTCGGGCGACAGGCATTGATTGACGACGTGGCCATGACACTCGACCTGGAGTCTGGAATCGTCGTCCCACAGAACGGGCGAGTGGCCGCGGAAATTGGTCTGCTCGACGGCGATCTAGTTCGCAGCGTTGACGGTGTAAGAATCGCCAGTTGGACAGAATTAACAAACGCTATCGGCATCGCAGGCAAGGAAAGTCGTGCAGCAGCCTTCGAAGTCACGCGTCTGGATAATGCTGGCGCGCCGACCGACTTGGTCTTCCAAGTGCAGGGTCGACCCACGGCGGCGACGGAACACGGTGTTGAGATTTTGCCGGATGAGTACCTTTTCCGCACCGACGGCTTCATTGCCTCCATCGAGGCTGGGACGACCTTCTCCTGGCGATTCCTGCAGAACACGTGGTTGACGCTCAAGCGCATTATCCTCGGCAGTGTGCGCGCCCGCGATGCAATCGGCGGACCCGTTTCTATCGCCACGATTTCCTATCGCGTAGCTGAACAGGGTCTGGCCAAGCTGTTCTTCTTCCTGTGCATGTTGAGCATCAACCTGGCCTTCCTGAACATCCTGCCGATACCAATCCTCGACGGTGGGCACCTGTTCTTCCTGTTGGTAGAGAAGGTCAAGGGATCCCCAGTTTCAGATCGCGTACTCGGGTACAGCCAGTTGATCGGCATCGTCCTGATCCTCTCGCTCTTCGTGTTCGTGACCTACAACGATCTAGCGCGATGGGTCTTCAACTGAAGGATCGCGCCCTCGCACTTGGGCGACTCCTACGGCTGTCCTTGGCTCCCTCGGCCTTGGCCGATGCGGCCGCGGGAATAGTCGCCAGCCACGGGGTCTGGCCCGGTGGCAGCGCCCCCTGGCTGTTGATTGGTGCCAGCGCCTGTGTTTACCACGGTGGCATGGCCCTGAATGATTGGGCCGACCGTGACGAGGATGCGCGCGTCCGGGCGGATCGCCCGATCCCCTCTGGCCGCATCCGCGCCGGATCCGCACTCCTCCTGGCCCTGGTCTTAATGCTGGGCGGCATCGCCTTGGCCACCCTTGCCGATCCCCTGGTAGGCGGAATGATGGCAGCGGTGGCCTCCGCCGCCGCGCTCTATGACATCGCGGGCCGCGGAGCCTGGCGAGGGCCATTGCTCTTAGCCGCCTGTCGCGCCGGGAACCTTGGGGCTGGATTGCTGCTCGGTGCCCGGCTCCAAGACCCCTCCATCGGGCTTGGGAATCTCGCAGAGCAACCGTTGCTCTGGGCGCTTCCAGGCCTCTACGGGGCCTATGTGTTCTTTGTCTCCCGACTTGGGCGACTGGAAGATCTTGGACCGACCGAGTCCCCCGGTAGACGTCCGGCGCAGCTCCTTCGACTCTCTGCTCTTTCCCTCCTGGCGGCCTGCTTGCTCGCACCTCTCCTTGTGACAGGCGCCTCTCTCCAGCACCCCTTTGGTGCTGGCGAAGTAGACCACTGGGGAACCTGGGTTCGCATGCCCTTGGCCGCGCTCTTCGGCCTGGGCGGATCCTGGGCGCTCTTCAAGGGTTCCGCCCGATCCTCCTGGACCGGCCCCCAGGTCATGGGCGCCATGGGTCTATGCCTAAGGCGGCTGCTCATCCTGACGGGCGCCATCGCCGCCGCCGCAGGTTCAACAGATGGCTTGCTCGTCGCGGGCTGCATCCTGATGGGCTACCCAGCGAGCTTCTGGCTTCGGAAGGTCTTCCCACCCTCCTAGGGATCCCTCGGCGATCCTCGAATTGCTGCTAAGTAGTTTGAACCCCCCTCGCAGGGGCACGTTGGGCGAGAGCCGGCTCTCTTCGATTGGGCTCCCCCACCATGATCTCTCCAGTTCTTGCGCTTCTCCTGACGTCCCAGTTGTCTCCAGCGCCCCATTCGCCAGACCTATGGATCAGCGGGAACCGCCTCGACCGAGGGCATCCAGTTGAAGACCAGGAAGGAGAGAACGGCGACCAGACCGGTGCCACCTCCCTGGGGGAAACACTTGTGACGCCGGCGCTCCTCGACGCTACCCGCGGGGAGATTCCATACTCGGTGCATACTGTGCTCCGGGGAGAGTTGCGGGAGCAAAGCTATCGCACCCTTCCCCAAGCCCTGCGCAACACGCCGGGGGTGCTCGTACAGGAAACGTCCCATGGGCAGGGCTCGCCCTACGTGCGTGGATGGACGGGCTTTCGCAACCTGCTCTTGATCGACGGGGTGCGGGTCAACAACTCGGTCTTCCGCGATGGACCGAACCAGTATTGGAACACCGTGGATGTCTATTCACTGGAGGGCGTCGAGGTCGTCAAGGGGCCGGGTGCTGTGCTCTATGGGAGCGACTCTATCGGCGCGACGGTTAACGCTCTGACTCCGAGCCCATGGTCTTTTTTTGCCTCCGGGGAAGGTCACGGCGGCACCCTCTACACACGCTTCAGTAGTGCGGAGAAGTCCCTCATCGGGCGCGCCGAAGGCGGACTGGCCTTGGGCACCAATACCGCCCTTGGTTTCGGTTTCACAGGCAAGCACTTCGGTGACTTTAGAGGCGGACGCGAAGCAGGAAGTCAGCCCTACACAGGCTATGACGAGTGGGACTATGACCTAAAGCTAGAGCACGACCTCGACGAGAATCGCCGCCTCATCGTCAGCCGCAATCACGTCAAACAGAACGACGTTCCGCGCACACACCAGACGATCTTCGGACAACCCTTTGAAGGTACGACAGCCGGTAGCGACCTGAAGCGCGACTTGGATCAGGAGCGCGTACTCTCCAGCGTTCAACTGAGGGGTGAAGGACTGGGGAATGACGAGCGCCTCTTCGGGATCGCCGACGAATTCTCCCTGGGACTCTCATGGCATAGCCAAAGCGAGTCGCGCGACCGCATTCGCTCCAGCATGGCCCGTGAGTTCCAGAGCTTTGACGCGGACACCCTTGGCTTCCAGGCCTGGGGTTCTTCCCCCAGCCAATTGGGCCGTTGGACATACGGAGCAGACTGGTACCGCGACTTCGTCGACTCCGAAAGTTCGCGTAACCCGATTCAAGGCCCCGTCGCCGACGACGCCACCTACGACCTCCTGGGTGTTTTTCTGCAGGATGAAGTCGCGCTCAGCGAACAGCTCAACGTGACCTTTGGGCTGCGTGGCCAATACGCCGCTGTCGATGCCGACAGCGTCCGCGACCCCGTCAGCGGAGACCAGACTTCGCTGGACAAGAGCTGGTCCGACCTCGTGGGCAGCATGCGTTCGATCTATACGGTAACTTCAAGTGTCGACGTTTTCCTCGGTATCTCCCAGGGCTTCCGTGCGCCCAACCTGTCCGACCTAACGCGTTTTGACACGGCCCGCACGGATGAATTCGAGGTCGCCTCAACGGATCTCGAGCCTGAACAGTTTCTTTCCTATGAAGCGGGAATCCGTGCGCGGGACGAGACACGAACTCTAGAGCTGTCGGCCTACTACACCGACGTTGAAGACCTCATCATTCGGCGCCCGACGGGGAACACGAACACTGATGGGGAGTTTGAAATCACAAAGGAAAACGCCGGCGATGGATACGTCCTTGGGGCCGAAGCACGCGCGACCTGGGCTTTCCGTCCGGCCTGGTCCGTCTTCCTCCAAACAGCGTGGATGGATGGAAAAGTGGAGACCTTTCCTACGGCGGCCCAGGTACTAGTGGAAGAGCCTATTGATCGCCTGCTTCCCTGGCAGGGGCACCTTGGCCTGCGCTATGAACAGCTTGCCCCCGGCGACGCAGCGCCAGCCTGGGTCGAGTTCCTACTGACCTTCGCCGACAAGGCGGACAAGAATTCCACGCGCGACGCCGGCGACACCACGCGCATACCCCCCGGCGGCACCCCGGGCTATGTCGTCTTTGATTTGCGCGGCGGATGCGACCTCCGCGAGAACCTACGGCTGGACCTGGGCCTCGAAAACATCCTCAATGAGGACTACCGATTCCACGGCTCCGGCAGCAACCGACCCGGCCGCAGCCTGGTGATCGGACTGACTTTGACGCTCTAGCAGCCCGTTGAAAAACAGCAACTCCTCGCTCGGCCCCCACAAATCGCCTGGCTGCGTTGTCGGAACCACCCGTGTAGGTACAGCTACACGGAGAACCCGACGCCTTGCCAGGCAATTTGTGGAGACCAACCGAGAAGCTGCTGTTTTTCAACGGACTGCTAGGGTGCGGATTCTCAGGCTTGCTTCGCGAGCCAATCCAATGCTGCTACGCGGTCCTGGATCGCCCCACCGAGTTGACGCAGCTGCGCCTCCCGCAATAGTTCACCCCAGCGCGGACCACGGGGAATGCTGCTGGCTCCAAGGTCCTTGCTCGAGAGGAAAGGCTCGGGATTGAGCTCCCCGGGCGTTAGGGCCACGGCACGATCCTCCAGGGCCCCGAGGCGGGCTATCGAGTCTACCCCCGGCTCCGAGCCCCGCAGGTGGTTGAGTCCCTGCCCAAAGGCGGGCGTCCGCGCGAGCTCAATCAGCGCGGCGCGGTCACGCCAAGCCGAGCCATCGATCGTGCCCAACTCGCTGAGCTTCTGTAGGCAATGCACGGCCGCCCAGATGGCCTTGACTCCGTCGCTCGTCGCCCGTGATGGGCGCAGGCTAGCCAGTAGCTCCACCATCTGATCATCCCGCGGTGAAAGCAATGCGGCCAGGAATGGAACGACCCCCGGGGCGTCCCCTAGGTTTCGAATCAGGGTCAGCCTTGCCTCAACGCCCCCCCCCTGGACACCAGCCCCAGCTTGCTCCGCGTTGCTCCGCAACCCCTCGAGCCCCGGCAGGATGCGCTCAAGTACCCCGGACTCCCCCAGTAGCTGAACAGCACGGTAGGGATTGGGGCGGATAGCGATTCCACTCAGCTCGGCCAGCACGCGCTCGCGGCTTATCCCCACAAGGGCATCCAGGGAATCCCGAGCTCCTGCCCAGGTATCACCCTCGATCTCCAATCCGTAGGCCGCTGCGAACCGGGCCATGCGCAAGAGGCGCAGGCCATCCTCGCGGAATCGCCCAACGGGGTCCCCCACCGTGCGCAGGACTCCGTTCTCAAGGTCCCCCAATCCCCCGACCACATCGCTGATTTCATCGGTCAGTGGATCCAGATACAGCGCGTTGCATGTGAAGTCACGACGCTGAGCGTCTTCGTCCATACTCGTGCCATAGAGGACTACATCGGGACGGCGTCCATCGCTGTAGTCCCCATCACGGCGCAGGGTTGTGACCTCCAATTGCATGGTCACCGGCTCTGCCCCTCCGACTTCAATCAGCGCCACGATGGTCCCAAAGGCCTTCCCCACGGGGATAGTCCGATCGAAAATCTCTTCCACCTGGCCAGGCAAGGCGTCCGTCGCCAGGTCAATGTCCTTGGGGGTAATCCCCAGGGCGAGATCGCGCACACCGCCCCCCACGATCCACGCACGGAAGCCGTGTTCCTGAAGGGTACGGGCCGCAAATTGGGCAGCCTCGCGATCATGGGGCGAGAGTTGCTGGATTGAAGGAGTCTTCATGTGAGTGGATTGCCCTGGTCGAAGCGGTCCACCAGAGCTTACGACTTGAGTCGCCTGGGATCCTTGACCACGCCTGGACTTGAATGGCGCGTCGCCATACTTAGGATCCGGTGTATGCCTCGATCAGCACGCCTACAACAACTCGAAGAACGACTTGGCCTGTCCACCCTCGGTACCGGGACCATCTTCGCTATTGTCGCTGTGCTCGTCTTGGTTTCCCTCCCGCGACTACGCAGCTTTGCGGCCACGGCAAATGAGGAGGACGCCCGCTCGACTTCCCTGCGCCTTGCCGCAGCCCTCGCAGAACGCGTATTAGTCCCCGGAGAGCTGCCACCTGTGGAGGAGGTTGCCCGGGACCACCTGCGCGAACTCACCAATGCGGAATTCCTCGATGATGGGCGCCAGATGCGCCGCCATGGGTACCTATTCAGCCTGCGACGAGTTCCGCGCCCCGAGAGCACCGGTCTAGGGCGTGTGGTCTATGCCAGCGACCAGGAGCCGCTTCTGGCTATCGTCGCCTGGCCCTGGGATGTTGGGCGGACTGGGCAGGCCGCCTGGGTTGCCACGGTGGAGGGTGACCTCCTGTCCCTGCGAACAGAAAACGAAGACGTCCCCCTGGATGGCTGGAACGGACCAGGGCAAGCCCCGCCCCTGGGGCAGGCGATTGCAAGTTGGTCCTGGGATGGCTGGCAAGCCGTGCCTTAGGCGGCTCGCACTCCCATTCAGCCTAGTACCAATACCAGAGCAGACAGGAGAGCGCCCGGCGGACCTCGAGGCTCTTGAGGTCAAATAGCACGCGCTTCAAGCGCGGCGCGACCAAGTGACTCGGCCCGACGCGTGCGAGTCGATCCGCCACGTAGAGAACTTCGAGTTCGGAGGCAGCATCCCGCTCCACCAGGCGCAGGAGAAGCTCGCGCGAGTCATCATCCCGCGAACTCGAGATCGCTCGAATCAGATCCAATCTCCGGACCGGGTCCTGCTCTTCCTTGAGGCGTTCGGAGATCTGTGCCCGGCCCTTGGCGCCGGTGTTGCCCGCTTGAATCGTGATCCATTCGTGGGCAGGCAAGCCCTCGAGCCTTTCGCCCGGGTGGGCACGGGCCAGGTCGATCAAGGTGTCGGCTGCCCAAGCGGATGGCAACATACCGATGGCCTTGATTGTTCGGCGGCGGTCCTGGATCGGGGCTCCCTCATCCCTCTGGTGTCGTTCCTCAAGGGCAGCCTGAGCCCGCGCCAGCAGAGCCTCATCCGCTGCCACAACGCTACGCAGGGCAAGTAGCGCAGCCTGCAACGGTTCGGACTCTTCGGACTGTAATTGCGCGACTGCTCGGTCTGTGGCCTCGGGATCCCCATGAGACACAAGTCTCCCCAATGCCTGGGAGCGCGTCGACGGCACAGGATGGTCCAACAGACTCGCAATGGCATCACGACGCTCCTCGTTCCAACCGTCGGCGAGGGCAAGGAAGTCCGCAGCAACTGCAACGACCTGATCGTTGTCGTCGTTGAGCACGACGCCGACCAAGGGATCGATCCAAGTCGTACTCCCCATGGCACGCACGAGCAGCATGCGCACGTTCCATGTGTTCTCGGAAAAACAACGCTCGATCCAACGGCGAGCAACCATATCTCCACCGGCAGCCCCGGCTGCCGCCAGGCTCACATCGATGTTGTAGTCGGCATACTTCCCTAGTAATGCCGCGCAATCAGCGCGCACGCCTGGATCATCGGACATGCACAACTCGGGAACCATCTGACTCCAAAGGGACCGCTCGGCCCCTTCGCGCATCCACTCCAGAACGACTTGTTCAGCGCGCGTGCGGTCCGCGCGGAATAGGGCCTGGGCCAGACCGGTTCGCATCAAGGATCCCTCTGGAGCAGCAAGTCGCTCCAGGAGCATGTCGAAGTCCTCCGGCAGGGCGTGGAAAAGCCGCAGCCCACTGACGGCCTGGGAGCGCACCGTTCCCTGGGGGTGATTGAAACCCAGGATTAGCAGCTCGTGGGCCGCTGGATCTGTCATGAGGTTGGCAACCCCGAGGGCATTCTCGATGTAGGGCGCATCGAAGGCGTTCGCATAGCTGCCCTCGATCAGGCGCCGCAGGACGGGAGTCGCGGGGGCGCCGATTGCAGCCAGCTCCTCGCGCGCACGCTTCAGAACCTCGAGTTGACCATGGCTGAGCTTGTCAACCAGGCGATCGATCAACACCGATGACTGACCGATGTTTTCGCCGTAGAGCGAAGTCTGGGGACACTCCTTCAGGAGGTGGATGATACGTAGATCCAAGCGCAGAAGCGCGGCGTCTGAATCGGCTTGCGCGGCTTGTTGCTCGGCTTCTTCCCCGGGCTCGGGACCGGATGAATCATCGGAACAGCCGCAAAGTCCGAGAGCCACCACGAGCGCCAGGTGACCCAGGCCAATCGATTGCATCTTACGCCGTAGGAGCATGGAGTCAGTCATCATGGAAGCGTGGTTTATTGCGGTCCTAATCTTCGTCCGGGGGAACTTGACTCTCGGGGAGTTGCTCCTCTGCGACAACCTGGAGATCATCCCCTAGCACGCCCTCGGAGAAACGTAGACCTGCTAAGGCCTTCGCATAGGCAGCCCGGGCAGCACGCTCATTGGAGCGTGCCTCTGAAGAGGTCTTTTGAAACTCCAGCACCTGGAAAGTCGTCGATAGTCCATTGCGTTGACGCGCCTGCTCTGCGGCGAGTTGGCGCTCTGCAAGGTCTCGACTGGTTTCCGCGGCGGTCGCGGCGATCGCCCGGAAGCGCACCTCACGCACAGCGCCTCGGACATTCGAAAGGATCTCTAGTTCGCGCGTGTCATAGGCCAGCTTTGCATTGCGCAGAGCAGCGCGCGCGGAGCGATTGGCATTCTTGGCGGTCCGGTTCCCAAGGGGCAAGCTAAAGACCAGGGCGCCGCGATACTCGGGGAAGTCGAAGCCTGCCGCATCGGAAAAGGCGTCTCCAGGATCCACATCGAAGCCTGCGGAGCTAGCGGTCAACTCAAGGTCAAGCTGTGCGCGTCGATCGGATACGGAGCGCTCCAACTGCACCTCTGAAGCTTCCACATCAAAGCGTGCCTGGGCAAGTTCCGGACGTGAACGCAGTGCCTTAGCCAGGGACGCTCTCCAGGCCCCCGTATCCACCCCCCCGTTCGACAAACTAGAGACGTCATCCGCATTCACCTCGGGCAGGCTTGTGGAGGGAATGATGGGCCAGTCCCAACCGGTTAAGGCCTCGGAAAGGTCGCCGCTCTCGGAGGGTTGCGATTGAAAAAGGAGTTCACGCAATGCGTCCTCACCGGCCAGGATGCTGTTCGCGGACTGAAGCAATTGCTCCCAGGACTGCGCCAGGTTCGTCTCGGACTGGAGCACGTCCACTTCGGTACCGGCCCCGACCTCCAAGCGGCGTTGGTCCTGGAGCAACTGCTGTTGTCCCAGCTCGTAGGTCACGATGCTTACATCCAGCTGGTCACGAGCACTCACGAGGTCCCAGTAGGCGTTGTAGACATCCAAGAGCAGCTGTTGGCGCACCTGTTGCTCGGCGGCCTCTGTGCGCTGCATGACCACCTCTGACTGCCGCTGGCTCGTCGTGGCAAACCGTTCCCACGCTCCCTTCAAAAGCGGCTGAGTCACCATGGCCGTCACAACGTCTGTCGTCGACACATCGAAGGTCGCGAACTGGTTGTTTGTTCGGTTGTTCGTGCGCGCGTAGCTGAGGCTAAAATCGGCGCCGGTTCGGACGGGCCAGAGCAAGGACGACGAGAAGGACTGGCTATCCTCTTCGAGGAGGCTTGCACCTGAGAGACTACTATTGCCTTCACGCTCGCGGTCCATCAGCTCGGCACGGGCGGAGAGCACGGGGTCAAAGGCTCCCCAACTCCCCATAGCATCTAGGCGTGCGATTTCCGTCTGACCCTCAGCGGCCGACAAACCGAGGTTGTGGCGCAGGGCGACCTCCAGGGCCTCCTCCAGGGAGAGAGTCACGCTTTGGCTCTCGCTGCGCCACTTACGGGGATTCTCCAGACGGATCGCAGGCGCGAGCCCATCACCACGTCCTTGCCCCTGGGCGCCACCGGTGGCCTGGCCGGCGGTCGAGGATTCAGCCTGTGCAAGAGCAACTGTCACGAGGGGCCCTAGCAGGACTGCAAGGACGGGCCACAGGCGAAACTGGGGACTGGTGCTGACGCAGATAACGGAGTCACTCATGGGCGGAGGATAGGGTCGCCGAGGCCCCGCGGCCACCACCAGATGGATGCCTACCAAGAACACACTCTCACCCAACGTTCAACACAGCCCCGAATGGGGGTGGGTCGGGATCACCAGCCCCGCAAGGAGGAGAGATCTGCGCCAAAGAGCTCGCGCAGGGCTGATTCTTCCTCGGCCCCCAGGGGCTGCGCAGGGAGGGACAATCCGGTACCGCCGGGAGCCTCCGAAGGCCAGTCGCCCTGGGCTCGGGCACGCCCCAGAACATGCAAGGCAAGGACATCTGCTGTCCCCGCTGTCTCGGCTAAGGCGAGCTCGTTCAGGAAACCGCCCAGCTCCGGGGGGCGCCCCAAGACCAAGCCACGATCCAGGGCTAAGAGAGCCAAAAGACTGCGCTCATCGCTTGAGCCACAAAGTTCGTCCAGTCTCGCCAGGGAGATCGCCTGTCCTCCACCCGTAAGCAAACGCAGGCGCTCGCTGAAGAGAAGCTCGGGTGTAGGGACCTCGACGAGTTCTCCATCGAGAACTGAGGGATCCACGGCGGGCAAGCCGAGCTGTGTCATCAACTTGAAGCGCGCTACGCGCCTGACATTCTCCTGGTTATCCAGGCGTCGTTCGGCCGCCTTGATTTCCTCCAAGACTTCCGGTAACTCCACAACGATTTCCTCGGGCTCGTCCTCTTCCTCGATAGCCTCAGGGGGCTCGAAGCCCGTGAAGAAGCCCTGCTCGGGCGCTTCGGGTCGCAGGAGCACCCAAGCCACGGCCGGCAGAACCACGAAGCAATTCACAAAGAGCAAGGCTGCGGCCAGCCGTAACTGCGGTGACTGAACAAGTGAGTCACGCACAAAGCTGAAGACCAGACGCAGATCTCCGCGCCAGCCGGGATCAAGTCGCGTAGTGCGCGCCAGGGTCGCGGTGATCAAGCGACGCTCGCGCGCTGACGTCCACTCAGAGCGTCGGTTCACGCGCGAAACGCCCGCCAACTCCTCCCGCAGGGAAGCCAACTCAGAGTCGCTCTGGGGTCCGGCAAGCTCCTCGAAGTCGCCCTCGGGGCCGCCGCCCACTTCCTTTGAAGTCGTCACTGTGGGTGACCCCCTTCGCTCGCCTTTCGCTGTTCGGCCCAATGACCCACGCTGGGATCCACTCCGGGATCAACTCCCTTGTCCCCCAGGAGCTCGCGTAACTTACGCAGTGCATAGAACACTCGCGACTTAACGGTCCCCACGGGCACACCCAGGACTTCTGAAATTTCGGGATAGGGCAGGCCCTCCATCATCGCCAAATCAAAGACCTCGCGGTGCATGGGCGACAACTCGAGAATCGCCCGGCGCAGGTGCTCGTCTTCTTCGTGAACAACGGCCTGGCGGCCGGGCGGCGGAAAACCACCGGGGCCGCTTTGGATCTGCTCGGGATGCAGCGTTTCCGCCAGGGAAGCGCTGTCTTCCCCCACCCGACCCTCCAGGGATATCGCCGCGGGACGAACTCCACGCCGCCTGCAGTCATCGATCCACAGATTGCGGGCAATCTGCAGGCAGAAGGCACCGAAGCGGTCCTGGGCCAGATAGCGTCCGGCGGTTTTGTGGAGTTTTAGGAACACGTCTTGGGTGAGGTCTTCGGCCCCGTGAAGTCCGGCGCCTTGCCTGCGGAACCAAGCCACGAGCAGCCGCGCGTGACTTCTCACAAAGGCCTCGAAGGGGGCGCGGTCGCCGTCCTGCAAAGCCTTCAGTGGGTCCGTATGAAAGGTCCAATCCCCCATTAGGGTGACCCCTCAACGCACGCCGCTGGCTGCGGTTCGATCCTGACCGGGATTCTCACGAAGAAATCGGCTCGCCCCCGCCGGGACCGGGCTCCTCAGGATCGGACCCGGGGAGAAGCTCGACCCCCTCTAATGCCCCTGAGGACCTCCAGAGGTCCCTAAGTAGCGAATGCAGCTCGCTTTCCGCAGCGTCGGAGTCCCCGATGACAGAAAATTCCAGAGTCCGTCCGAGGCCTAGCCCCTGCTTTCCTAGCGGGCAGGGAGTCATGCGCAGGAGTAGGCGCGGAATCGGCAGCCAGTCCCGCACATTCTCCGACCACTCCACTAGGGCCACGCCGCTAGAACCAAGAAGATCAGCGGCCCCGGCCTCCAGGAACGCCTCCTCGCGCTCCGCCATCCAGGCATCCAGATGCCAAAAATGGAGTCGCCCCTCGTACTCCTGCATCAAGGTGTAAGTCGGACTGGTGACCGGCTCATCCACTCCCAGACCCCGGGCCAGGCCACGGGCGAAGGTAGTCTTGCCCGCCCCCATTTCGCCCTCCAGGGCCAGCACAACGCCGTCAAAGAGCAATCCGCCAAGGAGCTCCGCCAGGGCCTCTGTGGACTCGGGCGTGGAGCTCCTGAATTGAATGAGTGACTGATCCATGCTTTTCCCCTATCCACCCAACCGAGTGCCGTGGACGTAACCGCCGCGACCTTTGAAGGGCGACCAGGACGCTTTGGATCCGGAGCGCACCCAAAGCTCTTGTCCTGACTCCCTTTCTGGCCCTGAAAGTCGCTCAACCACGCGACCGATGCGCCGGAGTTCAGGCATCAAAGGGCAGCCTTCGGTCAAGAGCGCCAGGGCATCGGCCTCACCGGCGAAGGCGATCAACTCGTGATCCTCGCCGTCGGAGAGGGCGTGATCCAGGGCGCTCACTTGATCGGACTTCGCAAGCCTGTGTGCGTCCGCGTGCACCGGCACTTGATCGAGTTCGAGTTGAATATCCACGCCCGAGCGCCTGGCCACGCGGGTCAAGTCCAAGGCAAGTCCATCGGATACATCCATCATTGCGCGCGCACCGCGGGCATAGAGCCAACGCCCTTCCTCCAGGCGTGGATGGATACAAAGGTGGCGTCCAAGAATGCTGCCCCCAAGGGCGCCCGTGAGCAGAACAACGTCACCCGCACGCGCATGTTCTCGCCCGGGGGGGACACCGGCGAATTCGAATTCCCCAAGTGCTGTCACCGCCAGACTCGTGGGTCCGTCACCGGCTGCAATATCTCCTCCTACCAAGGGCGCTCCGTAGGCATGTCCGCTGGCCCAGACGCCGCGCAGGACAGCGCGCAACCATTCTTCGGAAGCGGTCTCGCCGGAAGTCAGTCCGTCGTCGGCACGCAGGGTCAGGAGCAGAGCACGGGGTGTCGCGGCCGTAGCCGCCAAATCGGAAAGGGCGCGGCCCGCCGCCTTGCGCCCCACATCCTCAGGAGAGGCTTCCGCCATGAAGTGTCGCCCTTCCACCAACTGATCCACGCAGAGGACGGGGCGCTTTAGGCCGGTCGCCAGAACAGCCGCGTCAGACCCCGGCTCGCCGACCACGCAACCGCCTTCGTCTGCGCCCGCGCGCAGCTCGATAATGTAATCATGCAACCTGCTCTCCGACCAATTCATGGACGCAACCCTACCAGGGCAAGCCAGCGGCGATCACAGCAACCACCGCATCCCGTCCCACAGGTCCCAATCGTCGGCTATCGACCGCGGGACAATCCTTGGCGTCGGCGACGATCCAAAGGTGTTCGTCATCAAAAGGAGCCCAACCTGCAGGGCGATTCGCCTCGGGAAAATCGGGCTTCTCTATGACACGCCCAAGTAGCAGATCCTCTCCGTTTCGAAATAGGACCGCGTCACCCACATCTGCGGACTTCCAGCGATCCAGGAGCAGGCGTGTTCCCGTATCGAATTCCGCCAGTGGCGAGCAGCCCTCCTCCGGCAAGACGACCGAGTCATAGCGCAAGACCAGCACGGCGATGACGGCGGCCACAATGCTGTAACTGACGATCCGCGCGCGCTTTATAAACGGCCATCGCTTAACTGTCATGGGTTCCCCCAGGCGGATTGGTATTCATCGGTCGCTGCCCCTGGATCGGGAGCCCCAAGGATACCCCGCAGGACGACCATTCCCGAAGCTCCGCATGCACGCAGTTCGCTGGCGTCCGATGGGTGAAGTCCACCGATCGCCCACAGCGGCCCCGCATTCACCGCTTGGGCACGCTCCAGGGCGCACTCGAAACCATCGATACCGACGGGCTCCTCCCAACCGATCTTCGATGGCGTGCTGTTCACCGGCCCGTGGAACAAGTAGTCGGCGCCGCGCCAATCTTTGGGGTCATCTTGTGCATGGGTCGAAAGCCCAAGGGCCACGGCAGGACCGACAACAGTCCGGGCCGCCGCGGGGCTGAGGGAGCGGAAGCCAAGGTGCAGGCCCTTCGCGACTCCTATCCCCGACCCCATCCCAGGCCTCGCGCCTAGGGCCACCATGTGCGCCCGGTCGTGCACACCGACCCACCGATCCCCCGACCTCGCAGAGGCCAGGACCTCCCCAAGGAGATCCCCAAAGGCGCGGTCGCTGAGGGTACGTTCCCGCAGAATTACAGCTGCAAGGCCCGCGTCAAACGCGCGTCTCAGACCCCGCAGAAACCGCATGCAATCCGCAGGCACAAGGTCCCCCGGCGAAAGCGCCACGACGGTCGCAGGCAATGTAAGCCTGCTGCCGGATTGATCCTGCTGGTTCAGTTCGAGACCTCGCCGCCGAGTTCCACCAAGTGACCGAGCTCACGCAGGAGAGCCCGCATCCTCATAGGCGTAACCTTGCCCTTCAACTTGACCGCATTCTCCCCGAGCACAACTTCCATGTAGGGACGCGTGCCCGGATCCTGGCGGAAGTTCCGCAGGATTTCGGGGTCCTCTCCCCGCAGGATAAGATCCTGACTGAGGAACAGTAGCCCCGCGCGCACGGACCAATCTCGTACCGAGAAGGCCACATTCTGCGGAACAGGCGTGCGCGAATTTGTGTCGAGGACTTCCAGCATTAAGGACAGGGACATGCCATCCCTTAGGGCACGTCGGACAGAATCCTGGGTGATGGAAAAGTGCATCAGGGAGCTGAGCTTCTCGCGCGTGCAGAAGCGATCGAGGTCGTGCACCAGACGCGAGTCATCGCCCGTCGGAAAGAGCACCACTTCGAAGTCCGGCGTAACAACGATCGAACCACCGCTACGGGGAGGATCTGGACCGATACGATCCGTCCCAAGCAGACGCGCGCCCTGGGGAGTCAGGCGCATGGCAACGGGGTGTTTGGCGCTGTCGTAGCCAAGGTCAACGACACCGAGGAGATAGAGGCGCTTGCGCACCCATTTGACCAGGTTCCAGGCCAAGCGCTGGGGGTCTTCCATGACGGGGTAGCGTCCGCCATGCGTACGCTCCGCCAATTGTTCCTCGATACCGAGCTCGTCCAAGGCAGAGAGGTAACTGTTGCGCGCCAGGAACGGCAAATACATCAGGTCGTACCAAACCCCGACGTTCACACGTTTCAGGAGACGCAGGAAGATCTGACGAATGCGACGGTGGTGGAACGGTTCGCCATCGATGGCGAGATCATCCGTCGCAAAGTCCAGCAGCCTGCGGTGCTTGACGAAGAGTTGCCGACCACTCCACTCACGCCCGCCTCCGGTCACGGTAATCGTTCGCTTCCCTGTGCGATCGATAAGTTCCTCGTCCTTGGCGAAGCGCAGAATAAAGGACAGTACTTCTTCCCGGGAGACTTCCCGACCTGGGTTGGGAATCAGGTGTTGAACGATCCGCTTCTCTGTCGTCTTGAAGATCTCGCCCTTGACCGTATAACGCACATCGTTCTCGTCCAAATAGGCCAAGAAGCGGGACACGTTTGAAGCTACGTCAATGCCTAGTGAAAGCTCTTCGTCCGGACGGTCCGGGTCGCCGGGCACGGCCACGCGGCGTAGCCAGGCCAGGGAGACCTCGTTGAAGACGATCAGGGTTTCGTCCTGTTGCTGAACACCGTAGGAGGTCAGATCAAGCTCTCGTACGGTCCCGATCAAGGACTGCTCCAGGATCATCCGCCAACGGCGACCGTTCCAGTGGGGTAGCTCGGTCTCCATGCGCTCAAAGAGTTGCCTGGGCAAGACGCCACCGAATTCCAAAATGGCCTTCTCCACCAGGCCGCGGATGCCCTCCGGGAGACGCTCGATGCGCGCGACGGCGGCTGTCTCCTGGGAGTACATCTTGTAGAGCTCCCGCAGTCGCTGGGGTGTGATGCGCTTGGCCCTCTCCGGATCCGAATAGACCTGATCGAGATGACCCTTGAGGGTCAACAGGCCAAAGATCCCGCGCACCCTGTCGCGTCGCCGCTGCACCAATCCTTCCGCCAGGTCTTCGGGAATTGCCAGCAAGCGGTGGCCATTGTCCGCAAAGTCAGAGCCCTGGGCATCGACCACTAGACCGCGGCGCGCCAGGTCACTAATGCAGGCCTCCAGGTCCATGTCGTTCAGGAAGGAAAGGGACCTCGCGCTGGCCAGTTCCGGATAAGGCTTGCGGTGCTGACTTGAGGACAAGAGATCCTCAAAGACTGCCAACTGACGCTTATTCAGCTGTGAGACGTGCTCTTCAACGCAGGCCCCATCGGTCATCATCTCCGTGAGATCACGGCGTAGGCTGGCGGCGTCCGCGTGGCCATCGGACGCGTCAGTGGCGGTCCAAAGGGCGTAGAGCTCGCGCAAATCCCCGGTCGGAATCCGATCGAGGTTTCCAGCAACGTCCGCGCGCCCGCTGCTACTCGAACGGCCATTCGCATTCCTCTTGCCATTCGAGTTCTTATGGCTGGACCCCACCGACTTAGGCGAGTTTTTTCCGGTCTCCTTTCGGGACACTACTCGGCGTGCCTTCCTCGTCACTGTTGCTTCTCCATTGGTTGCTGCTCATCACCCTCGAGAACCGAGGGCTGGGATTCGGAAGGACTCGGGGCCGCCGTGCAGATCGGATTCTCAACCGCTGCAGCAACTCCTGAGACCTTGATTTGATCGGACCCGATGATCTCGTAGAAATAGCCCTGCTCGGTCAGAAACAACTGACGCTTCTGGGCGAACTCCTGGTCACGCGATCCTTGGGTCACGATGGAATAGAAAGACGCTACGGAGCGGTCAGACTTGGGACGCAGAATGCGGCCTAAACGCTGCGCCTCTTCCTGGCGCGAGCCGAAAGTCCCCGACACTTGAATAGCGATGTTGGCGTCCGGCAAATCGATGGCGAAGTTAGCCACCTTCGACACGATCAAGATGCGCACGTCGCCGCGGCGAAAGGCACTATAGAGCTCCTCGCGTTCGGGATTGGGAGTCTTGCCGGTGATCAAGGGCGCCTTGAGATGTCGCGCTAGTTGTCGTAGCTGAGCGATGTACTGCCCGATCACGAGGATGCGGCCCTCGGGATGGGCGTCGATCAGATCCGAAACGACCTGGACCTTCGCCGGATTCTCCGAGGCGATGCGGAACTTGCGACGGGCATCGGCCACGGCATAGCCAGGGATCAGCGAACGCTCAAGTGGCACCCTTACTTCTGTGCAAAGGGCCGTAGCGATAAAGCCCTTGTTCTCCAGCACCTTCCAGGGAACGTCGTAGCGCTTTGGACCGATCAGGCAGAAAACCTCGCCCTCTTTCCCATCCTCGCGCACAAGGGTCGCAGTCAGACCGAGGCGGCGCCGGGCCTGGAGGCTCGCGGTGGCGCGGAAAATCGGCGCGGGCAAGAGATGCACCTCGTCGTAAATGACCAGGCCCCAGTTCTCACGTTCAAACAACGCGAAGTGCTCAAACTCAGCGGTCTTGGAACGCCGCCAAGTGAGCATCTGGTAGGTCGTGATAGTCACAGGCCGCACCGTCTTTTCCTCCCCCGTGTACTCCCCCACTTCGTCCGCTGTCAAGGTGGTCTTGTCGAGGATCTCGTCACGCCATTGCCGTACCGCAACCGTGTTCGTCGCAAGTATTAGAGTCTTAGCTCCCACCAAGTTCATGGCACCAATAGCGACCACAGTCTTGCCCGCACCACAGGGCAGGACCACGACTCCATTTCCACCGTGCACGGTTCCGGCGCGATAAAAGCTCGTCGCCGCTCCCTCCTGGTAGGGGCGCAATCCAAAGGGCTGCCCCGACAGGGTTACACTGCGCAGGGTAATGGGGTAGGGATCCCCATCGATATAACCCCCCTGATCATCCACTGGAAATCCGATCTTGATCAGTGCCTGCTTCAGGAAGCCGCGGTTGAGCTCGTCAAGGAAATAGCGACCGTCATCTGCGGCCTCAACGAGATCGCCAATGCCCCCATAGCCCATGACTTCGGCTACTGCGTTCTCGTCATCAGAGACCAATTCAAAGCGACCGCCATTACGTTCGATGCGCAACAGCCCATAACGCTCCAGCCAAGTTCGAATATCAACCAGCACGTTGGGTGGCAGGGGCACGCAGGAGAATTCCTCCAGACGCCCCTCAACGTCCTCCATTGTCAGCCCGAGCGCCGCGGCATTCCAGATGGAGACCGGGGTGATGCGATAGGTGTGCAGGTAGTCGGGACTTTTCTCAAGTTCCGCGAAGGTGCTTAGGGCATCGCGCGCGGCGGCGTAGCGCGGATGTTCCTCAGTCATCGGCCGACCGTCCGCGTCCTTTGCTGCACGCCCCGAAGCATCCAAAACCGCACGCACGGTGTTGAGGATCAGGGAGCGATCGCTTTGGACGATCAGCGGGTTGTCGACGGAGAGATTCATGCCTTGGTCTTCTTACCCGTGCGCTTCGCAGTCTTCTCGACCGCCTTGCTAAGCACCTTTTTGGACACCTTCCTGCTTGGTTTTGAGCTAGCAACTTGCGCGGCCTTCTCAACTGCCTTCCCACCTGCGGCCTTCTTGGGCTTGGCCTTCGCCCCGCGAGGTTTGGGTCGCGCCGGCGCGAGTTCCGCCGCCAGCCATGGTCCGGTGATAGAGTCTGCATCGGAACGCAGCTCAACCGGAGTACCCGCGGCAATCACGCGCCCCCCCTCGGCTCCTCCGCCCGGGCCGAGTTCCACCAACCGGTCACAGGCATTGAGCAGATCCACGTGGTGTTCAATCACGATGACGGCGTCTCCGCGCTCCACGAGACGACGCAGCACACCGTAGAGATGGCGCACATCGCTCTTGTGCAGCCCCGTGGTCGGCTCATCAAGAATCACCACGCTTTGGACGACACCACCGGCACGCAGGAGTTCAGTGGCAAGCTTGACGCGCTGCGCTTCGCCGGAGGAAAGCGTGGTGGAGCTCTGCCCGAGGCAAAGATAACCGAGACCTACATCGGCCAAGGTGCGCAAGGCGCGGGCGGCAGCGGGGACGTCCTTGAGCAGAGCCAAGGCCTCGTCCACTGTCATGGCGAGCACATCGGCAATGGAGTGGTTGCGGTAACGCACCTCGAGTACCTCCGGGCGATAGCGGCGCCCGTCGCACTCTTCGCAAGTCAGCCATAGGTCCGCGAGGAACTGCATGTCAACTTTCGTCGCACCGCGCCCATCACAGGCCGGGCAGCGCCCCTTGGTGGAGTTGAAGGAGAAGTGCGACGCGCGGTAACCCCGAATGCGCGCGTCGGGCGTACGCGCAAAGAGATCCCGCAGGGGATCGAGCAGCCCAACGGCGGTGGCCGGAACACTCGCAGGAGTCCGGCCGATTGGGCTGGCATCCACGACGACCAAGCGCAGGCCGTCGCCGCCCTTGATCGACTTCCAGCGGCCTGCGGGACGCTCACCACGCAGTGCTGGCACAAGGCAGTCCAGGACGAGCGTACTCTTGCCCGATCCCGAGGGGCCGCAAACCCCCGTCAGTTGACCGAATTGAGCCCCGAATTCGACGCCCTTTAGATTGTGCTCCTTGGCGCCAGTGAGCAGCACTCCACCGCCGCGCCGGGATTCCACTGGGCCAATGTTAGGGGCAGCGTTCGGGCCAGCCTGCGCCCCTACCCAGCCCTCGAGGCGCAGCTCGCCACGCAGGGCTTGCCCGGTCAATGACTCCTTGGTTCCTTCGATCTCAGCGGGCGTTCCCGCCGCCACTACCGTTCCACCCAGGCGACCGGCGCCGGGCCCCATGTCTACGATATAGTCAGCCCTGCGCATCAGGCTCTCGTCATGTTCGACAACCAAGACGGTATTGCCGCCGTCACGCAATTCCAAGAGTGCGTCGGTCAAGCGATCAACATCGCCGGGATGTAGCCCCACGGTCGGTTCATCGAGCACGTAGCAAACACCCACGAGCTGCGAACCCAAACTGGCGGAGAGCCGCACTCGCCGGGCTTCCCCGCCGGAAAGAGTGGACATCGCGCGGTCCAGGGTCAGGTACCCGAGCCCAACTTTCTCGAGCAAACTCAAGCGTGACTCCAGCTCCTCCACCACGGGTTCGACGGCCTCGCTACGTCCTGCGGGGAGCTTGAGCGCGGAGACCCAAGCGCGAGCTTGATCCACCGCCAGAGACAGCACCTCGGGCAGCCGCTTGCGCGCAACAGTCACCGCACGGGGTCCCGGCGCAAGGCGTTCTCCTTCGCAACCGGGACAGGTGCGCTCAGACATGGACTTCTCCAGGATCGCGCACCATTCAGGATCCTCGGACTTCGCGTGCCAAGCGTCAACGTGCCCACAGAGCCCCGGCCACTCGGCCTTGAAGCTATCGTGCATCTCGAAGGTCTTGCCTTCCTTGTTGATCTCCACGGCGTAGTTGGCGCGCGCTCCCTTGCCAAAGAGCAAGAGACCCTGCTGCGCCGGCGTGAAAGAACCAAAGGCCCGACGCAGGTCGATCTTGTGCTCTGTCGCAACGGCCCGCAGAAGGTGTTCGTAGTAGCCTTTGCCCTTAGTCAAGTAGCGCCCGAGCTTGCTGGTAATCGCCGTGGGCGCACCGCTCGATGTCGCCACCAGGGGGTGCCCCGGCGAGTCAATCAACAGCTCAGGATCGCAGGTCCAAAGCAGGCCCAAGCCCACGCAACGCGGGCAGGCCCCAACGTGCGCGTTGAAGGAGAAGTGCCGCGGCTCCAGCTCTTCCACCAGGTGGAAGCCGCACTCGGTACAGGCACCGTGGGTGGAGTACTCCGCGCGTTGTCCGCCCCCACCCTTCTTGCGCTCCACGAAGCTGACGCGACCCTGGGCTATGCCAGCTGCGCTTTCGATGGCCTCGGCAATGCGAGCGCGGTCGGATTTCGATAGGGCCAAGCGATCGATAACGAGATCGACGCGTTCAACCTCCTTGGACACCTCGACTTCACCATCCAAGCGCAGCTCGGTGCCATCCACGAGAACACGCACGTAGCCCGCACCTCGCCAGTGCTCCAGGTGCTTTTTCACGAGTTCGGCGGCGTCGTCGGCCGTAGTGGACACGCCGCTTCCAAAGACAGGCGCGACCAACCAACCGGTCTCACCCTCATGCCCCGAGAGAAGCTTGCGGGTCAGTTTTCCGGGGTCGCAGCGCTCAAGCTTCTGACCGTGGGCCGGACAACGGCGCACTCCTGCCCGCGAGAACAAGACGCGCATGTGATCGTGCAGCTCCGTGGTCGTCGCGATGGTCGAACGCGGGTGCCCCATGGAGGTACGCGCCTCCACGGCCACACTGGGACCGAGGCCATCGATGCGCTCAACCGGGGGGCGATCTTTGCTGCTGAGGAACTGGCGCGCGTAGGTCGAAAGGGACTCGACAAAGCGCTGACGACCTGCCGCGTGGATTGTATCCAGGGCTAGGGAGCTCTTGCCCGATCCACTGGGCCCCGTCACGACCGTCATCGACTCCCGCGGAATCGAGACCGTGATGTTCTTGAGGTTGTGAGTCTTCGCCCCCACCACAACAAGCTTGTCCTGGGGAGCGGAACGCAGTTCTTCGGGCAGTCCCGTGGCCACCAAATGATCCACACGGGCCTTGCGTTCGCGCGCCAGGGCAACCCCTGTGTGCGATGCCTTATGGGCCTCGATGTCTTCTGGCGTTCCAGTCGCGACAACTGTTCCTCCGCCCTCGCCTGCCTCCGGGCCAAGGTCGACCACGTAATCTGCGGCGCGCACAACATCGAGGTCGTGTTCGATCACCAGTACAGTGTTGTTCTGATCCACTAGCGATTGCAACGCACCGACCAAGCGCTGCACGTCAGCCTGGTGCAACCCCGTCGTCGGCTCATCCAGCAGGTATAACGTGTGCTTGCGGGAACGCTTCTGCAGGTGTTTGGCGAGCTTGACCCGCTGGGCCTCACCACCGGAGATCGTCGTCGAGGGCTGCCCCAGGGTGAGATAGCCCACGCCAACCTCCACCAGAGCATCCAGGGGCCGCGCAATCTTGGGGTGATCGCGGAAGAGGTCAGCCGCCTCTTCGATCGTCAGCGCCAGGACGTCCGCGATCGAACGCTCACGGTAGGTGACATCTAAGGTCTCCGGTTGGAAACGGTGTCCGCCGCAGTCCTCGCAGGGAACGGTGACCGGAGCCAAGAACTGCAACTCAACCAACGTCGATCCCGCACCCTGGCAGGCTTCGCAGCGCCCCCCTGCCACGTTGAAGGAGAATCGCCCGGGCAGCCAGCCACGCACGCGTGCCTCCGGCAGACTCGAGAACAGGTCTCGGATAGGCGTAAAGGCCCCAGCGTAGGTCGCGGGATTGGAGCGCGGCGTGCGTCCAATGGGAGAAGCGTCCACGACCACCAACTCATCCACGCACTCCATTCCGTCGATGCCGTCGTGCTCCACCGGAGCCGGTGCCTCGCGCCCCAGGTGTCTCGTGACCGCGCGCGCCAGGGTGTGATTAACAACCGTTGATTTGCCCGAACCGCTGACGCCAGTCACCGCGGTCAAGGTCCCCAGGGGAATGGAAACGTCCACGCCCTTGAGGTTAAATCCCCTGGCTCCACGAATGACTAAGGAGTCGCCATTGCCCGTACGTCGTGTCTCGGGGGCAGGCATCTCCAGTTCACCGCGCAGCAGTTGCCCCGTGGGGGAATCGCCCTTGGCGACTTCCGAGGGCGGACCCTGGGCAACGACCTTGCCACCGTGGCGCCCGGCGCCAGGACCGATGTCGATCAACCAATCCGCCTGGCGCAGAGTGGCTTCGTCGTGCTCGACAACGACGACGGTGTTGCCGCCATCACGCAGTGCCTGTAGTGCGCGAAAAAGGCGACCGTGGTCGCGGGCGTGAAGACCAATGGAGGGCTCGTCTAGGACGTAGAGCACTCCTTGCAATCCGGCGCCGAGTTGCGCCGCTAGCCGAATGCGCTGGGCCTCACCACCGGAAAGGGTGTCCGCCGCCCGATCCATACTCAGGTAGGTCAAGCCAACCTCCCGCAGGAACCCAAGGCGTCTGTGGATTTCCTGTAGTAACGATTCGGCTATGCGTGCTGCACGCTTCTCCGGCTTCAACCGATCCAGGAGCGCTCCCAGGTCGCCAACGGGCGTGCTGGCCAACTGACCGAATGTCGCGTCACCGAAGGTCACCGCACTTGCGAAGCGGTTTAGGCGCGAGCCTTCACAATCGGGGCAGACTTCGTCCTCGAGGAAGCGCTCCACGTACTTCTTGCGCTGGCCCTTGCGCCAGGCGCGTTCCAGGGCCGGCATGACACCACCAAAGCGTCGCTGCCAGGCCACCGAGCCCCGGTGCCGTTTGCCACCCCACTTCATCTCGTCGTGGAAGCGCTCCGCCCCTGCGCCATAGAGAATCACCCGTTTTGCCGGACCAGAAAGGTCTTTCCAGGGGGTGTCCAAATCAAAGCCGCGCGACTCCCCCATGCGCTCAAGGAAGTCAAAGTCCACGCGGGGAAAGAGCAAGGCTCCACCACTCGCGCGTGTGACCCCGAGGCAACCCTCACGAATCGACAGAGAAGTGTCGGCGATCAACAGGCGCACACTCGGGCGGCGTAGGTGACCTAGCCCCGCGCAGGGTTCACAGGCACCGTGGGGCGAGTTGAAAGAGAACAGACGCGGCTCCAGGGGCGGCGCCTCCAGTGAGCAGACGGGGCAGGTACGAGAGGTCGAGTAGCGGACCTCCTCTTCGCCGCCCACGACGATCAAGTCGCCAGCACCCAATTCCAGAGCGGAGTCGATCGCTTCACGCAGGCGCGAGACGTTTTCCGTCGCGCCCTTCAAGCGGTCGACCACGACCTCGATGCTGTGGCGCTTGTAGCGCGCTAACTCTGGCACGTCTTCGATGCGCAACACCTCGCCGTTCACACGGGCACGCACGTAGCCCTTGCGCGAAAGCTCCTCAAAAAGCGCCTTGTGCTGCCCTTTGCGATCACGGATCAGGGGCGCCAACAGGTGCAGCTTGTCGTCTCCGAAGGTCTCGAGCACGCGCTGAACCACCGCCTCGGGCGTCTGGGCTTCGAGAGGCTCGCCGTGGTCGGGGCAGCGAGCAACGCCTGCGCGGGCGAAGAGCACACGCATGTGGTCGATCACTTCGGTAATCGTGCCTACGGTGGAACGCGGGCCGCGCTGCACCGCCTTTTGATCCACCGCTATGGCCGGCGACAAGCCCTCCACATGGTCGACCTCTGGCTTCTCCATGCGACCTAAAAACTGGCGCGCGTAGGCCGAGAGTGTTTCCAGGAAGCGCCGTTGCCCCTCCCTGTAGAGAGTATCGAAGGCAAGTGAACTCTTGCCCGACCCCGAAACCCCCGTGACCGCGACAAGCTGTCCACGGGGAACGTCCACATCGATATTCTGCAGGTTGTTCTGCCGCGCACCGCGCACCCGAATTCGATCCACCACCACCTTACCGCCAGCGGAGGTCCCTTTCCAGCGCGCCGACTTAGGGCGTGCTGCGTCCTTGGTGCTCGACATCGAAAAGCAGCTCTCGGGGGTCGCTGAGGGACAGAAATCTTGGAGCGAGCGAGCTCGATCCGGTGGGCCCCAGGGAGCCTTATGAGCCCTGGGTGTGATCCCCCATCGTATCAGCTCAGCCGGGGTCTCGGGAAGAACTGCTACCGCATTGGATATGGCCGTCGTCTAAGTCTAAATCCGGACAACCCGAGACATTCCCACAGGCCAATAGCGGATCCCTCACACCCCCCCTCTGGCAGCGCGAAAGCTGGCTTAGTGCAGCACGCGCCCTCGCATCGCAGCGTGAATCCCGGGTCCCGAAGCCACGATGTGGCCCCCGCGCAGCCATTCCTCGCCCCCATCAGCATCCGTGACCAAGCCTCCCGCCTCGCGCACCAGCAGCGCCCCCGCAGCCACATCGTGGGGCGAGAGATGCAGCTCCCAATAGCCATCCAAGCGACCCGCGGCCACATAGGCCAAATCGATAGCTGCCGATCCCAGGCGCCTCAGGCCTCGGACGTCATAGAAAAAGCGGCCAAGATTGGCGAGGTTGTCGTGCTCGAGCTCGTTTCGCCGGTAGGGAAAGCCCGTGGCCAAAATCGAATCCCCCAGGGTCGCCGCCGTCGAGACATGAATCGGCTCCCCATTAAGGAAAGCGCCGCCACCCCGAATGGCCGTAAAAGTCTCGTTGAGGCGTGGCGCATGGACCACCGCCACCTCCGGCTGCCCGTCCACAAAGAGCCCCATGGAGACGGCGAAGACCGGCAGTTCATGGACGAAGTTGATGGTTCCGTCCAGTGGATCCAGGAACCAGCGCGGCCCGTCGCCTGGGGCGTCCATCACCTCTTCCTCAGCCTCGATGGCGTGGTCCGGGAAAGCAGCGCGCAGGCGCTGCACCAGGAGACGCTCGCTGGCCACATCGGCCACCGTTACGAGGTCGCGGGCAGCGCTCTTGCTCTTGATGCGCGTGCCAGCAAGGTTTCCAAGGGCCCCCATGAGAATCTCCCCGGCCTCCCGTGCGGCGGCCACGGCCACCTCCAGGATCGCTGCGTTGTCGGTTGCCTTGTCCATAGCCAATCAACTCCTACCGGAGCTTCGTGAAGTTAGCCTCTACGAGATAAACACACAGTTCATCCATCATCGGTTTTAGGACACTTCGATTGAGTCCCTGAACCGCCGGCGGGTATTCGATCAAGAAGGAGAAAGCCAACTCGCGGCCATCCAGGGTGCGGATAATGCCGGAGAGCGCGCTGGTTCCTCGGATCCACCCGGATTTCCCCATCACGCGGCCGACCGCGCTTGTCCCACGCATGCGTGACTCAAGGGTTCCGATTGAGCCGGCCACGGCAAGGGAATCCAGGAAGCACTCGCGAGCTTCGGGGCCAAGCCGCATAGCACCCGCCAGAAGACCGGTAACTTGGGCAGGCGCAATCGCGTTGTCGAAGGAGAGGCCGGAACCGTCCACCTGGTGTAGGCCTTCCACAGAAACGCCCAACTGCTCCAACGCGCTGCGCGTCGCCTCCTGTCCTCCACTGCGCGTTCCGCCTTGGCCAACGGCGTGCCCCATGGCCAGGAAGAGTTGATCTGCAACGCCATTGCGTGATTCGGCGTTGATCGGATAGAGCGTCGCCGCGACCGAGGAGCGTATCGCAGCGATGCGCTTGCCGATGGGAGTGTTGCGCTCGCGCACGATGCTTCCCTCAAGCGTCACGCCTTCCTGGCCCAGGGCCCAGGCGAAGATAGTCCCAAAGTGCAGCACCGGATCCTCGTGGGAAAACTCGGCCCCAAAAGGCTTGGTTCCCATGGCTATATTGCCCTGGACCAACACGCGCCCCTGGCGTGCTTCTGCACCGATCGTAAGGGAGCCCTTACGAATCGTCATGGGCCGAATGATCGAGCGCAGCCCGTGCGGAACCGGGTGCAGGTCAACGCGCGCTGCCTTGCCGACCTGGGTCGGACTGACCGTCGCGATCATCACGCCACCGTTAACACTAAAGCCTCCAGAAAGGGCGCAGTACTCCTGCCAATGCTGACTGGGATCCGGCCAGGCGGGGCCGGGCGCGGGTGTTTGAAAGGTGCCTTCGTCGAGGACCAGATCCCCGGCAATGACACGCACTCCGCTCTCGCGTACTTCACGGGCCGCACGCAGAAAGCGATCCTCAACTCGGGGATCCGAATCCCGATTCACGATCGGGTCGCCGCTGGCCCGCAGGATCAAGTCGCCCCCAAGACGACCATCGACGACCTCGCCGTTCGCTTCGCAGCTGGTCAGGAAGTCAGCCTCAGTTCCAAAGAGAACAAGGGCCGCTGCCGTGGTCACGAGCTTCAGGTTCGAAGCCGGCCTACGGGGCCGGTCGGCTCCAATAGCCGCCAGGATAATCCCGGTCTCCAGGTCCACCACCTGCAGGCCGAAGCCGATGTTCCCGCCGTTAGCTTTGCCCTTCGTTACCTGGTTCGCCTTGCTGAACCAGCGCCCAACGATAGCCCGCAGGGGCTCCGTCCAATGGCCGCTGAGGGGGCTCCGCTGGGCAGCTGCGCGCTGCTCCGCCGAGCGCTGCTGGACCGCTTCGAAATCGTCACCCGTGACCTCCAGAGCGCCATCCACCTGAGCGCCGCTTGCAATAGCTATGCCCCCACGCGCCCCCTCACCCGTGGCGGCGGAGGCATTCTCGCCACAGCTAGCTGAGCACAGAAGTACGCACAGGAGCACAGAAAGAAGCATGGGCAATCGAGTGCCCCAATGAATCCGAAATCGCGACATCATCTGTTGCGCGGAATCCCGGGGCGCTCGTCAGCGTTGGCAACAATCCAAGCCACGTGCAGGCAGAGCTTAGCGGTGTTCGCCACCTTCTCGATGTCTACGAGATCGAGTGAGTCACGGAAAGTGTGGTAGTCCTCGTTCAAGTTCTCTGAGACCGCCTCGAAGAAGAACAGCACGGGGACAAGTGCCTGGTGAAAAGAGTAGTGGTCGGAGCGCTGCCAAAGGTGCGCGGCTTGATCCGTCACAATCTTGCGGACGCCGCTGCCCTTGATCTTGTGGGCCTGGTCGAGAACCTCCTCGAGATCCGGGTTCTGGGCGGTCCCAAGGACAACAACTTCGTTTGACTCGCCGCGCCCAACCATATCCATATTGAACATGGCCGCGATGTTCTCCCGAGGCATCGGCGGATCTTTGGCAAAACTGCTACTCCCAAGCAAGCCGTCTTCTTCACCAGCAAAGAAGGCCACGACGATCGAGCGCCGCGGCGGGGCGCTGGCGAAGGCCTGGGCCACTTCGAGCATGGCGACTGTTCCGCTACCATTGTCGTCGGCACCAAAGGCGATGCGACCACGCGGATCAACACCGATGTGATCGTAGTGCGCGCCGACGATCACGACTTCTTGACGCAACTCCGGGTCCGTGCCCTCGAGGATCCCGGCTACGTTGTCAATGTCTAAGCGCTCCGTGTCGAACCCACTAGAAATAGTAATTTCCTGACCTTCTCCGCGGGCCTTTGTAGGTTTTCCGCTTTCGTCGCTACGAGCCGCTAAGGCCAGGACATCTTCCCCAAGGACCGCCGACGCAAGCTCGGGGGTCACCTCCAGGACGGGTGCTCGGAAGGCTCGTTTCCTACGCGGCCCGGCTTCTGTCGTACCCGGATTCCATTGGGCCCAGGTATACCGAAAGCCCATGGCCGGGGGCGCCAGAGGCTGACCGTCGGGGCCGAGCGTCGCAGTCGCGGGGGGCCTGCGCACCACCAGGATTCCGGCAACGTCCTTGCCGAGGAGTTCTTCGATCTTGCCGTAGACGTCCGCCGCCTCGGTCACTACATCGGGACCTTCGAAGAGCCGACGATGTCGCGGCTCGCCCTCGATGATGACGGCGATTTTCCCCTTCAGCTTCTTCTTGACGAGATCGTCGTAGCCCTTGCGATCAATGCCGAAACCTACGTAGATCGCCTGGCCTTGGGCCTCGCCAGTGCACCCGGGCAGGGGCACGAAATCGACTCCGAACTCGGGCCCCTTGGGCACCGCAGATTCATCGGCTGATGAGCCAAAGGCAGTGCTCATCTTGATCCAGCAGCGTGCTTCATCCGGGATCGACATGCGCCGCGAGAAGGGAACGCGAAAGCTCCCGTCCTTGCCCACTCCACGGAATCCATAGGAGTCGAGTTGCTCCTCAAGGTAAATGGCCGCTCGCTCCAGTCCTTCGCTAGGCGAGTCACGCCCTTCGAACTCCGCCGAAGCCAAGACCTGCAAGTGCCCCAGAACCTCGTCCTCCGTGATCGTGTCGCGAGCAGCCTTGAGGGCCACCTTGTCGACCTTGTCCCCAGCTTTGGCAGAGCCTCCGGAAGTGAGCCCGTGGGAAACCGGCATCAAAGCGACCCCACCAACCACGCAGGCCAGCAAGATCAATAACGCCGAAACCGGCACCCGCCCCCGTCGCAGGGACGCGGGCTTCATCAATGAACTTTCCATGGCAACAGGATGCCGGATTCGAAGCTCGGATGCACCGCGCCGTCCCGTGTGAGTTTGATGAAGCCAGGGATCAGCGCGGGCTTGGGGGCCCGCCGACGACTCAGGCGGCTGGTTGGTGGAACAACGGCGGAGGCCTAGTCCGCGGAATCCCTGGGGGAAATCGTGTCGCTCCTCCCCCGCCGAGATGACCCCCGCGTGGGCGTCCTCCACGCGCTACGGGGCGGTGACCATCGCAGTGGACGCCGCGGCCAAACCTGCCTCGAACACGAGGCTCATTGGCACAGCGTCCTCCGAAAGGGACCGCCACTGCCTCCAACGCCGTGGAGGTCCGTTTGAGCCGGAGCAAATAGAACGAAGCAGCGACACGGATTCTGGCGAGTAATTGGCCCCACATTCCACCCTTCGGTCGCCGGCTCTTCGCAGCCCGCCCTCGGAACTCAAGCAACACGCACGGCGGCAAGGGAGTCGACCTGGTCGCTGTCACGGATCGGTTCGCCCATCCGATTCGGGGAAAGGTGATCGCCTGGCATGGGAACTTCGACGCCTGGGAGTCATTCTTCACGTGTGTAGCTCCTCGACTGGAGGGGTCATCCGACGTGTCCGAGAGGGCACAGGTGAATTGACTTTTGAAGGTGACGCTCAGCCCCGCACGAGAGTTTCACTCCCTTTGGGTGGAGGCTCTGGCAGGGTCTGTCGGGCAGCTTGAACCCTGTCAGTCAGGATCACTGCCCCTTCGGGGCTAAATCCCACCAACCGCAGGATCGTTCCGATTCGCGACCCGCAGCAGTCCAGCTTGCAGCCTGCGAGGTTTTGAAGGATTCGCGTGAACCCAGGACTGCCTGCGTTGCACTACCTGGGTCCATGAGCATTGAATCCCAAGGCGACGACCTCCGTCGCGCAGCCAGCGAGTTGCTTTGCCTGCGCTGTCAGGGCGGCGAGCGAGCCGCCTGGCAGGAGTTGGTCGCGATCTGGGAGCACCCCCTCTTTTACTACTTGAAACGAATGTCGCGCTCGGATGATGAGGCGCTACATGCGCTACAGGAGACCTGGGTGCGCGTCTTCACATCGCTGCCGCAGCTCAAGGACCCGGCACGCCTAGCTCCCTGGCTGTACACCATCGCGCGACGTGCGTTGATCAGCTGCATTCATGAACTCCGCGACGAACGCCAAGCGCATTCGGACGTAGAAGAAGAAGTGGACCTCGGGAGAGATCCAGTTGGTGAGTTTGACGATGCTGAGCTCGTCCACTGGGGCCTGGAAAAACTTCCCTTGCCGCAACGTGAGTTGCTGGTACTGGCCTTCATGAAAGACCTATCCATGCTCGAGATTGCCAATGTGCTGGATGTCCCGGTGGGAACTGTTAAATCCCGTCTGAACAAAGCGCGCGCCGACCTTAGGGCAGTCCTACAACGAACGGAGAATTCAAATGACACAGAAATCTGAATCCATGCGAGATCGGCTGCTACGCATCGACTCGATCGGTTCTGCGGACCGCGCAGACTACGACGAGGCTCTTCGAAACCTGTTCGAGCGCAAGCTGAGTCGGCTGGATCGCGCGCGCTACCTGGTGCCTACGGTCACTGGTCTTTGCATGGCGATCGGACTGGGAAGTCTCGCGTTGACAGAACCCGCTTCCACCCCAGTGGAAACTCGCATAGTGCTGTCCGTGATAGCCATCATCGGCGCCTTCTGGTTTGTGGTGTTCGGCAGGATCTTGAGGCGTGGGAGTGTTGATCTCTCTCGTGATCGGCGAGTGGTGTGCCTTGCCGCCCTCGTCATCACCAGCCTGCAAGTGCTGTACTTCGCCTGGAGTTTCAGCACGGATCCTGACGCCTTGCCTGGCCTGATCGTGGGCTTGCTGTGGGTCGGGCTCGCGAGTGTTGCCTACCTTGTTCAGCGTATTCGTGAGTCCGAGCTGCGCGTCCGTGTGCAGCTCCTTCACGAGAACGTGAGACAGTCCAACTGACACCTTGTCCACCATCGGACTCGCACTGGACGCCCTATGCAGTAGGGAGTGGCTACTCTGTCGGCGCGAGAGACTCTTCCAGCACGCCCCGCAAATTCCCCAGTGCCTGGGACAAATCGCCATCTTCGATAGGGCCCTGCAGGATCAGCAAGCACTCCGTGCCGCCCTCTAGTTTGATGGGGTAGAACTCAAGCTGAAGGGTTAGCCCATTCTGGAGGAAGCGCTCTGCGGTGCCTTTGAAGATCTCACGCCCATTCTTCAGTTGGACCTTCTTGGGCCCGAAGTCCGTCTTTTGCATCGCAGCTTCGAAGCCTGTGATCATGCCGGAAATCATCTCGGCTGCGGACACCGACTCGAAGCGGTAGAGCAGCACCGTGCTCTCATCACTGGTCAATCGCCAGGACTGCATGGAATCCATATCCAAGTAGGAAAAGGTCATCCCGGCCGGGTACTCGAATTCCAACCCGGGTAGCTCAAGGAGTCGCGTGGCGCCGGGCACAACCGAAACGACATGCTTCTTCCCCTTGATCTTGATCTCAGTCGGTTCCCCGCCGACCAACTCGAAGGGCTTCCCATCGATTTCGAGGGTATAGGTCAGGGGCGGTTCGGTGGTGGCATCACCAGAGAGAAGAGGGAAAGCGCAGAGGACGGTGGATAAACCCAGGAGCATGACAGTTCGTGACATGCCCGCATCGTGATACGGCGCATCGCTCCGCGCGACACTATCGCCCAAAAACGGCGTAAGAGCCCGTATCGCATG
>JBLHLB010000009.1:0-40334 GCA_047618505.1 Planctomycetota bacterium
TCTTCAGTGCGGGAACGTCCAACGGGACCAGCGTGGATATATCCCTGACGGTCCGCGACGATACCGATGCTGAGTCTCACGAAACGCTGATCCTGGAACTCGTCTCTGCCAGCGGCGGCGTATCCCTTGGAACAAACGATGTCTACACCTTGACGATCACCGAGGACGACGCGAATCCGGACCCCTTCCTAATCCCCCTTACGGATGACATTCCGGGGGGCAGCTTGGTGGTAACCGCAAGTGGCGACGACCGCGACTTCGGAATCCAGACCATCGGCGCCGGTCCCCAGGACGTCGTGCGCGTCGAGTTGACCAACGCCGGACTCCAGGAAATGAGCCTGTCCGCCATGGCGATGTCCGGCGATACGCGGGACTTCCGCATTGAAACACAACTCGGGTCCCTGCCCCCGGGGATTGGCCAGCGGCGCGATGGGCTCAACTCAAACCTTGTGGCACCCATGCCGATCGGGTCCATGGCTCTGGGCTCGCCGGCCGGCATTGCCTTCACCTATGACTCAGAGCTAGCCTCTGCCTTTGTAGACGAGAGCTCGCTGATCCTCGACGGCTTCGTGACCCCTGACGGCGAGGTCCTGAGCCTGGCCCTTGGAAAGCGTCCGTTGCCTATCGCCAGTGATGCCCAGTTGTTCATCGATGGCGTTGCCCAGCCTGGCGGCTTTGAGACCGCCCTGGTCGGCGTTTCGGTCTGGAGCGGAACCGTGCTGGATACCGAGGGCAGTGAAGTGTTCCTAGCCCTGTCGCCCGGCGGCATGCAGGGTTGGGTTCGCTTCGGTGAGGACCACGACTTCGAAACCTTGCACTTGCTCCCGGCCCAGGACGGCGCCTTGGTTGTGATCGCCGAGGACTCTGAGCTTTCAGCCCTGTCGACCACCGGTGGCCCCGTGCCCTGTGCGGGGTCGTTGTTGCCCGAAAATCGAATCGTCGCCCCTGGTATGAGCGGGGACCCTGATGTGTCCAACGTCGGCGTCGGCGTGGCGCTTGCCTCAGCGCGCCTCGCGATCGAAACGGACTTCCACCTCTACAGCCTCTTCGGTGACGCCGGGGACCTGACGGTCTACGTGACTCAGCTCGTCGCCGCCCTGGCAGACGGCTACGAGCGAGACGTCCAGAGCACCTTCGAAATCGCCTATCTCGGTGTGTACACCACTGCCGGGGACCCCTGGTCTTCCGGCGACAGTTCCGGCGACGACACGATCGATCTCCTGAACGAGTTCCGCGCGGCTTGGAACTCCAGCGGGTGGCCGGCGACAGCTGACCTAGCGCACTTTATCTCCGGCGCGAATCTTGGTGGGGGCGTTGCCTACGTCGGTGTGCTCTGCAACCAGGTCTTTGGTTACGGCGTCAGCGCGAACATCAATGGCAGCATCAACTGGGGCACCTTCGACGGATCCCCTGGATCCTTTACCTGGGACTATGTGGTCGTGGCCCACGAGTTGGGGCACAACTTCGGCGCGAGCCACACCCACGAATACTGCCCTCCCTTGGACGAATGTGCGACGAACTGCAATGGCGTCACCAGTTGCGTGCGTTCGACTATCATGAGCTACTGCCACACCTGCGGCAGCGGTCTGTCGAACATCGAACTACGCTTCCATCCCTACAACGCTGATGTTATCCGCGATGAGATCGCCGGCAGTTGCCTGGGGGACGCAGTCCTTGCGCCCGGCGCCTCGGTGACCTTCGATGTGGCCTTTGATCCCGTCAGCAGCAGCGGTGCAAAGGACGCCACCATTTCCTTCACCCACGGGGGAATAAACGAGCCCTCGCCGTTCCGTTTGGACTACAGCGGGACGTCCCAAAACTAAGGACGACCTTCCAGTGCAAGCCAAACATGGAATCGGTGTGCTGCGCATCGGGGCTAGTGCCCTGATGCTGACGCATGGCTGGGACAAGCTTGTGCTGCTGATTGATGGCGCGGGCGGTACTTTTCCCGATCCGGTAGGGATTGGTGCTCTGCCTAGCCTGTTGGTCGCCGTCGTGGCCGAGCTCGTTTGTTCGCTACTGTGCCTGGTGGGTTACCGCACGCGTCTGGCGGCTCTTCCGATCGTCGCGACCATGGCGGTAGCGGCCTTCCTTGTCCACGCCGAGGATGGTTGGACGAAGCAGGAGTTCCCCCTCCTCTATGGTCTCTGTTTCTTGGCGCTCGTCGTCGGTGGCAGCGGGGCACCGTCCATGGACTTGAGCATGCGCCGGCGCAACCTCGACGAGGTCTAGCAGCCCGTCGAAGAGCAGCAGCTGTGTGCTACTTGTCCAGCCCGCGTCGTTCGCGGCTGCGCTCCAGGGCGAGCTTCTGCATGTCTTCGACCTGATCGTGTTCGTCCACAATCTGAGAGCCGAGCAAGGACTCGAGTACATCTTCAAGGGTGACAACACCTTCGAAACCACCGTATTCGTCGGTGACGGCCATCATGTGGGCCTTGTCCGCTAGGAAGAGCTGCAGGAGTTCGTGGGCCGGCATGTCTTCTGGGACGAATCGAATGGGGCGTAGCAGATCGCCTAGGAGCAAATCCGTATCGGCCTGGCGTAGGATGGCGTCGAAGACCTCTCTGCGGTGAACGAGGCCAACGACCTTGTCCTGGTCATGGCCATCTGTGATTGGCACGCGACTGTGCAATAGACCCCCCGGACGCTGCCGGAATTCCGAGATGGCGGTATCAGCGGGCAGACTCTCGACCACCGTGCGCGGCGTGCGTAGGTCGCCGGCGGTGACCTTATCCAAGCGCAGGGCATTGGCTATCCAGCGGTGCTCTTCCTTGCGCACACCACCGCCCTTGAGGGCTAGACCTGTGACAATCAACAGCTCCTCCTCGCTGGGCCCGTCCGCCACCGCATCGCCCATCAGGGCCCGCATGGCTTTCTTGGAGATCCAAACAATGGGCCAGACGCTCCAGATCATCAATTGGGTCGGCCAGGCGATGAAGGGCCCCAGATTGTTGGCGTAGCGCACGCCCAGACTCTTGGGAACGATCTCCGTGACAGCTAGGACAAGCACCGTAAAGATCGCCGCGAAGAGACCAACGGCCCGACTATCGTAGAGTTCACCCACCATGGCTCCACACCAGGCTGAGCCCACCGTATGGGCGACCGTGTTGACCGTCAGGATCGCCGCGATAGGCTCCTCCACATCGGCCTTCAGCTTTGCCAGGCGTTCACCGGCTCCACCGGCTTCGCGCAACATCTCCACCCTCGCGGGTGAAAGCGAGTAGAGCACTGCCTCAAGCAGAGAGCAGGTGAAGGATGCCAGGAGCGTCCCCCCAGCCACAAGGTAGATGAGAATCACGGTGGGAATGCTTTTGGTGGGGCGACCCTAGTCCTAAAGGCGGCGCACCCAGATGTTGCGGAATTTCACGGGGTTGCCGTGGTCCTGGAGCTCAATGGCACCAAGGGGCGGGTGGGGAGAGTAGGTACCCACGTTGCGGTGCGCCACGGCGCCGATGTAGGGGCGTGCATTGTGCACGACGACACCGTTGTGCAGGACAGTGACGATCGCGGGGGACAGTAGCTCGTCGCCTTCGAAGCGCGGAGCCGTGAAGATGATGTCGTAGGTCTGCCATTCGCCCGGCGCGCGGCAGGCGTTGACGTCCGGCGGGTATTGGCCGTACATGGCGGCTGCCTGGCCGTCGGCGTAACTTGCGTTCTCGAAGGAGTCGAGCACCTGGACTTCGTAGCGTCCCATGATGATGACGCCGGAGTTTCCACGCCCCTGAGATTCCCCTTTCACTTCGCTAGGGGAGGCCCATTCAAGGTGCAATTGCATGTCGCCGAACTCTTCGCGGGAGCGAATCGAACCGCCGCCGGTGACCATGACGGAACCGTCGCCTTGAACTTCCCACTGCACCTTGCCGTCGCCGCCCTGGCTCCAGGAATCCATGTCCTTGCCGTCGAAGAGCACGATGGCGTCGGAGGGGGCCGCGCTACCGACACCGGGCTGAATCACCGGCGGTCGCGGCCGTGCGATGTCGTGCACGCGCCACTCTTGGCCCGGTAGGACGGGCGTGTCGTCGTAGCCGACCTGCGGGCCTTCCTGGGCCCCGCCATTGAGGCCAAGGGAAAGTACGAGGGCGCCGGCGGCGGCGATGAATGCGAAGGAAGATGACTTCATGGTCTTTGCTGAAATAACGGGTGGAGTGCGGGAGCTCGGAGGCAGTTGTTCTGTGGGAAGGCGGAGGTCTTGGGGGAGCTGTTGTGGCGCGCAGCGGTAAGCCTAGGAAGCTTCCCAGGTCGTGCCCTCCGGGCCGTCCTTGATCGTGACGCCTAGGGCGTCGAGCTGGCCTCGGATTTCGTCGGCGCGGGACCAGTCCTTGCTTGCTCGAGCTTCACGTCGCGCGACGATTAGGGCTTCGACTTGGTCGGCGTCGATTCCACCGCTCGCACGACGGCGCGCTTGCATACGCTCGAGCACCGTTGCGGGGTCTTCAACATAGAGCCCGAGGGAGGCGCCGATGTCAGAGAGTGCGCCCTGGATCGCACGCAGGGTCCGCGCGTCTTCTGCGGATTCACCGGGCTTGTCGAGCACTTCGTTGACGAGCTTGAAGACTTCGCCTATGTCCGCCAGGGAGCGCGCTGTATTGAAATCGTCAGCCATCGCCGCCTCAAAGCGCTGGACGATCTGTTGGACCCATTGGGCTCCACCGGGGGCGCGGTGTGGCAGATCGGCCGAGCCCTCGCCAAACTTCGCCAGGGCCGCCCGCAGGCGCGCCATGGTTTCGTAGACGTACTTGTTGCGCGCCTCCGCCTCGTTGAGCGCTTGCTCACTGAAGTCGATCGGGGAGCGATAGTGGACGGAGAGCAACAGCGCCCGCAGGGTCTGGGGATCGTAGTGTTCCAGGAGCCCCTGGATCGTGAGGGAATTGCCGAGGGACTTGCCCATTTTCTCTGCGCCCACGGTCACGAATCCGTTGTGCAACCAATAGCGCGTATAGCGCTGCCCGCTGGCTGCTTCCGATTGCGCGATCTCGTTCTCGTGGTGTGGGAAGATCAGGTCCTTGCCACCGCAGTGAATGTCGAAGGATTCGCCCAGGTGCTTGGCGCTCATGGCGGAGCACTCGATGTGCCAGCCGGGGCGACCGGGACCCCAAGGCGACTCCCAGGAAATCTCTCCGGGCTTGGCCGCCTTCCAGAGGGCGAAGTCGTGGGGATCATGCTTGCGGGGGTCGACTTCGATGCGTGCGCCCGCCTTCATCTTCTCTAGTGTGCGACCGGAGAGTTGTCCGTAGTCCTTGAAGGACTTGACGGAGTAGTACACGTCGCCGTCGATGGCATAGGCGTGCTCGCCCTCGATCAGGCGCGCGATCAGCGTCTTGATCTCTTCGATGTGCGTGGAAACCAGGGGCTCCACATCAGGGTGTTCGACTCCCAAGGCATCCATGTCCCTGATGAAGGATCTGGTGAAGCGCTCCGCAAACACGATCGGATCTTCCTTCGCTTCCGCCGCCCGCGCGATGATCTTGTCGTCCACGTCCGTGTAGTTGCGCACGTGCGTTACGTCGAATGATCGCCGCAGGTGTCGCAGGATCATGTCGTGCGCCACATAGCAACGCGCGTGCCCCAGGTGGGCGTGGTCGTAGACCGTCGGGCCGCAGACATAGACCTTGAGTCGACCGGGCTCGAGGGGAACGAGGTCCTGTTTTTCACCGCCGAGGGTGTTGTAGACGCGCTGCTGCAATCGTGAATCGAATGGGGGGAGGAAATGTGTCAGAAGATGTGGGAGCAGATTGTGGGGGATGCCTACGGGAATGAGAACCCAAGGCTTCGGAGGATGCGGCCAAGGGCCAGGAGCGAGAGTCCTTCGATGGACGTGGCATCCTCGGTCTGGATACGCTCGAAGAGGGCGATGCCGTGCTCCTCGATCTTGTAGGAACCGGCACAGTCGATGGGATTATCGAGCTCGACGTAGGCGGCGATGGCATCACTTGAGTGTGCCCCCATGGTCAGGAGAGTCGAGTCCAGGTGCTCGATCACCTGGCCCTCGAGGTTGACCACTGCCATGGCGGTCAGGAGGGCGTGGGTCTTGCCCGCCATGCTCGTGAGCTGCGCCCTGGCGCCGGCAGCATCCATGGGCTTGCCCAGGATCTCATCGCCTAGGGCAACCATTTGGTCGCCACCGATCACGATCGCATCCGGCCTGGTGGATGCGATGTTAAGGGCCTTGCCACGCGCCAACGCCTTGACGATCTGGGCAGGCGCCAAGCCCTCCAGGCGCAGATGCTCCAGGATGGGGCCTTCTTCGAAGTCTGGCGAGGCAACGTCGAATTCCACGCCTAAGCGCTCCAGAAGCCGGCGCCGGTAGGGAGATGTGCTAGCGAGAACCAGTTGAGCGGGCCCCGGATCGGGCCCCTGGTTGCTTTGATTTCCTCCCCTGAAGAGCTCCATGGACGCAGTCTCTCGCTCACCGGTGATGGCGACAAGCTTCGATCCATGCGGGTTGCGAGCGGGCGTGTTACGGAGGGGGAACAAGGTGCTACCGAAAGGGCGTAGGGAGCCTTGATACTCCTCGGAAATCGTCCCAGGGACATCACCAAGGGGGTTCCTGGCGCCTTTCCGGTGGGACCTAGACTTCCTCCGCCCCTGGCACGGATATTGATATGCTGCCAGGGGATCAGGCCCCCCCTCGGTGCGACCCAGCACCTCCGGCTTGTGGATTTCCGCCCTACCTCCCCAGGGCGGACTCGACATCCTTCTCCAGGCAGGGTTTCTTCCCAAGCAGGGTTTCTTCCCAGACAGGGTCTCTTCCCAGACAGGGTTTCTTCCCAGAGTGCGTCTCTTCCCAGGCTGCGTCTCTTCCCAGACTGCATCCTCCTCTTTCAGCGCTGGCTCCCATGTACCGTTCGACCCTCCTACTTTCTTTGCCCGCCGGCCTCTTGGCTGTCGGCCTCCTCGGTTGCGTGACGACCGAGGAAGGTTCGCTGAATTCCGCAATGGAGACTCGCGGCTTTCAGGCCAAGCAGGAGATCGTTCCGGATTTCGGAGCACTGATCCCCGAGACGGGGCAAGAGGGGCGGGATCTGATCACATTTGATGCCCTTGAACGCGTTTCCACTGGCGTGCCTTGGCCCCGCGGCCTGGCCTTTGTGGATGACGAGCTGATCGTTCTCGCCCGCGGCCGCCATCGCAACGCAGGGGGAGTGGACCATGGGATTGAGGACTTCACAGGATCGCTGTTTCGCGTGAACTTGGATCTGGCTGAGCCGGTTGTAGTGGGCGAACTCGCCTCCATTGGCGTCAAGCAGAACGCGCGCATCCTGACCGGTCCTTCGCCGGAGGTCTTCAACCTGCCCGACACCGCGAAGAATCCTTTTGATGACGGGCTGATGGACCGGCCCTACTGCACATTGGTCTACGACGAGCAGTCCCAAAACTTGATCATCTGCGGCTACAGCGGTGTCGACCTGCCCGGACGTAAGTTCCGTAAGAACGCAACCGACTCTGTACACCGCTTCGACATGCGCCTGAACCAGTGGTTCCCGGTGGAGATGCATGATGCGGATAGCGTGCCCTTTGACGAGTTGGGCTATGTAGTCTCCGACGAGTACTACCCGCACCACGATGTGAGCCGCAATGCCGCGCCCCACGGTTGGATCAACGGTCCGGATGGGTGCTTGGTCGTGGGGGACTTCCTGTATGTGGCTGCGAAGGACAACCACCGCTTGGTCCAGTACGACTGGGCCGAGGTCATTGCCGACGGTTCGACGACCTACCCCGAGAGCCGGCCGGTGCTTGGTGCGCGCGTGCGTGTGAGTTCACCAATGGGCGTCAAGGAAATGGACGTCGCAGGACCGAGTGCTCTGACCCTGCGAGACGGCTACATGTACGTTGGGTATCGCACGGCCTCGGTGGTCCTGCGCTTCCCCCTGCAAGAAAACGGTGACTTCGTCCAACCCGCCGATGGTGGCTTGCCCGTGGGCGAGCTGATCGCGGCCTTCGAACCCTGGGACGCGGAGCGTGGTCGCAGTGCGAACCTGATCGACCTGACCTTTGGCCCCGACGGGCGCCTCTTCGCCTCTACGGCGTCCGAAGGAAAGATCTGGTGCATCGGTCAACCGGACCCCGCTCGCCCCTTCTACGGTAACGATCAGACTGATCGCCAACCGACGGCCCCCCCGGCCCTGCGTCTGGCGGATCTCACGGGCAAACCCTCGCGGACGGGCAACATCCAGTTCGACGACGAGGGCCGTTTGTATATTTGCTCGGGCAACTACGACTCGGACTCGACTGTACTGGCTGGTGTGATCTACCGCGCATCGAACTGAAGCGCGGCGGGGGCTGGGCGAGTGAGTATTACTCTCCCGGATAAACCCTCAAGAGTCGGTGTTTGAGGTCCATCGTAATCACGTGCTTCTTCAAGAAGCCGGAGCCCAGGTTGGCGCGCTGGAGGCGGTCCATGAAGAGGACTTGTTTGGACTCGAGAATGAGTCCACCGATACGGACTACGCCGTCGAGAGTGGCGCTGTGAATGGGTGAGGAGGCGCTAACGGTCTGGGCATTGCCGGATTGAACGGGGGCGCCGACGAGGCGGAGGCTCTCCATGAATGAGCCGGGGAGTGAGAGGGCCATGGGAGCTCCTGAGTCGATCATCGCCTCCATGGTGGTCCCGGCGACCTCGATCTGGAAGGAGGGTAGCCCACCACCGCCGCTCGAGTTGGTGTCTAGTGGCAGGACAAACTCCGTGCCTTCGGGGAGATCGGCCAGGCTGCCTTCCTCCACACGTATCACACCCTCGGCGTAGTCCAAGGTCATCAGAAGATCGCTGAATACGGGCAGTCCGAGGATTGCCTTGGGTGTGCTGGCGGGGTTGGGGAAGACGGCGTGCAGATCCATTGCGACGGCGGGCACGCCTTCGAAGTAGACGTCGCCGAAGGAGACTTCGCTTAACAGGTATGTGTCCGCCATGAAGCCCCGGGGCGAGGACGGGTCGCCGATAGGGGTCTTGCCGGTCGGAATCAGACCGAGCTCGCGCGCGTAGTCGTCGTCGATGACAGTCACGCTGGCGCCCGTGTCGAAGAGGAAGGGATCAGGCTCTCGACTCCCAACGGAGACCTGCAGCCAGGGGCGTCCGCTGGTTATGTCGATCGGGTACTCGAAGGGGCCGGCGAGGGTCGTGCTGTCGGGCGCGTGATTGCGTTCCGCAAGGCGTCGATCCACCGCCGCATCACGGATCCACGCCCGCCGTTCGGTTTGGTCAATCGTAAGGACGCGACCCTTCAAGAACTTGGATCCGAGGATCGAGACGGCCATCAAGTCCGTGTACTCCAAGGTCGGTTCTTCGATGCGCAGGTTGCCGAGTGCGAATGTCTCGCTGACCTTTGCGGACATGATCTCAACCACGCCGGTGATCGTGCGACCGCGCCCGGCCACGCGAGGTTCCTCCAGCAGTGTCAGGGACGGGATCATCTCTGCGGGGACACCTAGTCCGCCCATCTTCCCCGTGTCGATCATCATGTTCAAGCTCATGTCCCCGAGCGTCGCCGCAACACTGGGGATGCCGTCGGGGTCGCTGGTCAGGGGCAACATCAGCGCACCGCGCGGGGGGAAATAGGGGGCCTGGGAGAGCAGCAGTCTCTGTGTCTCATAGTCGAGCGTGATCACAATCTCTGCGAAGAGGTGAATGCCGAGGATGCCGTCGATGGCTCTCGATCCTGGCATGGCGGCGTACTCGCGCGATGCGGCCTGGATGCCCTCGAACTCTACATCGCCGATGCTCATATGCTCTAGCTCAGCGACGGGCATCGTCACTGTTGCGCGACCGCTTGGGTCGCCGCCCTGGATCTCACCGACGATCGGGAGCTGGATACGCTCGATCAAACTTGGACTCACACGTGCGCTGCCCTGGCCCCCGGTGTCGATCGCAAAGGTGAAGGGGCCTTGGCCGTTCACCCAAACCTCGACGGTTGGCATGGACCCGCGCCAAGCGAGCGGCAGCTCGACTGTCCGCTGGGGGGCACGCGTGGCACGGGGTCGAAGCTGTATTTCAAAAGCGGCATCTTCCTGGGGCCTAGCTGCAACACCGGGGACCGGGATTGGGAAACTGGCGAGCGAACAGAGGAAGACGGATGAGAGGATGGAAAGCATGGTTCTGGCTGTGATTTTAGGGAGTTGAACCCCAGGACCGGGCACGGCACACCTCTACGGCAGCTTGCATTTTGATTGCGCCTTACTTTTAGTTTATTCCGATAATAGAATTTAGACCTATGGCCAAGCGACGACCTAAAGTGCTTCTGATTCGGCAAGCGAATCAAGTGCGCGTACTCTCCTCACCCCTGCGGCAGTCGATTGTGGATGCCCTCAAGCGCCTGGGGAAGGGCTCTATCCGGGAAATAGCGGGCGAGCTGGGACGGGCGCCGGCGACGCTCTACTACCACGTGCGGCAGCTTGAGGAGGCTCGTCTCTTGACTGAGATCGAATTGCGCGAGACGGCGCGTCGTCCGGAGACGGTCTACACCCTCGTCTCGGAACAGATCGCCTTGGATCGAAGTCGACGGGACGAACCCTGGAAGAAGGCGGTCGATCGCCTGGTGCGGACGCAGATGCGCGAGATGGAACGGTTGCTAATACGCTCCCTACGGGCGGGTCAGGAAGGTACAGATGACCCAGCTCCCCTTGCGCGGATGCGCATGCAGTCTTCGCGCATGGGGCGCAAGGATCGACGCGAGCTGCAGGAACGCCTGGCCGACCTCTCTCTGTTTATCGAAGGAGCCGCGGAGCGCGCGAGTAAGGACGACCCCGTGCTATCTTTCCTAATGACGCATGCTCCATCATCGGACTTGGGGGCTAAGAGCTAGGCGCTGCTGCTCTCTAGAGGAGCCCTAGTAATGCGGAGGCCGGTCGTCTTCCAGCGTGCGCTGTTCCGCTTCCTGGTCGGCGGCGGCGACCAGGCGGGTCTTCATGTCCTCGAAGCGCTTGTTGAGCAGTTCGAGGCTCTTGCCCTGGGCCAGGACGACTTCGTGGAGGGCATCGACGGTGTCCTCGAGGAACATGACCTTGGTCTCGAGGGCGATACGGGCGTCTTGCTCAGCACTCATTGCTTATTGGTTCAACGCCTGACGGCGTTAAGACTTTGTTTTTGGCGATGTTGTGCGCGGCTCTGCGCGCAGCTCTGCGTTCGGTCTAGCGTACGGGGATTTCGATCTCGGCGCGTATTTCGCGCACGACTCGGATCAGGTTGCCGTCGCTAGTTGCAACCACCTTGAAGCGTTCGCCAGCGCGTTCTTTCTTCACGTGGTATTCGGTGTGGCGTCCGCGGTGGATGATCTCGACGCTGGTGAAGGTTCCACCTGGGACAACTTGATCGACCGTGGCGAGGACGGAGAAGGGGACTTCTTCGCGTCGAAGCTCGCGTTCGATTTCGAGGATGCGCCCATCCTCCGAGAAGACCAACTCGACCTTGCGTCCCTCCTGCAGCAATTGAACTTCCCAGGCCTTGCCGTCCAGGAGGATCTCACGCTCTGCACCTGTGATGGTTGCGCCACGTTCTGTGGCCAGGGCGGCTTCACGGATGGCAGTGGGGAGGTCAGAGATCGGAATCTCGACTTCCATCTCGCGGATGCGACCATCGCGCTCGGCTTCGATCTCTAGAACTCCGGCGGGTGCGGACTGATCCGCAAGTAGGAGCAGACCAGCCGGTAGGACGCCCAGGGGCGCGCCCGGTGTGGAGCAGGCAGAGACGGCTAAGCCAAGGACTAGACCACCAAGGGTACGCAGGCGGGTGCCGCGCGTCCGGACCGGCCCCGCCGGCAATTGCCGCAGGCGGCGGTTTGTGCTGGCGATGACGTTGGTCTTCATCAGAGGGTTCCTACTCGCTCGTCGCGGACTTGGTGGCCTTCTTCTTTGCGGCGGTCTTCTTGGTCGCCGTTTTCTTAGCAGCGACCTTCTTCGTTGAAGCCTTCTTGGCCGCTTTCTTGGCGGTCTTCTTCTTCTTCGAGGCCTTCTTCTTGGTGGCCTTCTTCTTCACGGCCTTTTTCTTCTTCTTCTTCTTTGAGCCCTTGCGTTCCCGCTGCTGTTCGATCATCTCGATCACCTGGGTGATCGTGAGTTCCTCGGGGTTGGGGAAGTCGCGGGGGAGCGAAGCGTTGACCTCGCCGTCGGTGATGTAGGGGCCGTAGCGACCGGGCAGGAGCTTCACATCCACGCCGCCCAGCTCTTCGATGTTCTCGTAGACCTTGATGGCCTTGGCAGGGGCGCGTTGTCCGCGACCACGCTTCTCCTCTGCCAGGAGCGCCAAGCAGCGCTCGAGGCTGACCTCGAGCAGGTTGTCTTCCGCTGCCAAACTGCGCGTGTCCGCTCCGCGCTTGATGTAGGGACCGTAGCGACCGTTGAAGGCGTTGATGTCAATGCCCTCGGCGTCCTGGCCAACAACACGCGGCAGGGACAGAAGCTTGAGGGCCACTTCAAAGGTCAATTCCTCTGGCTCCATCCCCTTCAAGAGGGAAGCCATCTTGGGCTTATTTTTCTTGTCCTCGGGATCGGCGTCGCCAAGTTGGACGTAGGGACCGAAGCGACCGGTCTTGAGGTAGACGGGCAGGTTGCTCTCGGGGTGCTTGCCCATGGGCTCGTCGGCGCGCGCGCGGGCTTCGATCAGCTTGCTGATGAACTCGACGCTCAGTTCGTCCGGGCAGGTTCCGTCGGGGATCGGAGCCGTTTCCTCCTCGCGCTGCACAAAGGGTCCGTAGCGCCCAACGCGTACCTGCACCGTGCGACCCTGCTCGTCCACGCCGATCGGAATCGTGCAAACGGTGCGCGGGTCAATCGCTTCCACCTTCTCGTCCAAGAGCGGGCGCAGGCCGATGTTTCCGTTTCCGTTGCCGTGGTAGAAGGAATTCAGGTAGTCGAGGGTGGCACCTTCACCGCGCGAGATGGCGTCGAGGGTGTCCTCCATCTTGGCCGTGAAGCTCGAGTCAATCAGGTCCGTGAGGTGAACCTCCATCAGGGCCACAACCGCGAAGGCCGTAAAGGTCGGCACCATGGCGGTGCCTTTCTTGAAGGAGTACTCGCGTCGCAGGATCGTGTCGATGATCGAGGCGTAGGTACTCGGTCGACCGATGCCGGATTCCTCAAGTGCCTTGACCAGGGTCGCCTCCGTCAGGCGCGCCGGGGGAGTTGTCCTGTGCTCCTCGGCCTTGAGGTCAGTGCCCTCGACGCTCTCGCCTTCCTCGACTGCAGGCAGGATTGTCTCGCGATCGGAGAGGGCCGCTTCGGGATCGTCCGCACCCTCCACGTAGGCGCGCAGGAAGCCGGGGAAATCGATGACATTGCCCGTGGCCTGGAACACCGCTTCGAGGTCGCCGCCTTCGTTGACAACCTTGAGGGTCATGCGACGACCGCGGGCGTCCTTCATCTGGCAAGCCATGGTGCGCTTCCAGATCAGCTCGTAGATCTTGGCTTCGTCCGGGCCCAGGCGCGACTTGATCTCTTCGACAGGTGCGATCTCATCGCCGGCAGGTCGAATCGCCTCGTGGGCTTCCTGGGCGTTCTTGACCTTCGAGAAGTACGTGCGCGGCTCGTTAGGCAGGTACTCGGCACCGTAGGTGTCCTTGATCGCGGAGCGAGTCAGGTCGATAGCCGTGCCAGAGAGAATCACCGAGTCGGTACGCATGTAGGTAATGCAACCGTTCTCATAGAGGCGTTGTGCGGCCCGCATCGTGCGCCGTGCGTCGAAGCGCAACTTGCGGTTGCCCTCTTGCTGCAGGGTCGATGTCGTGAAGGGCGGCGCCGGCGTACGTGTGAAGGGCTTCTCTTCGGCAGAAAGGATCTTGAACTTCTTGGAGCTCAACATCTCCTGCAATTTGGCCGCCGCCTCCGCATCGACCAGGTGGACGTTGTCCTTGCGCAGCTTGCCCGTGTCCGGATCGAAGTCCTTGCCACCGGCGACGCGTCGACCGTCGATGGTAGAGAGGCGCGCCTGAAAGTCGCCCTTTTCGCCCGCTCCGAAGTTGGCCGTCAGGTCCCAGTACTCCGCCATGCGGAAACGCATGCGTGCACGTTCACGATCCACCAGGAACTTGATCGAAACGCTTTGTACTCGACCGGCGGAGAGGCGCGGTCCAATCTTGCGCCACAGGACGGGGGAGACCTCGTAGCCGTAGAGGCGGTCGATGATGCGACGCGCTTCCTGGGCCTGAACTAGGTCTGAATCGATCTCGCGCGTTTCGCCCAGAGCCTCGAGGATGGCTGGCTTGGTGATCTCGTGGAACACCATGCGCTTGTAGGGCACCTTCGGTTTCAGGACCTCGACGAGGTGCCAGGAAATGGCCTCTCCTTCACGGTCCTCATCAGTCGCGAGGAGGAGTTCGTCGACGTCCTTGATGAGCGCTCGCAGCTCGGTGATCTTCTTCTTCTTGCCCGCCGAGATGACGTAGAGGGGCTTGAAGTCGTCCTCGACGTTGACCCCAAGGCGTGACCAAGCCTCGGACTTCATGGCCTTGGGAATCTCCTGCGCATTCGCCGGCAGGTCCCTGACGTGGCCGACGGAGGATTCGACTATGTAGTCCTTGCCGAGGAACTTTTTGAGAGTCTTGGCCTTCGTCGGGGACTCGACGATTACGAGGTACTTGGGCATGATCTAGGGCTGGTGCGTGGGCTCCGAGAATCAAGCGCTTGGGCTAAGTCCTTGGAAAATAAGCACTTACGAGCGCCGCGCTGGAGCCTGCTTGGAAGCATAGGGCACCGCTCCCGGGCGGGTCAAGCATGGATATCGTCGGGAGGCCTCCGGCAGGCATCCAGAAAGAGGGGTCCAGGGAAATAGGGAGAAGAAGCTAACCTGTGGATATGGAAGCTGTCCGTCCCCCTGCGCGCTTGGTCTGTGTCTCGATTCTCCTCTTCTTAATTGCCGGCTCCTCTCTGAGTGCCAATCCGCAAAGAAGCAGTCGCAGGAACCCCCAGCAACCCCAGGGCCGCTATCTAAGGCTAGAGCTTGATGGCCCGGGCAGGGTTCTCTCCCTAGCTGAGGTCGAGATCGTCAGCGGCGGAGTGAATATCGCCAAGGGCAAGTCAGTGTCCCAAAGCAGCGCCAGCAACGGGGGAGTGGCGAAGTTGGCCGTAGACGGGGACCGAAATGGAAACTTTACCGAGGGCTCGGTGACCCACACCGCGCCCGGCGATTCTCCCTGGTGGGAAGTCGACCTAGGGGGCATGCACCCAATCGATCAGGTGATCCTCTGGAACCGAAGCGAGTGCTGTGGGGAACGTCTGAACGGTGTCCTGCTGCGGTTGCTGGACGAGGATCGAAAGGAGGTTTGGGGCACCATAGGTTCAGAATCCGCGCCCCTGCGCCAGGACTTCAGGCTAGGGGACGCGGAATTGATCAATCTCGCACCGGCGGGGCCATCGTCCAAGGCTCGTGAGCGACGTCGGGCTGCGATCGACCGCGCCATCGATGACGGGGTCCGGTACCTAATTGACGTCCAGCAATCGGATGGTTCCTGGGGCCACGGAACGAAAGAGTGGGGACCTGGCGCCAGTGGATTGGCTCTCTACACGCTTCTGAAGCAAGGCGTTCCCCGCGATCATGAAGCGATTCGTCGCGGTTTTGTGCACCTGCGCGGGACGCACCCGCGCAAGACGTACTCGGTGGCCACTTCGCTGTTGGCGCTCTGCGCCCTTGGGGATGAGCAGGACAACGAGCGCATCGAAGAATTGCTCGAACTCCTGATCGAATGGCAGGAAGCCCCCGGTGGCGATGGGGCGATGCTGCGCTTTTGGGGCTATCCCTCGGGCGTGGGCGATCTCTCGAACACCCAGTTCGCGGCCTTGGCCCTGCGCGCTGCCCTACACCATGGGGTCAAGATACCGAAGAACGTCTGGGTCGGTCTGATCGCGGCGACGATGGAGCACAAGGGCGAGTCCCGCGAAGGTGATCCTGCCTTCGGAGATGATAAGCGCTATCCGCCGATGATCGCGGGCTTTCGCTATCGCACGAACGGCGGCGTTGAAGCAGAGAAGGGGTCGATGGTTACAGCGGGCCTCTCCATCCTTTCCATTGCCTACAGCGCGTTGGACGGCAAAATCCCCGGCAAGTACCGAAGGGGCGTCATCAAGGCAAAGGAGGAGGGCTTGAATTGGCTGGCCGAGAAGTTCTCCAGCACAGGGAACCCCGGTGCAGGGAACTCCTGGTTCAACTACTATCTGTATGGCATCGAACGCGTGGGGGGGTTGTACGAAACGGACATGTTCGGCACCCACGACTGGTATTGGAAGGGGGCAGCGGAATTGTTGAAGCGGCAGAAAGCCGAGGGTCATTGGGACAACATTCCCGACACCGCCTTCGCGCTTTTGTTCCTCTCGCGCGCCACCTCGCCGACTTCAGGGCTCGCGGTTGCAAATTCCAAGGACCTCTGGGTTTCCGAAGGCGAAGGCCACGCGCTCGATTGGCGTATCATCGGCGACGGCGACACGGTGACGATGTTCGTGACGGGCTTCTCGGATGAGATCCTTGAGAAGCACGCCTTCGACGTTGAAGGCGCGCCGGGAATTCGCGTCCAGGAGGTGCGCTACCTTCTCGACGGCGAAGTTGTGTTGACCATGCCTGGCAGCTCGACCGAGGCCTGGACCGACCAGCGTTTTACTGCTCGCCACAAGTTCTTGCGACCGAGCAAGGCCGTGGTGACCTGCGAGGTGAGCATCATGGATCCCTACGCCATCGAAGGGGATGACTTGACGATCACCGTCGCAGGTGGGACCCTCGAGATTAAGGCGCGGCGCGGCCAGGCGCCTTGGATGTATGACGCGGCGCGGGCAACGAACGAGAACCTCCTGCGGCGCTCGCGCCCGCGACTGACGTCGAGCAGCGATCTAGACGAGAATAGCAGCGCCAAGGTCGCCATGGACCAGTTGGTTGAGACCCGTTGGATTTGTGATCCCAATGACGCCGTCCCGGAGTTGACCGTTGAGCTGGAGCGCAAGGTGCGAGGCAATCTGTTGCTGCTCTATGGCCTCGAGCGCCACGACCGTGAGGCCGGTCAATTCGACCGCGTGGAGACCTATGAGATCTATTTCGACAACGATAAGGAGCCGCACATCGTGACGCGGCCCGATGACCCCCTGGAGCCGGCTCGACTGCTCTTAGAGCGCCCCATACCCATCCGTCGGATTCGGATTCGGATCGCCGAACGGCGGACCGGCAGCCCCCGCAAGGGCCAGGCGGGATTCGCGGAAATCGCCTTCCTGGTCGCCGAATAGCCCAGTATCCGAAAAGCCCTGTGTCTAAAAAGCCCTGTGTCTAAATAGCCCTGTGTCTAAATAGCCACCGTGCTAGTCAAGGCGCGCAGGCGAGAAGGTTCTCACAGGGACCGTGTCGCGCGCTGCGCCTCCCTGGTCTAACATTCCGCGCTCGGTGATTGTCGCAATAAGCGTCGCCGCAATTGAACCACCCATGGACGCCCGTTCCCGCTCAATCTCCTCGGTCTTAGCCGAGCTCGAAACCCTGCGTCAGGGGGACTTTTCCTATGACCAAGAGGGGATTCTGGGGTCCATGATCTCGGGGCCGCACCCCTTGGCGGTCGAGGTCTACGCGCGTTCGCTGGCGTCGAATGTGGGGGACCCGGGGTTGTTTCCGGGGGTGGCTCAGATCGAGCGCGAGGTTGTTGAGATGCTGGCGCAGCTGCTCTCCAACGAGAGCGTCTGTGGAAACCTGGTGAGCGGTGGCAGTGAGGCAAACATCTTGGCGCTTTGGTCCGCGCGGGAGGCCTACTCCGGCAAGGGCATTCCCCAGGTCATCGTTCCCTTGTCAGCGCACGTCTCCTATGGAAAGGCAGCACGCTTACTCGGATTGGAGCTCGTTCCCGTCGCCATTGATGACTTTCATCGCTTGGACGTAGATGCCGTGGGGGGAGCGATTGGCTCCCGGACCTTCGCAATTGTTGGCGTGGCAGGTTCTACGGACATCGGCGCGGTTGATGAGATTCCCGCTCTGGGACAGTTGGCGCTGGAGCACGGCTTACATTTGCATGTCGATGCGGCCTTCGGTGGCTTTGTTCTGCCCTTCCTCAAGGAGCTTGGGAGGCCCGCGCCTGCTTTCGATTTCGCGGTGCCAGGAGTCGCGTCAATGACGATCGACCCGCATAAGATGGGGCTCGGCGTGCAACCGGCCGGCGCTGTGTTGTTTCGGGACCGAGGTTTGTCACAGAAGGTGCGAACAGACATCGACTATCTCGCCGGCGGCAAAACTCACCAGGATACGCTGACTGGAACGCGACCCGGTGCCGCAGCTTGCGCTACCTGGGCTGTCATGAAACACCTGGGGCGAGAGGGCTATCGCGGCGTCGTGGAGGAGTGCATGCAACGCACGGATTCCTTCCTCGAACGCCTGGCCGAAGTGCCCGGAATCGTTTCGGTAACTCCCCCCGAGATGAACATCGTTGGTCTGCGTCCTGAGAACATGGATGTTGGGGAATTGGCCAATCGACTGCGCGCCAGGGGCTGGGCTCTCGGGAGTTTCACGACGCACCTGCGCGCCGTGCTTCTGCCGCACATCAGCGAAGCTCACCTGGACCTTTTCTTTCCGCAGTTGATGGACGTCCTGGCGGTGTCGAGTTTTTCAGAGGTGTCTCGGACGTAGGTTCTCGGGGCGAGGTAACAGCAGAGGATTTTTCATGAGCTTGCGTGTATCTCTATTCCTTCCCGTCCTTCTTGTCCTGCCAGCTATCGCTGCTGCGCAGGCGATTGGTGAAGCCGCGGAGGCTCGCGACCCGTCGATTCTGACGGTGACGGACCTGGCCCGGGTGGCGCGTATCACGGACGTGGAGGTGTCCCCTGACGGTTCACGCGCGGTCTACCTTGTGCGCACGATCCATGGGGATACCGCGGACCGCGAAGAGGAGACCGGCTATCACACCAACATGATGTTGGTCGACTTGACGCGCGAGGATGCGACTCCCCTCGCCTTGACTCACGGTTCCCAGGGTGCGTCATCTCCAGCCATTAGTCCCGGCGGATCGACCTTGGCATTTGTGCGCGCTGGCGAAGAGGGACGCGGGGGCGAGGGCCAGGCGCAGCTTTGGTTGCTGCCCTTGGATGGGCCGGGTGAAGCTCGACAGGTGACCGAATTAGAGGAAGGCGCAGCGAGTCCCCGCTGGTTGGGGGACGGCCAGCGCATCCTTGTGACGACTTCGGTGGAGTTGTCGGATCTCAAGGTCGCACCGCCCTGGTCGGATTTGCGTCCCGGTCGCAATTGGGTGGCGAGTGCGGAGGAAGAGGGTGAGGATGACAAAGAACCCGAGGCCGATCCCGATGGCGACTTGGATTCCCTGCGTCGCTGGCTTGATGCTGGCACTGGCGAGGAGGATCCCTCGGCAATCGCGCGCTTGGCTTTCCAGGGCGAGCGGGGGCTGCGCGGTGCGGAGTCTGTTGCACGCCTGGTGGTGATCGACGTCAGTGGCACGGCGGAGCCTGTTGAACTAGACACGGGCTTCTTCGACGTCGGCGGAGCCGTTCCTTCGCCCGACGGAACCTGGGCCGTCTTCAGTGACCGCGCCGACTCCGAGCAGCACCCCGACGAATCTCGCCGTTCTGCACTCTGGCACGTGAATTTGGCGACAGGTGCAGTCGAGCTCCTGCGGTCCGAAAATGCGTCGAGTTTGGGGTCCCCGCGCTATGCCCCAGATGGCGAGTCCCTTTGGTTCACTTCTCGGAGTATTGACGAGCCGAGCTTTGCCAACACTCTCCTTCGTCTCACGAAGAGCGGGGAGCCCCGAGGTAGTAGTCATACCATTGCCGCCGGAGTTGACGCCAACGTCGGGAACCTGCGTGTGGACCAGGATGGGTCTGTTTGGTTCACCTTCTCGAAGGATGGCCGTATAGGCCTCTATCACGTGAATCAGGAGGGCAGAGGCGATGTGGTCGCAGTTGTTCCCGGCGAGGAACGGGGTGCTCTTTCACCGCTCGGGGGAGAGATCCTCGCCGTTGACATGAAGGCCGGTCGCGTTGTCATGGCCCTCAGCTGCGCCGACGACCCGTCCTATCTTGTGACGCGGACCCAGGGCGAGGCGAGCCGCGTGATCGCACGACCGAACGCGGAGTTGCTGGCGAGCCTGACCCTTTCCGTTCCTCGTATGCACCGGCTGGAACGGCCTGACGGCTTCACGGTGCAGTACTGGGTTCTGCCCGGTCGCCTCTCCGAAGATGGTTCGCCCAGCCCGGTGGTCCTTTCCCTGCACGGCGGTCCACACGTCATGTGGGGCGCCGGAAGCCACAGCATGTGGCACGAATGGCAATGGATGGCCGCGCGCGGCTACACCGTTGTGTTCGCGAACCCGCGCGGCTCCGATGGCTACGGCTATGATCACCGCAAGGGGAATTATCGGGACTGGGGGACGGGGCCCGGAGGCGATGTCTTGGCTTGCCTCGATGATGCATTGGAGCGCTATGCCGACGAGGTCGATGCTAAGCGACTGTTCCTTACTGGCGGATCCTACGCCGGGTACCTAACGGCCTGGATCGTCGGGAATGACCAGCGCTTCCGTGCTGCTGTCGCACAGCGCGGCGTCTACGACCTGGCCACCTTCTTTGGTGAGGGCAATGCCTGGCGTTTGGTGGAGTACAGCTTCGGCGGGATGCCCTGGGAAGCGGAGATCCGAGAGATCCTGGTGCGCGAATCGCCGGTGACCTATGTCGAGTCCATGCACACGCCGCTCCTGATCATGCATGCCTCCGACGACCTACGCACGGGCGTGAGCGGGAGCGAGATGCTGTACCGTGCCCTGCGCGAATTGAAGCGGCCGGTGGAGTACGTGCGCTACCCGGGCGAGGGGCACGACCTGTCCCGCACCGGCAACCCACGTAACCGCGTGGACCGGCTCCTGCGCATCGTTGAGTTCTTCGAACGCTTTGACGAATAAAACAGGGCCCCGGCCCCGATGCATAGGATCGGGGCCGGGGCCCTTGGGTGACTTTGCCAGTGTCCGCTAGCGGCTGCTCGCGCTCTCGTCCCAGGCCCAGCGCTCGGGGGCGACAGAGGTGGCCCTAAGGATTTCGTAGAAGAGGTCAATCGTCTGCACCGCCTCCAGGTTGTTGACCTTGTCGCTCGTGTCTCGCGGGGTGTGGTAGTCGTCGTGCATGTCAGCGCAGATCGCGAAGAGGATCGGAATCTTGCGCTGCAGGAAAGGTAGGTGGTCGCTCCCGCCTCGGCTGCCAGCGGGCTGCACGATCGTGAGGGGAGTCGCCTCAAACAGAGGCTTGAGCAGGTCCGCCAAGCCGACGCCCGTGCCGCCGCCCGCGACCGAAAGACGCTGGTTGGTCAGGCGCCCAATCATGTCGAAGTTCAACATCAAGGCGTGGGATTTGAGGGGCACGATGGGGTTGTTGACGTAGTAGGCGGAACCATTCAGGCCCGATTCCTCCGCGTCGAATGCAAGGAACAGAATCGATCGTGCTTGGCTGCCCTCGGGCATGGCGTCGTAGTCCCGGCGCAGGCGTTCGGCCAGCATGAGAATGGCTGCCGTGCCGGTGGCGTTGTCGTCTGCGCCCGGGTGCAGTTCGCCGGGTCCGGAGCGCGAACCAAACTCGCCCATGCCCAGGTGATCCATGTGTGCGCCCATGACGATCAACTCATCTGCGAGGGCACCCTTACCGCGCAGGAGGCCGCCGATGTTTTGGGCGACTAGGGCAACGCTCTTGGTCTCGACTTTTGCCGTAATCACTCCGTTCCACTCGATAGCTACGGCACCGGCATCGGCGAGCAGGCGCAAATCCAGGAGGCTTCTCCCCTCGAAATCGAGCGCTGTTGCCATGGCCTCGGCGGCGGACAGATTCACGTGCAGCACGGGAACGCCGGCTACATCTCGTCCCGAGGTGAAGGGCATCAGCTGCTGGGAACGAGGGTCCGAGCACCCCGGGGGATTCAGGATTAGGATCGCCGCAGGGTTGCGTTTGGCGGCCGCACGCAACTTGGCACTGAAGCCGGCACGACCGGACCAGGGTCCGCGTGTCGTGAAGCGGCTCTTGCCCTCAGCATCCATGGGCTCGAAGCGCAGCATCACGGCGACCTTGCCTGTCAGATCCAGGCCCTCAACGTAGCCGCGGTACTCCGATCCCACTGGTCCGCGTTCGATCCCATAGCCGATGAATACGGGCTTTCCGGAGGCGCTGCCAGCACTTCCGTAGGGCATGCCGCGGTAGTCTTCGTCGGCCACAAAATCGAGTTCCGCGCCTTCGAAGCTTAGCTTCTGGGAGATCAGGCGAACATCCGGCGCGAGCTCAAAAGGCTGTCGCCAGGAGGCTTCGCCCTCGACCGTGAAGGCCGGCTCCACGCCGGTTTCCTCCATCCACGATTGCACGGTGTCGCGGGCGAGCTCCATGCCAGCGGTTCCGGGGACTCGACCTTCCATGACGCTGGCCGCCAGGATTTGGACGCGGTTGCCGAAGATCTGAACGTCCTGGGCAGTCGTATTCGGGGCGCTGGTCTCGGTGGCCTGGGGATCTGGATCCTGCAGGGCCCAGGGCAAGCTGGCCAGGCTGCAGAAGGTGGCTAGCCCGGTCAGAAGAAGCGGGAGCGTGCGACGCCGGAGAGCGGCAGATTGGGTCTTTGTCGAGGCCATTCGATTTAGCGGGCTCACGAGGAAAAGCGGGAGGGGAACGGTCTAAGCTCGCCCTGTGGAGCTGACATCCTACGAAGTGGGTCGGGAGATCGGAGCCCGGCTCTTCCGCGCCGGGGCGGCGTTTGTTGCAATCGCGGCAATGCTACGTCCCGCCTTCAATTTCCGAATCCGCTCCAGTGCTCTCTGGTGTCAGGTCTGGCTGCTTCTGTCAGTGCTGTGTAGTTCCCCCCTGGCTGCCTCTGGCCGGGACTTGAGCGAGCTCCACCCGATGGATGGTCCGGATATCGATTGCCGCATTCGCATCGATGAAGAAGCCGTGCGCTTCCAACTCACCATGAACTTGGCTTTCGTGGATGCCATCGTGGACATGGGGCGCGAGCTGGAAGAAAGCGTTCATCCCGTAGAGATGGAGGGTCTGGGGGAGGCACTCTTCGAACACTTCCGCGATACGAATCTCGTGCACCTGGATGGTCTACAGGTGACAGCGGTTTTGGCGGCGGGGGACTCCTTTACCTTCACCGCGGCGGACCCCAAGCTCGTCGGTCTCTTCCCACGCTTTGGCGCGCGCGCCCTGGCGAAGGTGCGGCTGGAACTTGACTATCCCGCTAAGTCGAAACCCGCCGAAGTGCTCATGCGTTGGGGCGTGTTCCCCGACAACCTGACCTTTATCGATCCACAGGGCGACGCGCCGCCGGTGGAGATCAATGCACAGCTGCGGGCCAGCGGCGTGGACGAGTTGGTTGTCTTTAGGGAGGAAGCTCCCGAGGTGCGTTGGAGCGGAGAATTGGTTTCGCCGCTCGAGCGTTTCGAAGTCGTCCCCGAGGATCTCCCGGCACCCACCTGGGATGTACCGGTACCGTCGATTGCCCTGGTGTTGGCTGGCATCGGTTTGCTCATCACCGCTTTTCTGGGCGCAGCGAACAAGCGTGCCGCTCGCCTTCGCATCGCTTTTATCGGGTTCATTCTAGCCGTGGCCGTGGAGACCCAGGGACACCGTGAGATCCCGGCCTTCTTCTCCACGGACAGCGGTTTGCCCGATGCCAATTCCGCTGCCAGTGTCTTTCGTCCGCTGCAGGCAAATATCTACCGCGCCTTCGACTACGAGGAAGAGAGTGACGTCTATGACGCCCTCGCGCGCAGCGTTGAGGGCCCGCTCCTGGGCGAGCTCTATGGACAGATTTACCGGAGCTTGGTGCAGGAGGAAGCCGGGGGCGCCGTCAGTCGCGTGCGCAGTGTGGAGGTCAGTCAGGCCGAGGTGCGAAACATCGAACGGGACGAGCAGGACCGCCCCTCCTTTGATGTGGAGGCCACCTGGCGAATCGAGGGAGTCGTTTTTCACTGGGGCCATGCCCACGTGCGTTGGAACGAGTACAGCGCGATCTATCACTTGCAGCGCGGCGAAGAAGGGTGGCGTATCAGTGCCTGCGAAACGCTTGCGGAGCGGCGCATCGACGCCGCGCCCTTGCTGCCCGCGAGCGCGCGTTCCGCCGAGGATGAACTCCCCGGGGGAAGCGAATTTTGAGCCCGCCGCTGACAGTTGAGCTCGCCGATGTACGCTTCGCCTTCGGGACTCCGGGGGCAGTCGACGGCTTCGAGCTTGAGATCGATCAGCTTGAGATCAAGGCCGGCGAGCGCGTGGCCTGCATCGGCGCCTCGGGCACGGGCAAGACAACCCTGGTCAATCTGATTGCCGGGATCCACGTGCCCGACTCGGGTCGTGTGCACCTGGCTGGCATGGAGCTGACCGAAGCGGGGGAAGCGGCGCGCCGCGCGCAGCGCATAGCGCGCGTAGGAATGGTCTTCCAGGAGTTCGCGCTCCTGGACTACGCCAGTGCCCTGGACAACATCCTATTGCCCTATCACCTGTCGGCGTACCTGAAGTTGAACGCCGCTGTGGAGCAGAGAGCGGGGCGCCTAGCCGAGCGACTGGGGATCTCGGGTTTGCTGCGGCGGCGGCCGAATAAACTCTCCCAGGGGGAGCGCCAGCGCGTCGCCCTCTGCCGCGCCCTCCTGACGGAGCCGGCGCTCTTGCTGTGCGATGAAGCCACGGGAAACCTTGACCCGGAAACAGCGAAGCTTGCGATTGACCTGTTGCTCGAGGAAGCCGCGACCCATGCAGCGGCGGTGTTCCTCGTGACCCACGACCACAGCCTTCTAGGCCGCTTCGATCGAGTTGTGGAAATGGATTCTGTGGCACGCATTAGGCGAAATGGAGCCGAAGTGATTGAGGCAGGAGGTGCCTCGAAATGAGTGCCTCGGCCCCTCTTCTTTCCGGTGTGCTACCTGGTGTCATGCGCCTCGCCTGGCAGCGTCTGTGCCATGAGCGTGGTCTGACCCTGGTGCTGGTCGCGTGTATTGCACTGCCCCTTTTCTTACCCTTGGCAGCGCGGGTGCTCTCAAGTTCCTACGAGGGCGAGTTGGTCGAGCGGGCGGAAGCAACGCCCCTGGTGTTCGGGGCCCGGGGCAGTCGCTTTGACCTTGTTCTTGGGACCCTTTACCTGCGTCCCACCAACGTGCCAACGGTGCCCTGGTCGGCACTTAGAGAACTGACCCCCGGGGGAGAAGGCGTGGCGATTCCCCTGCACCTGCGCTTCAGCGCGCGCGGCCGACCCCTGGTGGGGACGAGCCCGGAGTACTACGAGTTGCGATCTCTCCAGACGGCACGAGGGACGCTGCCGCTCTTTGTGGGGGACTGTGTTGTAGGGGCGGATCTCGCGCAGGAACTTGGGGTCGAAGTGGGGGACACGCTCTTTTCCGATCCGACGGAACTCTATGACATCGCCAAGCCCCCGGCTTTGGAGATGACCGTTGTTGGTGTCCTAGCCCGTGCCGGAGGACCCGAAGACGATGCGGTTCTGGTGGACGTCAAGACGACCTGGGTGCTGGAGGGGCTGCTCCACGGTCACGCGGATGCGCTTACCGAGGTGGATGAGTCCCTGATCCTTGGGCGCACCGAAGACAGCGTGGTCTTGAACCAGGCGCTCATGGAGAAACAGCGTGTGACGACCGATAACATCGGTGGCTTCCACGGCCACGGCGACCCCGACCTAGCGCCTCTCTCGGCAATCATCTTCCTTCCGCGAGACGAAAAGGCGGCGACCTTGGTGAGCACTCGCGTCGAGGTGGGAGGAGTTCACCGGCTTGTATCGGCCCGGGCGGTCGTCGACGAGCTGTTTGCCATCGTCCTTCGGCTACGCGACTTCTTGGATCGCCTGTCCCTTTTGATCGCGCTCTCGACGGCCGTGCTCACGGGACTTGTGGTCGGTCTTTCGATCCGCATTCGTTCGAAGGAGTTGCAGACTCTGCAACGCATAGGCATCGCACGTGGAACCGTGGCGGGGTTGCTTGCGGCGGAAGTGCTGATCGTGCTCCTCGGTAGTGCCTGTGTAGCTCTCATTGGCTCCCTCCTTCTGGGGGCCTATCTGCCCGACATCGAAGCCCTTTTGGCAGCGCGATGAAGTTTCAACAGTTCCTGAGCTACGTGCTTTTTGCCCTGGTTGCCTCTTGCGCCCAAGGAGATGAGTCCATTGATTCGGGGCCGTCGCAGGGGGTCCCCGGAGGTGGGCCCGACCATCCACAGGTGGTGACGAGCTTCTTCCCCACGACGTGGTTGGTGCGCAGGCTTAGCGGCGGCGAGGTCGATGTCAGCCTGCCCCTGCCCCCCGGCGCCGACCCGATTTTCTGGCAACCCTCGAGGGAGGAGTTGCTCGCCATCCAGGGCGCCGACCTGATTGTTCTTAACGGCGCGGAGTTGGAGAAGTGGGTGGCGGGTGCGAGCCTGCCCCTCAGCCGAGTCGTCGAAACAGCCGGTGGCTTCCGTGAGTCTTGGCGAGAGTACAGCGGCGTCACCCACGTGCACGGCGGCGGCGGCGAGCACAACCACATCGGCGTCGACGGACACACTTGGATGTCGCCGGAGCTGTTTGAGCTCCAAGCCCAAGCTCTGGGGGACGAGCTGCGTGCTCGCGGACTCGTCTCCGAAGAGGTCCTCGCCGCGGGACTTCGGGAGGTGCGCCGTGAGCTTCAAGCCCTCGCCAGACGTATGCGCGAGGAGGTCTTGCCCAGAACCGCTGAAGTGCGCTTCCTGACGAATCACCCCGCCTTCGACTACCTCCTGGCCGACCACGTTGATCTCGTCAATCTGGATCTCGACCCGGATTCGGAGGACATCTCCAGCGTCGTTTCCGCCGTGCGGGAAGGGCGTGGGGATGCGGTGCACAGTGTCCTCCTGTGGGAGGCTGAGCCAAGGCCCCAGCTTAGGGAGGCGCTTGAGAAGGAGCTGGGCGTCCTCAGCGTGCTCTTCACTCCGGCCGAGAATCCAGCGGAGCGTGCGAGTAACTACAGCGCGATCCAGGCAAACAACATCGACCGCTTGATCGAAGCGCTCGGCCGTCTCTAAGCCCATACACGCAGCGCGGGAAGGCGCTAGGCGAGGGTTAACACAACAGGGGCCGTGACGAGCAAGCTCGCCACGGCCCCCGTGGATCGAATCTGACAGAGTCCTAGAAGGTTCCGAAAGTCAGGGCGATGGCGTTCGTGAGGAGACCGAAGCCGCCCACGTTGTTGAAGAAGGCCTGGGTGTTGAGCGTGTAACCGATCAGACCCGTGTCGTTGGGGACGGACTCGCCGATGTTGGCAGTGCCGCCGAAGATCGCGCCGAAGGACACGAAACCGGGAGCAGAGCTGGGATCGATCAGCAGTTCACCTACGCCCAGAGGAGCACCGCCGGGGATGGCGTCCTCGTAACCGAAGACGAAGACCAGGCCGGATGCGCCGACGGCGGCGCCGTCAATGCTCGCGGTCCAGATCTGGCCGATGAGCGGCTCAGAGGTGCATGCGAACACGTTGGGGTTTACACCCGTGCCGTTGTAGGGCGCGCAAGTCGCATCGCCCGTGGGCGGGGCATCAACGACGATGTAGGCAATCTTCGTTTCCGTGTCGGATCCGGTGGTGCCGGTCACCGTCAGGCTGACGGAATAGGTGCCGGCCACGTTGTAGACGTAGCTGGGGTCGGACGAGCTGGAGGAGCCGCCGTCGCCGAAGCTCCAGATGCTGGAGGTGATACCGCCAGTGGACGTGTTGGTGAAGTCCACCGACAGGGGCGCCAGACCCGTGGGCGGCGTGCCCGTGAAGTTGGCGGTGGTGGACCCGTTGCAGATGCCCTTGGGATTCGCAAGGAATGCCTGCAGGCCCGTGTGGTTGATGCCGGTGCCGTGGTTGCCCGTACTCGAACCGCAACCGCCGTGTGTGTGAATGCCAACGGCATCGCCGGTGGACTCGAAGATTACAGGTGAACCGGAGTTACCACCTTCGGTATCGGTCATGTACTCCATCTCAGTGCCGAGACTCGTGCTGACGCGCGGCCCAACGTGCGTTTGCTGCGTCTGGTTGCGCGTGCCGCTGTCGACGCCAAATCCGGTGATGCGAATTTGCTGACCGTTCTGGAAAGTCGGGGGGTTCACAATCGTGAAGGCGCTGCCCTGAGTCTCGAAGGCAGTCATGCCCGAGTTCGAGTTCGGGAACGTCCCGAAGTACGCGTAGTCGTTGCCAATACCTTGCCCACCGTTGGACTGGATCGAGCTCGAATCAATCGAGTACTGATCCTCGGGCGGGGGGTTATTCGTCGAACCGCTACTGTTCGAGTCCGGCACGTTGAACTGCAGGACGTTCGAGCCTGCGACACCGCAGTGCCCAGCCGTCAACTGGCAGCCTTCGGCGTCATTGATGATCCAGCCCGTGCAGCCCTGGGGCAGCAGGCGACCCGAGCGGGGATCGCTCGAGGGGAGGCGGTCGTCTTGGGACCCGCACTGCGATTCTTCAATGTCCGGAAGACCAATTGCGATGGTTTCCAACCAAACCCGGTTCGTCCCGGTCCCCGGGTAAGCCAGAACCTCAACCAACACAGCATCGCCATTTAGGTAAGCCGTGCTGTTTTGCCACTGCGCTACGTGATCAGCGTTCATGCGCTGCTGGCCACCGTCCAACAACGAAGTCACCCGCAGGATGGACCCCGTGCCAGCAGCCGGATCCCCAGCCAATACCACATCCTCAAAAAACAACCGCATCCAAGGCGATTGATCCATGAATACAGGGAATGAAATCACAACCTCCGGCTCCAACCCGTCGTTCTGGGCATAGCCCGAATCGAAGCTCATGGGCACAATTTCCTGTGCGAGGGGGTGCGTCTGAGCGGAGGCCGTCGAAGCCACAAAAACAAGTCCAGCAGCGCAAAGCGCTGCCTGACCAAGTACCCGTTGGGTCAAGTTGGATTGCATAGGAGTCATTGGGGAATGCGGTGAGGGAATATCCACTACCAATCCTACGACCATCCCCCAGCCCATGTGGTTCCCCCCAACAAAACAAATCCACCGCCCCCCTAGAACTATTTACCCACTCTCCCCCAATCCCACCCCAACCCAACCCCCCAGAAATCCCCAAACCCCTCAACACCAATCCAACCTCTCCTCCCCAGTCCCTCAACCCATTGTCTCAACCAAGACCCACCCGCGCTCAACGCCGCCGGCCGTTGGCGCCAGTCCCGCTCTCCATCCCTCAATCCGCATCCCCAAAGTCTCATCTGGCTCAACGGCGTCAGCCGTTGACCAAAAAATGTCTTCTTGAAGCGGGGCTGATCAAGCCCGTGAAGCAGAAGCCGTCTTCGACTTCCGGCCACACCCCCACACGCCGAAAAGACGGCCACCCGCCAGCGAGCAACCGTCCCTCTCCGCAACCCCCGCCCAGAAGTCTAAGACCGCTTCTTCTTCACGGGCTTGATCAGCCCCGCTTCAAGAAGCACGGGGTATGCACCCCGCTTCGTGATTGTGCGAAGAGCACGCGTCGAAAGGCGCACGCGCACGAATTCCTGCATCTCGGGCACCCAGATGCGCTTGCTCTGGACATTGACCTTAAAGGTGCGCTTGGAGACGCCAGTCGTGTTCAGACCGATGCCGCCCTTGGACTTGGCTAGACCCTTACGGGCAATAGTGCTTCCGGAACGGGTTCCCTTTCCGGTGACTTGACAGACTCGACTCATCGTGGACCTCGCGGTGAACGCTTGGGGACCGAGGACAGTAGGCAGCGGAGCGCCCCCTCGATCGAGCCGGACAGAGTAGCCCCCCAGGGCGACCTGTCCATGATCCATGCCGATTCCCGGCTCAATAATGGTGCTAAATCGGGGTGGAATGGGACGAGCCGCCGCCCCGCGGGGTGCGGAACGGCGGCCCGGGGAACCCTAGACCATGCTGGGACAGGTTCTCAATCCTCGCCGTCAGCCTTGGGCTTGGCGTCCTCGGTAGCCGCTTCGGCTTGGCTGGCCTCCCATTCGCTGGCGGCCCGCATGGGGTTTGAGCCGCCGCGGTCCCACCGTCCACCAGTGGTCAGACGGATGCGGCCCTCCTCCATGCGCTGGGGCCAGTGGTTGTCGGCCAGGTTGGCGTCGGCCGTCTCATGGTGGGGGTCCAGGACGACGCTCTCGACCTCTTTGATGCTCATGTGGAGCTTGGAGATGGACTCGTTGCCCTTCTGCCAGATCTGAGCGGGGAGGCGCAGCTCTTCGGTGGTGCCGTCGGTGTAGTGGAACTCCAGGATTGCCGGCATGGGCAGCCCCGTTTCGTTCGTGATCTCGACCACGTAGAAGTTGAGTTCCGTGCGCAGCAGCTCTTCGTCGCGCGATTCCATGCCCGCCAGAAGCTTCTCGTAGTCCTCGATGTCCTTGCCGGTGATCTCGAGGGCATCGTAGGTGTTGTAGAAGTCGGCCAGTTCGGGGTAGGCGTGCACTCGTTTGGGCATACTCGCGTTGCGGGCAGCGGCAAGGGTCTGGGGCAGCTCGCCACGCTCGCGCTGGGCGATCGCCTTCTCGACTTCGGGGTTGCGAGTGTCGATGCGATAGCGTGAGAGCCCAGTGAGCGACAGGTCGACATAGTCGGTGGTGTAGAACCAACCACGCCAGAACCAGTCGAGGTCGACGGATGTGGCGTCCTCCATAGTGCGGAAAAGGTCCGCAGGCTCGGGACGCTTAAACATCCAGCGCTGGGAGTACTCGCGGAAGGCGAAGTCGAAGAGGTCGCGTCCGAGGACGGTCTCACGTAGAACGTTCAAGGCCGTGGCCGGCTTGGAGTAGGCGTTGGGGCCGAACTGCAGGATCGACTCCGAGTTCGTCATGATCGGAACGGAGTTCTCCGAGGTCATGTAGCTCACGATGTCCCGGGGCTCGCCGCGGCGGGAGGGGTATTCGTCCTGCCAGCGCTGTTCCGCGAGGTACTGCACGAAGGTATTGAGACCCTCATCCATCCAGGTCCACTGGCGCTCGTCGGAATTGACGATCATCGGGAACCAGTTGTGCCCGACCTCGTGGATGATCACTCCGATCAACCCGCTCTTCGTCCTGAGGGAGTAGGTCCCATCCTTTTCTGGGCGCGGACCGTTGAAGCACAGCATCGGGTACTCCATGCCGCCGACGGGGCCATTGACCGATATGGCCACGGGGTAGGGGTAGGGGAAGGCGTGCTCGGAGTAGACGTCTACCGTTTGGGCGACGGCATGGGTGGAGAACTTGCTCCACATGGGCTCCGCTTCATTCGGGTAGTAGGACATGGCCCAGGTCTTGTCGCCGCTGATGGGCACCGTCATCAACATGGCATCCCAGATGAACTTGCGTGAGCTGGCCCAGGCGAAGTCGCGCACGTTGTCGGCCTTGTAGACCCAGGTCTTCTTACCGCGAGCGCGCGAGGCTTCGTTGTTCTCGGCCTCCTCGGGGGTGATGATGAAAACCGGGTTGTCCGAGGTCTCGGCCTTGGTGAGGCGAGCCTGTTGGTCCGCGGTCAGAACCTCCGCGGGGTTTTGCAGCATTCCCGTGGAGGCGATGACGTGATCCTCGGGCGCGGTGATGCGCACGAGGTAGTCGCCGAACTCCAGGGTGAATTCGCCACGGCCCAGGAATTCCTTGTTCTGCCAGCCTTCGTAATCTGTGTAGGCGCACAGGCGCGGGAACCACTGCGCGATCTCATAGAGTCGGTTGTCGTCCTCTTCGAAGTACTCGTAGCCGGTACGGCCGCTGACGAGCTTCGAGTCGTTGATTTCGTAGGTCCAGTCGATCCCGAAGGAGAAGTCCTGGCCGGACTTCAGGGGACGGGGGAGATCGATACGCATCATCGTGTCGACAATGGTGTGCTTCAGTTCCGCGCCGGTCTGATCAACGACGCGGGAGATTTCCGCGGCGCCATCCCAGCGCTGACGAGCCAGAGTGCTGCGCATACGGTCAAAAGACATGGAGTCCATGGACGGCGCGAGACCCGAGAGAACGGCGTGGGAATCTGGCCCGTAAATGTTCGCATCGACCTGAACCCACAGGTACTTCAGCGTGTCGGGCGAGTTGTTCTGGTAGCGGATCTCCTCGGAGCCCGTCAGGCGCTTGGCCTCATCATCGAGTTCGACGTCGATGATGTAGTCGACTTGCTGTTGCCAGTACTCGTGGCCGGGCGCGCCACTGGCGGTGCGGTAGGTGTTGGGGGTCGGCAGCTCTTGGCGAAGCTGACGAAAAAGGTCGGGGCGCTCATCGCCTCCAAGGGCGACGCCAATGCCGCCGAGAACGAGGAGGCTTGCGGGGACCAGTGCGCGCAAGTTGCGCGGGGTGACGAATCGACGCATACGGCTGAAAGGGAGGGAGCGAGGGGCTCGGCAGTGCGGAGGCGGATCTCTCTCCACTCTCGGCCGATTGGGGCCGGAGGGAGAGACCCCACCAGGATAGCTCCCCCGATTGAGATTCGCTGGCGGATCCCCCCATGGGATAGGTAAAACCACAAAGCACAGCCAGCGGCTCTGGGGCCATCAACTTCCCGGGCTTAATCTGGCGTGAGGAATCGGCTCAGGAGCTCATCAGCTGCGACGGATGTGCCCTTTTGCCCCGCGGCGATCTCCCCGAGGAGGCTAGCCCGGGCCGCCTTGACGTCGGAGTTGGCACGGAATAGATCCAGAAGACGCTCCTCGCAAAGGGCATCGAGCCAGGCCTCGAGTTGGGCGACGCGCCGTCGCTGCATCTCGCCGGATTCCAGCAGGCTACTGCGGTGTTCTTCGAGGGCGGACCAAAGCTCCTCCAGGCCGTCGCCGGTTTGCGCGCTGACGAGCAGCGATCGAGGGCTCCAGGCGCTTTGTTCACGGCGTGCGTAGCGCAGGGCGGAGGAAACGGCACGCGCTGACTCGCGTGCCATGGGCAGGCGTTCCCCATCGGCCTTGTTTACAGCCACAAGGTCCGCATGTTCCAGAATGCCTTTCTTGATGCCCTGCAACTCGTCACCGCCGCCCGGCAGAAGTAGCACCAGAAAGCTATCGACCATCTCGGCCACGACCGTTTCCGATTGGCCGACGCCGACAGTTTCGATCAAGATCACGTCGAAGTTCGCGGCCTCGAGCACCAGCATGGACTCCCTTGTGCGGCGCGCGACACCACCCAAGGTCGTGGCCGTGGGGGAGGGCCGAATAAAGGCGTTGTCGTCCTGGGCTAGCCGGCCCATGCGCGCCTTGTCGCCCAAGATACTGCCGCCAGAAACGGTGCTGGAGGGATCGACGGCAAGGACGCCAACGCGCTTACCCGCCGCCGTGAGCTTGCAGCCGAGGGCTTCGATCAAGGTGCTCTTGCCGACGCCTGGAACACCGGAAATTCCGATGCGGTGGGCGCCGCCGGTCTCAGGCATGAGCGCTTCGATCAATGCTTCTGCGGATGCGCGATCTGCATCGCGACGACTCTCCACAAGGGTGATCGCTTGGGCCAAGAGCGCGCGATTACCGGCGCGAACTCCAGCGATCAAGGTGTCGAGATTCGGCGGGCTTGCCATGGATCAATCCGTACCCTTGAGCTTACCGAGGAGTTCAAGGGCAGCTTCGGCGATGACCGTTCCGGGCCCGAAGACCAAGAGGGCGCCGGCCTCCAGGAGTGCCGGAATGTCCTGGGGCGGAACGACTCCGCCCACGACTACAGCGATGTCCTTGCGTCCGAGCTCCCCTAGGGCTGACTTCAGCTCGGGTACCAAGGTCAAGTGACCCGCGGCGAGGGAACTCACCCCAACGACGTGCACATCGTTCTCGACGGCTTGCCGCGCAGTCTCCGCCGGAGTTTGGAAGAGCGAACCGATGTCCACATCGAAGCCCAGGTCGGAGAATGCCGTGGCGACGACCTTCTGTCCGCGGTCGTGTCCGTCCTGGCCCATTTTGGCCACGAGGATGCGCGGGCGTCGGCCTTCCCTTACGAGGAAGGCCTCCACCGCTGCGCGAACCTCGTCGGCTCGACCGTCGTCTGCTCTTAATTCCCCTGCGTACACCCCTGAGATGGTACGGATCACAGCCTGGTGACGCCCGAAGACCTTTTCGAGGGCGCTTGTCATTTCGCCCACGGTGGCCCCGGCCCGGGCGGCATCGATGGAAAGGGCAAGGAGATTGCCCTCCTCCGATGCGGCTGCGGCGGTAAGCGCAGCCAGGGTGAAATCGACCTGGGTGGCGTTACGGCTGGCCTTCAGTTTCTCGAGGCGCTCGATTTGCTTGGCTCGGACGGCAGCGTTGTCGACCCTGTGGACCTCGATCGGGACCTCGTGTTCGGGCCGCCAGCGGTTGACGCCGACGATGGCCTGGGAGCCTGAATCGATGCGGGCTTGGGCGCGGGCGGCGGCCTCTTCGATACGCAGCTTCGGCAGGCCCTGTTCGATGGCCTTCGTCATGCCGCCGAGCTCGTCGATTTCGGCGATGTGCTTCTCGGCGCGCGTGACTAGGTCATTGGTCAAGCGCTCCACGAAATGACTGCCACCCCAGGGGTCGATGGCGCGTGTCGCGCCCGCCTCGTGCTGCAGGAAAAGCTGCGTGTTGCGTGCGATGCGAGCAGAAAAATCCGTGGGGAGGGCCAGGGCCTCATCGAAGGAATTCGTGTGCAGAGACTGCGTCCCGCCGTGCACCGCCGCCATCGCCTCGAGACAGGTGCGCACCACGTTGTTGTAGACATCCTGGGCCGTCAGCGACCATCCGGAGGTCTGGCAGTGGGTGCGCAGCATGGACGATTTAGGGTTCTTTGGACCAAAGGCAGCCAGGCGCTTACTCCACAGAATGCGCGCTGCCCGGAGCTTGGCGACCTCCATGAAGAAGTCCATGCCGGTGGCGAAGAAGAATGACAAACGCGGTGCGAAAGCGTCCACATCTAGCCCTGCTGCGATGCCCGTTCGCACGTATTCGACCCCGTCGGCGATGGTATAGGCCAATTCGAGATCTAGCGTCGCCCCGGCCTCCTGCATGTGATAGCCGGAGATCGAAATCGAGTTGTAACGGGGCATCTTCTCGGCCGTGAAGCGGAAGATATCCGCCACGATTCGCATGGAGGGCCCCGGCGGGAAGATGTAGGTGTTGCGCACCATGAACTCCTTCAGAACATCGTTCTGGATGGTCCCGCTGAGCTTGTCGAGTGGCACGCCCTGTTCCTCAGCCGCAACGATATAGAGCGCCAGGACCGGAAGCACCGCGCCATTCATGGTCATGGAAACGGACATTTCCCCCAAGGGGATGCCGTCGAAGAGCACGCGCATGTCGGCGATCGAGTCCACCGCCACACCGGCCATGCCCACGTCGCCGGAGACGCGTTCGTGGTCCGAGTCATATCCACGGTGCGTAGCCAGGTCGAAGGCGATCGAGAGTCCGCGCTGCCCCGCCGCGAGATTGCGACGATAGAAAGCATTGGACTCCTCGGCCGTGGAGAATCCCGCGTACTGCCGCACGGTCCAGGGCCGACGCACGTACATGGTGCTGTAGGGGCCGCGGGCGAAGGGTGCGCTGCCAGGGGCGCCATTCAGGTGTGTGAGATCGTCCTTGTCGGAAGCCTGATAGAGCCGCTTGAGATCGATACCTTCGGGCGTCGCCGAAGTGTCGGCCATTCCGTCAGCAGCCTGTGCCCAGGTCGCCGAATTTGCCGCAGGGCAGAGCTTGGCAGCGTCGTCGAAGGAAAGCGTTGAAAGGTCGGGAACTCTACTCATCGGACGACTTCCTGCTTCTTCGCTGCCTTCGCCGCGGGCATTGCCTTGGGCTCAAGGGGCCCGAAGCCCTCTTCCTCGAAGGGGGCGGCGTCGCGTTGACGCGGGAGCGGGCTGCAGCTCGCGGATGCACCGCGATCGAGGTCTTGGCTAGCGGTCGCAAGGTCGATGTCGGCCGCATCACCCACGTCCCGGGCCAGATGCGTCAGCGGATGCGGTCCGGCGGGTATTGCGACCTCGGCGGGGGGATAGAGGGAAACGCCAACGAGCTTGGGGCGACCCGCGAGGATGTCCTGACGACGTGCAGCGTGGCTCTCTGCAATGCGCGCCTGAATACTCCCGTCGAGCAGACCAACCGAGATGCCACCGTTGGCTTCGACACTCTGCAGCACTGCCCAGGCACCGCGAGCGATCGAGTCGGTCAAGGCTTCCACGTGACCGCTGCCACCGGCGGGATCGATCACTCGCTGGACGTGTCCTTCAAGTGCAAGAATATTGGGCGTGTTGCGCGCAACGCGTCGCCCGAGTTGACCGGGCACGCCGAGGGCACGGTCATAGGTGAGCGGCGTGAAGATGTCCGCGCCGCCAGTTTGCGCCGCGAAGGTCAGGGTCGTCGTGCGGAGAATGTTGATCCAAGGATCACGCTTCGAAAGGGATCGCGCGCCTTCGAAGGCGTGGATGCGTGTCGGGGGCGGAGTCGAAACGCCGCAACTGTGGAGCAACTGCGTCCAGGTCAAGCGCGCCGCCCGCAGAAGTGCGAGGGAGGGGAAGACGTCCGGCGCTAGGGCCAATCGTAGGGTTACGTGTTGTGCTGCGATTTCAGGCGTCACGCCGCGGGTCTCAAGTTCGCGCAGCATTTGGGCGCCACTGGCCAGGAGCAATCCTAGCTCCAACAACATGTCACAGCCGGCCTCGTGGAAGGGACGCGAATCGATGGATAGGGGGCGTAGTTGCCACTTGGTTTCCGCCTGGGCAATGAGGTCGACCGCGTCGTCCCAGGCGCTCGCAAGAGATCCCGGCAGTGCTCCGTCTGTGGCCAACGCCGCGAGAGGGTCGTGTCCCAGTTCATAGGTCCCGGGCTGTTCGCCTGCCTCCGTTGCAATGAGCAGCTGGAGTAGGGGGCGAGCGTTTGCGCCTGCGTCGAAGGTGAGCTCAACGGCATCGCGCCGGACATCCCGAAGTGCATGCGCCAGGTTCGAGCGGGTACCCAACAGCAGCCCACGATCGCTTGACGCAGCCTGCGGTCCCGCATCCCCAAGGCGCGCTCCACGGTCCAGGGCGATGTGAACCGCGGGGGCACCGTTCTTGAGATCCTCCAGGAGGGCCTGATTGAGATCCTCTGGCAGCGGTTCATCCCGCAGCGGCGCGCACAGGGTTCCTCCGAGGGGGCCCGTGCAACGACCTCCGCGTACCTGCCGTCCGAGTCCGGGGAAGCCCGCCGCGTCGGCGATTTCTTCCACGTCGGGTCCCAGGGGATCGACGGAGATACCGCCCGCAAGGGTGGAGAGCAGGAGGTCGTCAAAGGACGCGCCGGCGAGCTCCTTCTCGACCCGGGCGCGCCAAGTTGCGCCGGGACTAGGGTTAGGACTTGTCATTGGCGTGCGACGCCCGCGCGTCGAATCTCAAGGCATCAAGGAAACCGCTCGGAGAGCGGCTCGGGAGTTCGATCGGAGCTACATGTTGCGGCGGTACTTGCCGCCGACTTCAAACAGGGCGCGGCTCATTTGTCCAAGGGAGAGGACCTTGCCGGCGTCCATCAGGGCATCAAACACGTTGCCGCCCGATAGGGCCGCCTCGGATAGGGAATCCATGGCAGATTGGGAACCATCCGTGTTGCGCGCCTGGAAAGCTTCGCGCGAGGCGATGGCATATTGCTTCTCTTCGGTCGTGGAACGAATGATCTCCTCGGGGATGATCGTAGGTGAACCTTCGGCATCCAAGAAGGTGTTCACGCCAACCACCGGGAGCTCACCGGAGTGCTTTTTCTCTTCGTAGTAGAGCGACTCCTCTTGGATCTTTGAGCGCTGGTACATGCGTTCCATTGCTCCGAGAACTCCGCCGCGTTCGGAGATGCGGCGGAACTCCTCAAGCACTGCCGCTTCGACCACATCGGTGAGTTTCTCGATGATGAAGGATCCCTGGAGCGGGTTCTCGTTCTTCGCGAGACCGAGCTCCTTATTGATGATCAACTGAATCGCCAGTGCGCGCCGCACGCTCTCCTCTGTGGGGGTCGTAATGGCCTCGTCGTAGGCATTCGTGTGCAGAGAGTTACAGTTGTCATTCAGCGCATAGAGCGCCTGCAGGGTCGTCCGAATGTCGTTGAAGGCGATCTCTTGGGCGTGCAGGGAGCGTCCGGACGTCTGGATGTGGTACTTGAGCTTCTGGCTGCGTTCGTTGGCACCGTACTTCTCGCGCATGGCCCGCGCCCAGATGCGGCGCGCGACGCGGCCGATCACCGAGTACTCCGGATCCAATCCGTTGGAAAAGAAGAAGGAGAGGTTGGGGGCGAACGTGTCGATGTCCATCCCGCGACTCAGGTAGTACTCGACAAAGGTAAAGCCGTTCGAGAGGGTGAAGGCTAGCTGCGTGATCGGGTTCGCGCCGGCTTCGGCGATGTGGTAACCGGAGATCGACACGGAGTAGAAATTGCGCACGGCCTCGCGCACAAAAGTCTCCTGAATATCGCCCATCATGCGCAGGGCGAATTCCGTCGAGAAGATACAAGTGTTTTGGGCTTGGTCTTCCTTGAGGATGTCGGCCTGAACTGTTCCGCGCACCTGGCTCAGAACTTCCGCACGCACCTCGGCGTAGACCTTGGCAGGCAGGACCTCGTCGCCGGTGACGCCCAGGAGCATCAGGCCAAGACCATCGTTGCCCTCGGGCAGGTCGCCCTGATAGCGCGGGCGTTCCATCTTCTTGGTGGCAAAGATCGAGTCGATCTTTGCATCGACCTCGGCCTCCAGACCCTCGCGCTTGATGTGCTTCTCGCAGCCCTGGTCAACAGCGGCGTTCAGAAAGAAGGCCAGGACCATGGGCGCCGGGCCGTTGATCGTCATGGACACCGAAGTCTTCGGATCCGCCAGATCGAAGCCCGAATAGAGCTTCTTGGCATCGTCCAAAGTGCAGATCGAAACACCGGAGTTGCCGACCTTGCCATAGATGTCCGGCCGCACTTCGGGGTCTTCGCCGTAGAGCGTGACCGAGTCAAAGGCAGTCGAAAGTCGCTTGGCCGGCATTCCGCGTGACACGTAATGGAAGCGCCGGTTCGTGCGCTCCGGCCCGCCTTCTCCGGCGAACATGCGTGCGGGGTCCTCGCCTTCGCGTTTGAGGGGGAATACACCGGCAGTGAAGGGGTAGAGACCCGGCGCATTCTCACGGGTCAACCAGTTCAACAGATCGCCCCAGTCACGATAGGTCGGCATGGAGACCTTTGGGATTCGCTGGTGCGACAGCGTTGTCGTCCAGAGGTCCAGCTTGATGACCCGGTCGCGCACCTTGAACTCGTACTTCTCCGCCAGGTAGCGAGCACGCATCGCAGGCCAACCAAGTAGGAGCTCACGGCTATCGTGGGAGAGTCGCGATTCAAACTTGCCGTAGAGCTGGACGAGCTCAAGCACGGCGGGGGAGTCTCCCTCCAGCGCGTCTATTTCCCGGACGAAGTCGATGACTTCTCCCGCATCCTTGCCGCTGGCTTCACCGGCACGCAGGGCGTCAATTGCCCCACGGACGGCGTAGAGTCTGCGCGCGATGGCGGCCTCCGTGGCAAGACGGGCCTCGATAGCGTCCGAGCCCTCGGCGATCTCTGCCAAGTAGCGCGTGCGATCCGGCGGCAGAATCGAACGATCGCGGTGGGCACCCGCCTCCAGGTCGAAGGACGACTGTAGAGGGGCCGAAGTCTTTTCCGCGATGACATTCATCAAGTCGCGGTAGAGGCGACTTGTACCGGGGTCGTTGAACTGGGAGGCGATCGTGCCGTGCACCGGCATGTCTTCGACGGCGTCATCAAAACGCTTGTGGTTGCGCTTGTATTGAGTGCGCACGTCACGCAGGGCATCGAGGCTGCCGCGCTTGTCAAATTTGTTGATCGCGATCATGTCCGCGAAGTCGAGCATGTCGATCTTCTCGAGCTGAGTCGCAGCACCGTACTCCGAAGTCATTACATAGAGCGCAACATCCGAATGCTCCATGATCTCCGTGTCGGATTGCCCAATGCCGGAGGTCTCCACGATGATGAGGTCGAAGCCGGCGGCCTTGCAGATGTCAATGGCGTCCTGCACATGGCGTGATAGGGCCAGGTTCGACTGACGCGTTGCGAGGGAGCGCATGTAGACGCGCGGGCTGTCCAGGGCGTTCATGCGAATGCGATCGCCCAGGAGCGCGCCGCCGGATTTGCGCTTCGAGGGATCGACGGAGATGACCGCCAGAGTCTTGTCCGTGAACTCCTGGAGGAAACGGCGCACTAGCTCGTCCACCAGGGACGATTTGCCAGATCCGCCCGTGCCCGTGATGCCGAGGACAGGGACGCTGCGGCTGCCGGTCAGGCGTTTCAGTTGCCCGCGCAGGGCGTCGACCAGGGTCGGCTCGTTTTCCGCCAAGCTGATCAGCTGTCCGATGGCGCCAGGATCGCGCTCTGGGACGCGATCGACTTGGCCGTTGAGCCCCTTTTCTGTTGTCGAGTAGTCACAGCGCCGGAGGAGGTCGTCGATCATCCCCTGCAGCCCCATGGCACGCCCGTCGTCAGGCGTGTAGATGCGCTCCACTCCAGCAGCGTGCAACTCTTCAACTTCCTTTGGAT
>JBLHLB010000010.1:0-35507 GCA_047618505.1 Planctomycetota bacterium
CAGTGATCGTCCCGAACGCAGTGATCGTCCCGAACGCAGTGATCGTCCCGAACGCAGTGATCGTCCCGAACGCAGTGATCGTCCCGAACGCAGTGATCGTCCCGAACGCAGTGATCGTCCCGAACGCAGTGATCGTCCCGAACGCGGTGGCCGTGGCGAGCGGGAACCTCGTCGAGAGGAGCGTCGTCCCGCTGCCCCTACGGCTCCGGAGTCGAAGCCGACCCCCGCGGAACCGGCTGCTCCGGTGGACCCCGGTCCCGGATTTGGTGCGGGTGTTGCTGGTGATGAACCGGCGCCCAAGCCGAAGCGCGCGGCCAATAAGGCAGCACCCAAGAAGGAGTCTGCCCCTGAGCCCATCGTTGAGATGGCTCCTGCCCCTGAGCCCGTCGTCGAGACGGCTCGTGAGCCTGAGCCTGCTGCCGAAACCAAGCAGCCCGCCGAAGAATTCGGCAGCTTTGGCGCCGGTCTCTAGCACTGCTCGCTGGAGTCTGTCCTAGGACCACGACTCCGGCACCCTGGTACTCGGCCCGGTAAACAGGACACCCGTGCTCAACAACACGACGAAGCCGTCGCGTTGTTGAGCGAACCAAGTGTTCTTCGCGTCTTGTCCCGAGCACGGCCTTTTCCCGGGTCTCCGGCCCGCCGGCGACCTTCCCCGCGCTCTCTTCCTCCGGGGCGCCTTGATCCGTCCAGCTCCATGACCTCCTGGCCGATCCTTGAGAGCCTGCCCAGCGGCTATGGAGTCATTGAGGGCAGTGTTGGTGTGCTCGCCGTTCTTGAGTCTCTCCGGTCGGATGTACTTGGTGCCGGGTTTGGTCCCGATGGTGGCGAGAGTCTGGAGGCGAGCGACTTGTCCGGTCGCACACGGCTCCTGCAGTTTCCCCTGGCCGACGGTTCGCGTGCGGTTGTGCGACGCTTCACCCACGGTGGCTTACTGCGCGTCGCAACGGGCGAGCGCTACGGGGATCCCCAACGGCCGTTCAAGGAGCTCATACTCTCCGCCCGTCTCCGTTCGGAGGGCCTTCCCACGCCCGAAGTCTTGGCGGCCCGGGCGATTCGCATGCATCCATTCGGTTGGCAGCTTGCCTTGATTACGCGCCGAGTGGAGGGGGTCAAGGACTTGGCCGTCCTGATGGAAGCCCGGCGTGCGGGCCAGGGGCAGCTCGCCGGCTGGCGGAGGAGCGTGGATGCGGTGGGGGAGCTGATCGGCCGTCTGCACTGCTCTGGCTTTGTGCATGCGGATCTTCACCCGCGCAATTTACTGCTGTCAGTCGAGGCCCTAGAGGGGGCGGACCCGGCCGCGCAGGTGATCGACCTGGATCGATCACGATTTGTCCCAGGGCTCGCTTCACGCACTCGGCGGCGCAACCTACTGCGTTTTGCCCGTGCTGTGCGAAGGCGTGAAGACCGTGGTGCACCTTTCTTGACGCGGGGGGATTCACTGCGTTTCTTGCGGGCCTATGGCGCTGGCTTGAGGTCCACGGGGAATCCCGCCCCGACCTGGCGTGAGGATTGGCGTCGAATTCGTGCCTATGGTGGCGCCGCCGGGTGGCTCCACGGGTTGGGCTGGACTCTTGAAAAAGTGCTCGGACGCGGGCCCGAGGCCAGAGATGGAGAGGCTCAGGTCTCCCGGAAGAATCGGGGCTGAGGTTCAATAAAAGCGAACTGTGCTATTGCGATTGAGACCTAGTCTCATTTGAATGCAGCGCATGCAGCTGCTTTCCGGCAATTCAATACAGGGCCAGGGCTCGGAGACCTCAAGGCTCAGGGGAGCTGTCGGTGTCTTTCTTTTTGCCCTGGTCCTATCGGCATCGGCCTGCCGTGGGGGCGCGACTGCAGCCGACTCATCTGACTATGGACTGGGCTCTGCCCGGGCTCTAGCTGCAGGTGAACCCATCGTTGAGCGCAAGGTCGCTTCCATGGGAACACTCGCGACCCTACGTGTCTGGGGACAGGATCGCGCCGCGGCCCTGGTTTCCAGCGAAGCCGCCCTCTGTGCCCTGGAGGAAACGGAAGCGAGGCTTTCCACCTGGCGCGAAGACACGGAGCTTGCGCAATTCAACAGGCTGCCGGTGGGGCAAACCCTGGAGCTATCGGGTGCGACGACACTTGAGCTGGGTCGGGCGGTCGAGTTGGCGCGGCGTACCCAGCGCGCGTTTGATCCCGGGATTGGCGCGCTCATTGATGCCTGGGACCTGCGCGGTTCCGGCCGAGTCGCGGATGCCGACTTGGTGGACGAGCTGTTGAAGTGCGGGGGCTTGGATCAACTGTTGTTACAGGGCAACAGTGTGTCCCGGCGGAACGAACACCTGCGCCTGGAGGAAGGCGGCTTTGGGAAGGGCGCTGGACTGGAGCTGGCCCTTGTGGCGCTGGCGAATAGCGGCGCAGGCCGGGCGAGCATCGACATGGGGGGGCAACTAGCCCTGCTTTCCGATGGCCGACCCTTCCTGCTGTCCGTTGCCGACCCGCGTGCGCGTCAGAGGCTGGTGCTGAACCTCGTGCTCGACTCTGGATCGCTCGCCACCACGGGGAACTCTGAACGGCTTCGCGATGTGGATGGTCAGGCCATCGGACACATCCTCGATCCCCGTAGCGGATACCCCGCGCACCTGGAGAGTCGCGGGGGCAATCCGCGCTGGGCGCAATCCAGCGCAAGCGTCTGGTGCCAGGCGGCCCTCGACGCGGATGCCCTGGCCACGGCTTTTTTTGTGATGGGTCCCGAAGAAGGACTCGCCCTCGCTGAACAGATGCCGGGGGTGGAAGCTGTCTTCCTGGTCCCCGTCGACTCCACACGTACAAATTCACCCTTGGATGCGCACGCCACGAGCGGTCTGCGTGGCCGAACCAGAGCTCTTAGCGCCGCTATCCGGCTTCACTTCAAAGAAGTTCAACAGCAATGATCACTTTGCATACTCTCACCCTTCTAGCGTTTCTTCTGGGGGTCAACGATGGCAACGATCAGGAAGATGTGCTTCAACGCTTGAAGGCGCTTGAGGCGGAGAATGCCGAGCTCGCCATGCGCATTGAGGCCCTGGCGGCGACACAGGAGAACTTCGACTTGGGCGGATTGGCTCCGCCGTCGGGTGAGTCTCACCACGGGTTAGGCCCGGCTGCTTCGAAGATCTATGAGGTCACAGAAGGGCTCTCCATCGGTGGCTACGGTGAGTTCGTCTATGACGATTTCCAGGGCGGACGCAATAAACTTGACGATTTCCAGGGCGAAAGCAATCAATTTGATGCCAAGCGTGCCGTTCTCTACTTCGGCTACCGCTTCTCGGATAAGTGGCTGTTGAACACGGAGATCGAGATCGAACATGCGGACGAGATCTTCCTGGAGTTCGCGCACCTTGACTATCTGCACGACCCGGCCCTCAACGGACGCTTCGGGCTGATCCTGCATCCCATGGGGTTCCTCAACGAACAGCACGAGCCCGACACCTATCTTGGTGCCCAACGCCCCCTGACCGAGTCACGCATCATTCCGACAACCTGGCGCGAAAACGGTGCCGGTGTCTTCGGTGAGTCGGGCGACTTCGCCTACCGCGCCTACGTGTTGAACGGCTTTGATGGCATGGGTTTCAGCGACTCCGGCCTGCGTGGCGGTCGTCAAAAGGGAAGCAAGGCCCTGGCCAATGACCTGGCCGTGACGGCGCGCATGGACTATGTCGGTACCCCCGGCTTGCTCGCAGGCGTATCCGGTTACGTTGGCGACTCCGGTCAAGATGACGCCCGCCTGGATGGCACGGGCACGAGCATCCTCGAAGCCCACGCAGAGTGGAAGGCGGATGGCCTTTGGCTGCGCGCGCTCTACGCCATGGCGAGCGTCGATGACGTGGCAGAGCTCAACGCGGCAAATGGATTCACCGGAGCCGATTCCGTTGGTGAGGAGCTCGAAGGCTTCTACGTCGAGGGTGGCTACGATGTACTTCAGCTCATGGAAGAGCCGTGTGGTGCGGCCCTTTATCCCTTCCTGCGCTATGAGAGGATCGATACCCAGGCGGAGGTCCCCACGGGTTTCAGCTCTGCTGAATCGAACGATCTGGAGATTATTACGATGGGTCTGCACTACCAGCCGATAGATCACGTCGTCTTCAAACTCGACTACCAGGACTACGATGGCCCCACCGCTGATCGGTGGAACCTGCAAATCGGCTACAGCTTCTAGGGTCCCCAGGCTATGCAACCCAATCATCGTCTAAGGGTCCTGCGCCGCGTCAATCTACTGCTCCTGGTACTGACCTTGTCGGTCATCCTTGGACAGGTCGCGGTAGCCCGAAGTCATGCCTTCTCGAACGGGGCGCCTGCGAGTGGCGCCCCCAGCAGTAGTGCCCTCAGAAGTAGTGCCCTCAGAAGTGGTGCCCTCAGAAGTGGCGGCAAGATCTTCCTGAGCGTGGAAGAAGCCCTGGACTTGGCCTTTCAGGAGGCTGAGGTGACGCGCACCACTGTTTATCTGAATGCGGAACAGGAACAGCGCGCATCCAAGTTAGCAGGTCACAAGATCGGCACCCGAGTTGTGCACGCTTACACCGCGCGCAATGCCAAGGGCAAGGTGATCGGTGTGGCCTACTTTGATAGCCACCGTGTACGGTCGAAGCGTGAGACGCTGATGATCGTTGTGGACCCTAACCAGAAGATTCGACGCGTGGAGATCTTGGCCTTCGCGGAACCTGAAGAGTACATACCGCGCGCTGGATTCTATGCCCAATTGCACGGGCGAGTGCTGGACAAGAATTTTGCCCTTGGCCGTGGTATTCGAGGCGTCTCAGGGGCAAGCATGACGGCGACGGCAACGGTGCGCGCCGCGCGTCAGGTCTTGGCCTTGCATCAAGTTGTTCGGGAGGCGGACAAGAGCGAGTCCGCCGTTCGCTGATTTCCATCGGCGTCTTACTAGAGGTCGGCTATAGGCCCTCCGCCCAAGTGCGGAAGGCTTCACTAGGGTTTCTACTACAGTTGGAGTGTTGAACGAATGACACGGGGCGAAGCGCGTTGGAATCACCTGGCCAATCTTCTGGTGGGAGGAACGGGCCTGGTCTATGGCTGGATGCGCTACTTCGTGCGTCCGGACGAGGACGATTTCAGCTTGGCCGTAAACGTGAACCACCGCCTGCAGCCGAGCCTAGAGCACTGGCACATCCTGTTAGCACCACTCTTGATCTTCACCGTGGCATTGGTTTGGAAGAGCCACATTTGGGTGCGGGTTCGCCTCGGATTCCCGAAGCGCCGTCGCACGGGGCTGTTTCTGATGACCCTGTTCTTCCCGATGGTCGCCTCGGGCTATTTAGTGCAGACCGCCGTCGACCAGAACTGGCGGCAGGTTTGGGTCATTGCACACGTGGCGACCTCTTGCCTGTGGATCCTCGGCTACTGCGTCCACCTCTTGACGAAAGCGCCGAGTGGGAGGGCGCCGGGCGGGAAGGGGCCGAGTGAATAGACCGAGCCCCGCGCCGAAGAGACGCCTGGCTAGCCGGCCTCACTCGTCATCAAAAGTACTGTCGTCCCGTACCGACGATCGCTTGGCCCGCGGGAATATGTGCCCCTCGGGGGACAGCACAGCCTCGAGCAGATCCGTAGAGTAAACGCGCTGGTTGCGTTGCAGGGAGCGATCGGTCAGGCGGCGATTGGCCTGGCGCATGCGGCGCCGTAGAGCCCGCACGATGGAGCGTGACTCCCATCCGCGCTGGATCGAGTTAAGCACCATGGCGCGTGTCCCCGTGATCGCGATGCGATCCCCGAGTTCGGAACCGTGGCTCTCCATCAGGGTAAAGGACAGCTCGCTCTCGCGATCCGCGGCGGCGAGGTTCCCATGGGCGTGTTCGAGTCGAGCCAAGATTGCCCGTGCCAGCGCCTCCGCACGGTAGAACCCGACGTCGGTGGCTTGGCGGATAGCAAGAACCAAGCCAGCTCGCGCAGAGACATCGTCTTCTTCCCAGAGCAACATCGCCAGGAAGACGTTGCCAAGCACCTGGCCACGGCGGTCTTCAATCTCGTCCGATGAAAGTAGGGCGTCACGCAGTTCCTGTTCGGCTTCTTCGGCGCGATCCAGGTCCACTAGGCTGACCCCGAGTCGCGCGTGGGCCTCGGATTCCAACTGCCCTTCACCGGCGCGGCGCGCGAGTTTCAGGCTGCGCCGAATGGCGGCGTTGGCCCGGTCCGGTCGACCGGCAGCACGCCATGCACGGCAGCGCACCAGATAGGCTTGGGCTTGGATGCCGTGGTGAACCTCATCGGTTTCCCGTAGGGCAGCGAAGGCTCGGTCGACGCCCTCGAGCGCGTCCTCGATGCGATCGTCGAGGAGCTTGAAGACAGCTAACTCGAGTTCCGCCAGGGCCGTCTGATCTGGAGTCGTGGCGGTCAGGAGTGCACGTTCGGCCAGTCCCTGTGCGGCAACCAATTCGCCTACCTGACCCTGGACGTGGGCTAGCCGCCGCGTGGATTCTGAAATCAGGGCATCGTCGTGGGCAGCGAAGGCGAACTCACGCGCGTTGCGGAACATGCCGCGTGCCAGTCCGAGCTGACCCGTGCTCCCTGCGTAGCGCCCGTGCAAGAGATATACACGCGCAGCAAGCAGGGGCATGCGCGCGGGGTCTAGTTCCAGGTCCGTCAAGCGATCCAGAAGTCGGCGCTGGGCCTCGCGTCGTCCGAGACGATCGGCAGCGTCACTGGCGTCCTCAAGGAGCGTCAGTCGGTAGGTATCGTGTTCCGGTGTCGACGCAAGCACATCGAGGGCATCGAGTCCCCATACCGACAGGGTAAACAAGCGCTCGGCGGAAGCTCGATAGCGTAAGCGCTTGATCAAGGGCAAGAGGTAGGCCAGCAGCTCCTCATCTTCCCTCGCCATACGCAGGTGATAGGCCCGTGTGAAGGCGTCGTCGGTCGAGTCGCTGCCGGCATCTTCCAAGGCGTGGGCAATATCTAGGTGCAGTCGGGCGCGGCGTCCCTGGGAAAGGCCACGGTAGACAGCGTCGCGTAGGGCCGGACGCTCGAAACGATAGCGGTTGCCGATGGGCAAGAGCCAACCGAGGCGCACGAGCCGACCGAGTACCGGGTCGAGTTCGGCGTGGGTGGCCGCGACACCCGTCAAGAGCAACAGGGCTGGATCAATGCGCCCGCCCAGGACAGCCAAGCGCTCAAGCCACGTGCGATCTTCGGCCGCAAGCACGGACAAGCGTTCCGCCAAGAGTCGGTCCAGGGAGCGTGGCTGGGGAAGGTCATCCGGTGCTACTAGGAGCATCAGCTTCCCGTCGTCGTCTCCCGCGGGAACCGCTTCTCCCCTGCGCACCAACTCACGTAGGACTTCCGAGGCCAACCCTGGATTGCCGCCGGAGGAATTCCAAAGGGCACGGGCGATGCGTTTGCGAGGCGTTGAGCGGTGGAAAAGCAGGGCCACTAATTCTGCTAGGGCCGCTTCATCCACGGGTCCCAGCTGTATTCGCCGGATCGACATCTCCCGGCCTTGCCCTTCACGTGAGCGTCGCTCCAGCAGCGTCCACAGGTTTTCAAACAGCTCCGGTTCGTCGGCGGGAACGTCCTCACGGCAGGAGAGCACAACCATGATACGGCCGCTGGTTAGTCGGCCCAGGAACTTCGATAGTGCTTCGTATGTCACTGCGCCCGCGCGCTGCATGTCGTCGAGGACGAGGAGCAGTGGTTGTTCCTGGGACAGAGATTTTGCCCAAGTGCCCAGGGCGACGGGAACGGAGCCATCCAGTTCCGCATCTCCGGTGGGACTGAGGGCGGCGAAGAGTGTGCGCGCGGCATCCGGCGGCGCGTGTTGGAGGAGACGCTCCAACTCGTGCGGTCCGGGCGCGGTTCCCGGGGGCAGCTCGAGCCAGTGCGCTAGCCATTCTAGGATTGCGCCTCCGGGTCGCGATTCACTGGGGTTGCGCCAACGCACAGCCAAGTGAACCGGTGGTGCAGACCCGAGCCGAGCGCGTGCGGCAAGTTCGTGCACAAGGCGCCACTTGCCGGCTCCGTCGGAACCCACCAACCAGACGATCGCTCCGGCCCCCGGCTCTCCAGGCGCCACCTGGGAGACTTCTCCCCAGAGAGAAAGGAGTTGTTCCAGCTCGTCTCTGCGCCCCACCAGGGGTAAGTCCTCTACACCTCCGGCGCCGGCGCGGGCGGCGCCGGAGGCTGTGGCTCCTTTCACCCTCGCACGCCACCACTCGCTGCCTTCGCCACCGGCTAGGGCATCGACAAGGGTCGTGCCATCGATGCGGTCATGCTCCGCACGTCGCAGGCAGGCATAGATCACGGCATCGATAAAGGGGGAGAGGGTCGGCACCAGGGATGAGGGCGGCTTCGTGCGTTTGGTAGCCAGGGCCACCAGGAAGTCATCCATTTCCGGCAGGTCCGCGGTGCGCGGGAACAGACGTCCGCTGGAGCGCGCTAAGAGACTGGCCGTGTGTCCGGGCCGTCGCCGCATGGCGATCAACGGATGGGCTCCGGTGGAAAGTTCGAAGAGCGTGACCCCCAGGGCCCAGATATCCGCGGCGGGGCTGGGCGCACCGCCCTGGGCACGCTCCGGTGACAGGTAGGCCAAGGTGCCTGCATGCGTCGTGCCTTCGTGATCCACATGGAGTGCGAAGCCTAGGTCGAGGAGTACGGCACGACCTTCCGCATCCAAGCGTATGTTCTCGGGCTTCACATCGCCGTGGACGATGTCGGCCGCGTGAAGGGCTGACAGGGCGCTGGCTAGCTGCAAAGCCACGGAACGCACCAGAGGTTCCGGCAGGCTTCCTTCTTCGTCGATGATCTCCTCTAGCGTTCGGCCGGGAACGTAGGAGAGAAGCAGATAGGGGCCATTGGGACCTTCACCGCGGTGAAGTACCGACACAAGTGAGGGATCGGCTACCAACTGTCCTGCAGCCAGCTCCGCTGCCATGGCCTCAAGGGCCAGGGGATCTCCGCGCAGCTCCGGAGACAGGGTCTTGATCGCGACCTCGCTGCCGGCGGGCAATTCTCCGAAGGGCTCCAACAGGCGTGCCCGTTGGACCTTCCCACTGGAGCCTTCGCCGAGGACTTCCAGAGCTTCAAAGTGAGGCTCCTGCATTTCCCTAGGATCGCACCCGGAGCCCCTCGAGGTCAGCAGAAAGTGCGGGACAAAACGCCCGCGACCAAGCTAACCCCTAGAGGCCTATTCAGGCGCTTCTTCTGGCGTGCCCGCTTGTGCCTGATCATCCTGCGGATCCGCCGTTTCAGTGGCGTCGGCTTCGACGAGCTTGTCTGCCTTCCCAAATCGATCCTCGTGTGCGCTGGAGTTGACCTCGCGGTCGTGGCGCAGGGCTGCCTGGATCGCGTTGTCGATGCGTAGCGCATCCTCCACGGCTAGGTCATATTCGAAGGCCAGGGCCGGCATGCGGCGAACCTGAATCACGCGCCCGAGCTGCTTGCGAACGAACCCCTTGGCGGACTCGAGCATGTGCTCAACCTGGGTGCGGTCGCCCTGCTTGCCCAGGACCGTGTAGAAAACCCGCGCCAAGCCCAAATCGTTGGAAAGCTCCACCCGCGTCAACGTGATGAACGTCGCCCGCGGATCATTCACCTCAAACTCCAGGCAGTGAGCCACCCGTTCCTTGATGCGAGACTCAAGCCGTGCCTTGGACTTAGGACTGGCCATGACATCCCCCGAGAAGAACTCTTCCAACGCTAGAACGAAGATCCAGAGCACTGCCAAGAGTTGCTGCACGCGAGCCGTGCCAACCCCAGGCCAGAGTCCCCGAATCAGAACTCTTCTGATCTAGACCTCGCCGGCCCCGGTCCAACCGATCCCGATCCAGCCGAGTCTCTTCCTTCCCGCGCCCGAACCAGGAACAAGTTCCAGGTCCCGACAGCTCTCCAATTTGCCTTCGCTTCAAAATAAGGTACCCCGTCTCAGTTCGGTCGCCATTAGACATGGAACTACAGCGACAGCAAGGAAGGCGACATCGTCGAGATCGCCGTCCTTGCCGTAACCCGTATCCAACTCCCCGCCACTCTCAAAGCGTCCGCTTCACTTCAACGATCTTATAGGTCTCGACGACGTCGCCTTCCTTGATGTCGTTGTAGTTCTGCAAGAGGATGCCGCACTCGAAGCCTTCGCGGACGTCCTTGGCGGCATCCGACTCGCGACGAAGTCCCGAGAGGGAGCCGGTGTAGACGATGTCGCCGTCGCGGATCAAGCGCGCCTTGTTGTTGCGGTTGATCGTGCCGTCGAGAACCATCGAGCCGCCGATGTTGCCGAACTTCGAGGAGCGGAACACGACGCGGATCTCGGCGTGGCCGGTGATCTCTTCGTGCAGTTCCGGGGCAAGCTCGCCTTCCATGTAGCGCTTGACGTCGTCGAGCAACTCATAGATGACCTGGTAGATCTTGACCTGGATGCCCTCGCGGTCGGCCTTCTGGCGAACCTTCGTGGCGATGCTCGTGTGGAAAGCGAGGATGTGCGCCTTCGAAGTGATTGCGAGGTCTACATCACTCTCAAGTACCTGTCCGACGCCGGAGTGAACGATCTTCACCTGGACTTCTTCGTTGGTGAGCTTGGCTAGCTCTTCCTTGAGCACGTCCGCTGAGCCCTTCACGTCAGCCTTGATGATCAGGTTGATCGCCGGTTTCTCAGAGTCGGCCACGGCCTCAAAGAGGTTCTCAAGGTTCACGCTGCGACCCTTGCTCATCTCGATCTGTGCCATCTGGCGCAGCTTGCGTCCGCGTTCCTCGGCGACTTCTTTGGCCTTCTCAAGGGCGTCCACAACGTGGAAGTTGTCGCCCACGGAGGGCAATTCGTTCAGTCCCGTGACTTCGACGGGCATGGAGGGACCAGCCTCCTTGATCATCTTGCCTCGGTCGTTGTGGATCGAGCGCACCTTGCCGTAGCCTTCGCCCGCCAAGATGATGTCGCCTTGTTTGAGGCTGCCGTCCTGGACAAGGAGGTGAGCGACCTTGCCGCGACCCTGCTGGATCTCGGCTTCAAGGACAACGCCGGAGGCCGGGCCGGTGGGGTGCGAGTGCAGCTCAAGCACTTCACTCTCAAGGAAAACGCGCTCCAGTAGTTCGTCGACACCGTCACCTTTCAAACCGGAGACAGGCAGCATGGCCGTCTCGCCGCCCCATTCTTCGGGGGTAAGTCCGAGGCCGGCGAGTTCGTTGCGAACTTTTTCGGCGTTCGCTTCGGGCCGGTCCATCTTATTCAGGGCCACGATGACCAGGGTGCCCGCTGCCTTGGCGTGGTTGAGGGCTTCCTCGGTCTGGGGCTTCACGCCGTCATCGGCGGCGACAACCAACACGACAATGTCCACGGCGCTGGCGCCACGGGCTCGCATCTGGGTGAAGGCCGCGTGACCGGGAGTATCGACAACGGTGACAACGTGACCAGCTTTGGTCTGCACCTGGTAGGCGCCGATGTGCTGCGTAATGCCTCCGGACTCGCCAACGGCGATACGACTCTTGCGAATCGTGTCGATCAAGGTCGTCTTGCCGTGGTCCACGTGACCCAGGAAGGCAACGGTTGGGGACCGGATGACCAGGTTCTCGTCTTCGATTGCGGCGCGGTTGTCGGTCAGCTGCTTTAGGAGCGCCTCTTCCGCGGCGACGTCGGGGACGATGTCTAGCTCGACCTCGAACTCCTGGGCTAGGAGTTGGGCCGTGTCGTTATCGATCAGGGCATTGATCGTGATGCCGTAGCCAAGTTCCTTCATCGCGATCCGGAAGACCGCGTTCTCCTTCACCGAAAGGGTGTTGGCGAGCTTCTTGATCGTAATCGGTTCTTCGATGCGAAGGACCGAATCTGCGAAGGGCGAGCCAAGGCTCGGATCACGACGGCCACCGCCACGACGACCGCCACCCCTGGTGTCCGTGGATTGGCGCCGGCGACGCAGGAAGCGTCCCTGTTCACGGTCCCGCAGCTGCTGAGCCGTAAGGGTGCCACGCGTTTGATCACCACGGACCTGGCCCGTATTGCGATCGCGGCCCATGGTCGGCATGACCCGAGGCATGACGTCGTCTCTTCCGCGCAGGCGCCGTGAATCAACACGACGCTTGGCCGGTTGGGCAAACTTCGAGGGGTCGATGAAGCCGACGACTTTGCCGGCTCGGCGCTTGTCGGAGGGACGGACAATGTCCTTGCCATCCTTGGTCTTCTCTGCGGAAGCCGCTGCCGCGGGGGCAGCTTTCTTCTCAGTGGGGGAACCAGCAGGCGCTCCAACGGGGGCAGCTCCTTCAGCGGCGGCCGCCGACGTTTCCACCGGCGTCTCTACCGGCGGGGGAGTCGCAACAGCCCCATCAGTCTTGCCTGCGGGAGCGGCATCGACGCGGGTGGATGCTGCCGGTGCCTCTTTCGCTGTCGGCACCTTTTCGGCTGCCGTCACCTTTTCGGCTGCCGTCACCTTTTCGGCTGCCGTCACCTCGGCCACCGGGGCAGGCCCAGTAGCAGGCCCAGGAGTTTTTTCTTCGACCTGGGCAGCGACGGGCTCGGGCGCCGACTCTGGTTCAGGTGTTACCAAGGGGGCGGCAACAGGCTCCTCTTTCGCCACAGGAGCGCGCTCCTGATCAAGATTCGGCTCCTCGACCTCGGCAGCCAGGGGCGCTGGCCCAGGAGCGGACCCAGGAGCGGGCTCAGGAGCGGGCTCAGGAGCGGGCTCAGGCGCCTCGGCGGGGGCTTCCGCAGCGACAGGCGTCACCTCCGGCACAACCTTCTTCTTCTTGCGCCGAATTTTTAGGCCACCGATGGAGTCCTCACCGGCTTCCGCCGGTTCAGCGGCGGCAGCAGCGGCGGCGTTATAGCCATAGGCCTCCAACCGGCCGCGGATTTCGAGTTCCTCGAAATCGGAAAGAGCCGACATGTGGCTCTTCACTTTTGCAAAACCGAATTCACGGAGCTTGGCAGCCAGCTCTTGGCCGGTCATGCCGTAGTCCTTGGCGAGATCGTAGACGCGTTTCTTCGACACGGATTCTGTGGGCCCGGGCTTGGGCTGCAGGGAGGGAGGCCTGGTCCGACGCCAAGTGGCGTCGATTCAGAAAAGTCTCAACGCCAAAGAGCGTCGAATCAAAACGGTCGCAACGCCATCGGGCGTTGGACCAGCCGCTCGGTGACCCGAGCGCAAACCCGGGTCGAACCGCCCCGGCGCGAATGCGCGGGAACGGTGCCCGGGATAGGAATTAGCCTTCGGTCTGTGCTTTGGCCACTTCAGAGGAAGAAGTGGAAGATGAGGCGTCTTGGTCCGTGGTCGTCTCGGATTCCGCTTCGACGGAATCAGCGGTGGATGAAGCTTCGTCGGCTGAATTCGAAGCTTCTTCATCCTCCGTCATTGGATCTCCAGATTCGCTCCCGGCTTGCAGCAGGGGTTCGTCAGTGGTGATCACGTCATCATCAAAATCGCCGAAGCCTTCGGCCTCGAACTCCTCGCGGGTTTTGATGTCGATGTCCCAACCGCAGAGGCGGCTGGCGAGACGGACGTTTTGTCCCTTCTTGCCAATGGCGAGGGACTGCTGATCTTCCTCGACCACAACAACGACGGCGTGGTGGTCCACATCGGCGTAAATGTTGTCCAGGTGGATTTGGGCGGGCTTGAGACCGTTCATCACGAGGGTCTCAAGGGAGTCACTCCAGCGGATGATGTCGATGCGTTCGCCGCGTAGCTCGTCAATGACGGCCTTGATACGGGAGCCGCGAACACCGACGCAGGCGCCGATGCAATCGATTTTCGGATCCTGGGAAATGACGGCCATCTTTGTGCGGTAGCCGGGCTCACGCACGACGCGCTTGATCTCGATTATCTCATCGGCGATCTCGGGCACTTCGAGTTCGAACAGGCGGCGCACAAGGTCGGGGTGTGTGCGGCTGACGATGATGCGGACGCGAGGGCCGTCCTTGCGAACCTCGAGGACGATGGCGCGGATGCGATCGTTGGGGGAGAAATTCTCTCCTCGCACGCGCTCTTCCCTGGGAAGGTAGGCCTCGGTACGCCCGAGGTTCACCACCAGGTTGTCGCCGTCGAAGCGTTGGACCGTACCGTTGATCAGACTGCCAACGCGGGTCTCGTAGTCGTCAAAGAGAACGTCGCGCTCAGCCTCGCGCACCTTTTGAAGGAAGGTCTGCTTGCAAGCCTGTGCAGCGATACGGCCGAGCTCCGAAAGTTCGAACTCGTACTCGCCTTCGTCGTCTTCAACAGCGATGTCGCCGGATTCACGGTCGATGGCAACGACGAGGTCTTCGCCAACGCCGAGGCGCTTTCGAATAGCCACAGAGACAGCCTCTTCCAAACCGGCAAAGAGGACCTCCTTTGGGATGTCCTTCTCGCGGTGGAGGACATCAATCATCCTGAGGAGGTCTTCGGTGTTCATCGCGGGCCGTTGGGCGTGGGGGAGACAGGTCGGGAGATCCCCGGAAGGCGTGAACCGACTCATGCGCTGCTGTCCGCCATATGGTTAACGGCGATGAAGAGGCGTCGTTCGACGCCTGCTGAACAGGGCGTGAGCCGGTCTCCGGAGTCTTGGGACCATGCTTTAAGGCGAGGCAGTCTGCTATATCTGTAGGCTAGAGTCAACGTAGCTAGCTCCTGAAGGATTTGCTTTGCACTCTGTGCCCCTTTCCAGTCCACCCCACGTCCCCGGGCCTGCCGCACACCTTATTCCATGGCTGATGATCAGGACGCCGACGGGCAGACCCCCCGGGAGTCTCGCGACGAGACCGCCAAGAACCCTGATTTGGCAGCCCCGGAAGGGGCATTTCCTCGAAAAGCAGATTCCCATTTGGCCCCGTCCTCAGGGGCAGCTTGGCGCGGGAATTCCCCCGCTGCCGTGGCCTTCGCTGAGCTACTAGAGCGCGCCGCCAAGAGCGACTCCACCCTACTTCTGGAGGGGGAGAGCGGGACTGGAAAGGGGCTGGCGTCCAGAGTTCTACACAGGGTCAGCGAGCGCGCGGACGGGCCCTTTGTGCGTGCGGACTTGGCAGCCCTGACGCCCAGCCTGATCGAAGCAGCTCTCTTTGGGCATGAACGCGGGGCTTTTACCGATGCCCACCGTGCCCGTCAGGGGCTTTTTCGCCAGGCTGATGGCGGAACCCTTGTCCTCGACGATATTGACCTCCTGCGACCGGAAATTCAGGGCAAGCTCCTGCGCGTCCTTCAGGAGCGCGAAGTGGAGCCCCTGGGGGGCGATCGCCCGATTCCCATCGACGTTCGGGTGGTGGCCACAACGAACCGGGACCTTCGCCAGGAAGTGGAGGAGGGGCGATTCCGCCTGGACCTCTATTACCGGCTGGCGGTGTTGACCTTGGAGTTGCCGCCCCTGCGGGCACGCGTGGGGGACATTGAGCAGTTGGCTGAGCATCTCCTGCTTGTGGTTGCCAAGCGTGCCGCTGTGGAAACGCGCCCCCTGGGCCCTGGGGCCTTGGATCGGCTCAAGAGCCACCCTTGGCCGGGGAATGTGCGCGAGTTTGAGAACGCCCTGGAGCGTGTCCTGGTGCTCGGAGACAGCGGACCGATCCAGCCCGGGGAATTCGATTTCCTATTGGAGGAGTTAGCTGGAGTCGTGGAGGACATCGCCCGCAGGGCCCTGGCCCAGGGGTCTACGATCGACTCCATGGCCTTGGCCATGATGCGCATCGCCCTCGAAGAAGAGCGGGGCAATGTCAGCGCCGCCGCCCGCCGCGTCGGGCTGACCCGCCGGGCTTTCGATTACCGCATGGCGCGTGGTGATGGCTCCACTGAAGTTTCAACCGACGGGGCTTCATCTGCGGATGGATCAGAAGGTGCTGATAGATCAAGAGAGGACGACTAGGGAGCTCCCTGGGGCGTCCAACTAGACCCGGGGAGACTCTTTAAGGGGGCTTTCCTAGGCCTCCTGTCGGACTGGGGCTCTGGGTGTCCTACTCTCGGAGGTGATGATTGATGTATTTCAGCGCGCCCTCGGTCTCTGCTTCCTGATGGCTGGCCTCTCCCTGACCCTGTCGGCGGGGAATCCCAATGGGCAGGCATCGGACAATGACCTCCAGGGAGACCTGCGCTCCCTTGAGAGTTCCGACACCGAGGTATTCGACGCAGCCTGGGGGCGTTTGGTGGCCATGGGGTCCAAGGCAGTCGATGGGGTCCTCACCGGTTGGGGCAGCCTGGACGCGACCGGCCGTGTAGCGCGCGCGCGCCTGCTGGAGGAACTCGCGCCGGAATTGAGCGCTTCCTACCTGGCGACTTTAGACATCGACCCCATTGCCGAGCAGGCGCCGGCCTTCGGTGCGCGACTGCTGGCGCCCCTTTTGGATCCCGTGGAAACACCAGAAGCCCAGGCGCGAGTGGCCTTGGCGCGGGCCCTTGGATCACCAGCCTTGGCTCGCGATGGCGTGCCCTTTTTGACCGCCTTGGCCAGTACGGATCCTTCGCGACAGGTGCGAATTGTTGCCCTGGCCGCCCTTGCCGATAGTGCCGAACCCAGCGCCGCCCCGGCACTGGACGGGCTTCTTGTTGAATTGCCAGACGGTGAGAGACCCGCAGCCGCCCGGGCGCTTTCGAAACTTCCGGCGGCACGTGCGCGTGTTGTGCGCCGCGTGCAGCAGGCTCTATTGGACGACGCAGCGGAGGGGACTTCTCCAGAGGAGGTGGAGGCCGTTCGTCACCATGCAACCCTGGCTGCCCTCGCGAGCGGTTATGGTCGCGCCCTCGCGGAGCTGCCGGAGGGGGGTGTGAGTGTGCGCGATCGAGCTCCTTTTCTATTGTTGCGCTCCCATCCCGCGACCCTCGTAAGAGCAATGGGGCGCCTGAGTTTGGATATGTTCTTGGCGCGCCTGGTGGAGCTTGGAGAAGAGCAGCGGGCTTCTGAAGTGCTCTATGCGCTTAGCCAAGATGGACTATCGCCGCGTGAAGTTATCTATCGACGTGCGCGCCTGTCATTGGCTGGAATGGGGGATGCCGAAGCCGCCCGTGATCTAGCCCAGGAGCTCCTGCGATCGGCCTCTCTTTCCTCGTCGGCGATCGATCGTGGATGGCGGCATTACGCCCTGGTCTTGCGTGGTGCTGCGGAATTCGCCCTGGAGGAAATCGATGTCTCAAGGGCTACGTTCCGGGAGGCCGCCGGCATCCTGCGCGGCTTGATTGCCGAGCGCGAAGACCTGCGTCCGAGCCTCTCGGGGCCCGGGGATCACCCCGTCGCAGCCATCGGTGGAGCTCTTGTGGTGGACCGGATTGTGGAGCTTGGGCTGGTCGAAGTCTGGCTTTCCCTGTGTGCCCTTGCCGATGGCGAACCGATTGCTTCCCTTGAAGTCTTGTCACCCCTGCGACGTGCCCATGTGTTGCTCTTGACGGCGCAGCTCCAGGGGCAACGCACGGATTCCGTGTTCGACGCGCGCAGCCTGGACGATTTCCTCGAACGCGACCTCGGACCGCGGCGATTGCTCCTGGTCAGCCGTGAACTTCCCGGAGGTCGCGAAGGCCGTTTTCTAGATCTGCAACTCAAGCTTGGCGAGGCACTGGCGACGGTGATCCCCCAGGAGGTGATGGGATTCGAGCGCGCCCCCGTGCAAGATCCGACCATCGGGGATGCACTACTCGACGATGAGCGCTTTGGCCTGCTGCAGGCCATCGCCGGTGCGGAGTTGGAGGCGGCGCAGCGGTCCTGGTCCACGCGGCTGGTCGAGTTGAAGGCCCAGGCCCTGCGCGAGGATGATCCCTCCTTTTACCTGTCGGATATTCAAAGGCAGGAGCCAGAGTTTCAACGCTTGAGTGGGCTCTTCCGGCGCAAGATGGATGCCGGAGAATTGCTGCGGGGCCTGAGCGCTGCTGAGCGTCAGGACGCCAGCAGGCGGGGCGAGTTGAACCCCCAGTTGCGCGAACTGCGGACGCCCTCGCTCTACGCCTTGACCCTTGCAGGTGAATTGCGCGCAGATGGGCGATCGGCGGAGTCCCGCAAACTCGCAGAACGCATGCTCCGGGACTTGCGCCGCGACACGGGGCAATCGGTGCTTTGGCAGGAGTGGATCTCGGCGCGGCTCGAACTCGTGATCGCCTCGGCCTGGATGGACGAGGACAAACCTCGCGCTGCCGAGACGGCGGGGCTTGGGGCGGTGCGCCGCCTAGAGGCCATGGAACGCACCCTCAGAGACCTGATCAAGCCCGGGGATGATCCCGGAAGGGTGCTGGGGATCCAACGCCAGGTGCGCCAGACAGAGCAGATGCGGGCCGACGCATTGCTGTCCCTGGCGGTCAACGCGAATGTGCGCGGCAAGGACCCCGAGCGGGCACTGCGCTTCTTCGAGCAGGCTTTTGAGATAGACCAGCGGGAGTTCATGCGCCTGCTCCTGGCCTGCTATCGCGCGCGTTCTGGTCGTACCGAAGAGGCCAGGTCCGTTCTGCGGGGTGTACAGCCGACACCGGCTCTGTACTACAACTTGGCCTGTACCCATGCGCTCCTGGGGGAGCCGGACAAGGCCTTGGATTACCTGCAGCGCGAGCTTGAGGAGAACCAACCGACCCCCGGTGCGCTGGCGCGGCAGCGGGGTTGGGCCCGGGAGGATCCGGATTTGGCTTCCCTGCGGGGCAATCCGCGCTTTGAGCGTTTGACCCGCTTGGACTGACTCTCCCTGGATCTGGCGCTGGATAGAACTTCCAGGATCGGCGCGGCTGCCGGACTTTCTTCCGCTCCCGCGAGCAAGAGTCCAGAAGCCTGGGGCGCTGGGGAGGTTTTCCTGTCTACACTGCCGCGATGGGACGCATTACGACCAATGGCCGCGGACGACGCTGGCTCGACAAGGGCCACCGCTGGCTCTACGCAGACGACATATCCGATGGCAAGGGGGAGCGCGGTGAGCTCCTTTCCGTGACCGGACCAAACAAGGAAGAGCTTGGCTGGGGGCTCTTTTCATCGCACTCGAAGATCGCTGTGCGCATGGTGACCCGAACAGGGGATCAGCCCAACCGAGACGTCTGGTCGGGGTTGATCACGCGCGCAGTTGATGCGCGCAAGCGGCTTGGTCTGCTCCAGGAAAAGGGCGCCTGCCGCTTGATCGGCGGTGATGCCGACGGCGTCCCCGGCATGATCGTGGATCGCTATGCGGACGTCCTTGTGATGCAGTCTGGTTGCCAGGGCTCCGACCGCATGCGGGATTTTATTCTGGAACTGGTGATCGAAGCGCTAGTGGCGGCGGGCCTTCCAGAGCCACGCGCAGTGCTCGACCGTTCCGATACAACCGTGCGTCGACTCGAGGATCTCGAAACCCGAGTCGAGTGGTTGCGTGGTGAACCTGTGGAGTCGGTCGAAGTCGAGGAAGCTGCGACGGCCACCAGCGCGCACCTCATTTACGAGGTCGATGTACTCAAGGGCCATAAGACCGGGCACTATTTGGATCAATCGACGAACCGTCGCAAGATGGCAGAGTATGTCGGGGCCTATGACAAGCCCAGCGTGCTCGACGCCTTCTCCTATGACGGGCTCTTCGGGATTCGCGCTGCCCTTGCGGGTGCCAAAGATGTGCTGCTCCTAGATCAAAGCGCCGAGTCCGGGGAGCGTGCCTTGCGTAATGCCGAGCGTAACGGCGTTGCCGATCGCGTACGTTTCGAGAAAGTCAACGCCATGCATGACATGCGCGATCGCGCCGAGAAGAACGAGAGCTACCAAGTCATCGTGATCGATCCGCCGGCCTTTGCCCGCAACAAGCGCGAGGCCGAAGGTGCTGCCCGTGGCTATCGCGAGCTGAACCGCCGCGCTATGTCGATGGTAGCCGATGGGGGCGTCCTAGTTACGGCCTCCTGTTCCTACGCGGTCAAGCGCGAGGACTTCCTGCTCTACGTGAGCGACGCCGCCAATCTGGCCAAACGCGACGCTTGGATCCTTGAGATGGCCGGTGCGGCCGCGGATCACCCCGCCCGCCTGGGATTGCCGGAAACCAACTACCTCAAGTGCGCCTTTGTGCGTCTCTAGGGCCGTGGACACACCCAGGGGTTCGGCACGAATTGCAATTCGCCTCAATGGGGCTCAGCACGAGTTCGCGGCCGGGGACACGATTGCCGTCTTGGTGATCAGCCTTGGCTTCAGTGCGGAGCAAGTGGCGGTGGAACGCAATAGCCGCTTGGTTCCGCGCACGGAGCACGGGAATGTCGCCCTCGAAGAGGGCGACGCCATTGAAGTCGTCACTTTGGTCGGCGGCGGATAGAATCCTCCTCTGTAGAGGCTCCACGCGAGGCTCCAGACAAAGAGACCCGCACCATGAACGAAGACACGCATCCCGCCCTCTCTGACGAGCCCCTAGTGGTCGCCGGAGTTCGCTTTCAATCGCGCTTGTTCGTCGGAACTGGCAAGTACGCTTCCTTCCAGGAGACCAGGGACGCCCTTGAGTTATCGGGCACAGACTGCGTCACCGTTGCCGTGCGGCGTGTGAATCTGGATCCGAAAAAGGGCGAGTCGCTCTTGGATTACATCGATCGCGAGCGCTACCAAATCCTTCCGAACACGGCCGGATGCTTTGACGCGGAGAGTGCGGTGCGAACGGCGCGTTTGGCGCGCGAGATCCTGGGAACGAACTTGGTCAAGCTCGAGGTTCTCGGGGACAAGCGAACGCTGCTGCCGGATCCCATCGGGACTCTTGAGGCAACGCGCGAGCTCGTGGCTGATGGCTTCGACGTCTTTGTGTATACCTCCGACGATGCACGTCTTTGCGTCGCCCTGGAGGAAGCGGGCGCCGCCGCGGTCATGCCGGCCGGCTCGCCCATCGGATCAGGGCAAGGAATCCTGAATCCAAACGCAATTCGGATTGTGCGGGAGTTGCTCAGCGTGCCAGTCATCGTTGACGCCGGCGTAGGTACAGCCAGTGACGTGGCCATCGCCATGGAGTTGGGAGTCGACGGTGTGCTGCTCAACACCGCGATCGCTTCTGCACGTGAACCCCTGCGCATGGCCGTTGCCATGCGCGATGCCTGCAGTGCCGGGCGCAATGCGTATCTGTCCGGACGCATCCCTCGCAAGCTCTACGCCAATGCTTCGTCACCCCTTGATGGTGTGATCGAGCCAGCGCGGCGTCTTACCCATCCCGGTGAGTCCGAGACGGCCCAGACAGCAACAACTGTCTCCGGCACGTGAACGACGGCGAGGCAAATCTCCCGGCGCCGAACCCCTGGGGAACCGTGGGCACTCGGCAGGAGGATGGGGGATCTACGCTCCCTGGGGAGACTCCTGACCAGGGAGAAGTTGGCGAGTCCATGGAACTCGACCTTTCCGAGTCTGCCGAAGGAGGATCCGAGGAGAATGAGTCGGCGGAAGCGAGTACGGAAGTGCTAGTAGGGGAAGAGCCGCCTGGTGACCAGACGGACCCCGCTGATCTTCTCGTCGGGGGTTCCGTGATTGTTCTGCTGGGGGCTTCGCTCCTGCCCATTGGTGACGGAATCCTGTCGCGTATGGGTCGCTCTGGCTCACGTATCCCCGGCGCTGTCTTCTTTGCGCGTTGGGGTTTTCGCCATGTGGGAATCGCTGTGTCCGTCGGGATACTCGCAGCGATCGTAGGACAGAGCATTGCGTTGCGGCTCGATGCCGGTTTCATCGGTTTACTCCTGTCGTCGCAGCTCCTGATGGTTGGCACCGCGGTGGTCGCAGCCAAGCAAGCACTGCGGCTGCACCCGGAGGGGCTCGACGCCCTCGGACTGCGGCTGAAGGGGCTCTCTTCGGTCGCAGGTGCGGCGGTGATCACCTACGCCCTTTCGTTCCCTGTGATCTACGGCGTAGGCGCCCTCTGGCCGGGACTTGCGAAGCTCTTTGGAGTCACAATCGGGGACCAGGAAGTCTCGCATCAAATGACCCAGCTCGGTGGGGGCGCGCTTTGGGCAGGAATCTTCCTGGCAGTGGTGATCGCTCCCTTCTTCGAAGAGGTTGTATTCCGAGGGTACATCCAGCCGCTTCTGGTTCAGAACCTACATGCCCCTGGGGGCATCTTCGTGACGTCCCTCATCTTTGCTTCGCTGCATGGCTCCGCCTTCCTGCCGATCTTGGCCCTGTCGATGGTCCTGGGATGGATTCACTGGAGGACGCATAACACCCTGGCCTGTGTGGCGGTGCATGCGCTCCACAACGGCGGCATGCTCACGCTCTTGTTGCTCAATTCCTGACGGACCCCATGGCCACTTACGAATCAAAGGGGCTCTTCGAGGCTCTCGACGGAGGTGCCTTCAAGGCGCGTAACGCGACCTTGACCGGTGACGTCACCCTAGGCGAAGACGCCAGTATCTGGTTCGGATGTGTACTGCGCGGCGACGATGCGCCCTTGACCGTCGGGCGGCGAACGAACGTCCAAGACCTGACCATGATCCATGCGGACACCGGTGTACCGAATGTCATCGGAGAGGAATGCACCATCGGCCATGGTTGCGTCCTCCACGGGGCGGAGGTGGGGGACCGCGCCCTGATCGGAATGGGGGCGATTCTTTTGGGGAATTCTAGGGTGGGTGACGAGGCCATCGTGGCCGCCGGAGCCGTGGTGCGCGAGGGCTTTCAGGTACCCCCCAGAACCCTCGTGGCGGGGGTTCCTGCCAAGGTTATTCGCCCTCTGAAGGACACCGAGATTGAAATGCTGATTACTAGCGCGGCCGGTTATGTCCGCAAAATCCAGCTCTATCTCCCCTGAGAAGAAGGGTGCGGGAAGGGGAAAAATCTTCTCCCGGGGGGGCTTGAGAAGTCTGGGGACGAACTGGGGCTGGACCTGCACGACCGTTGCGTCCAAATGCTCCCTGAGCTGAGATCCGCTCTCTCTGGGATTTCCGCACGGCTTGAATTCGGGGTACTTTTCACAGGAGGACCCGAACAAGCCGCCCGCCTAGACCAGCGGATGGACCCGGGACGAACACCATGAATTGGACCTGGATGAATCACGATCAACAGCACGGGGCGACCCGTGGACTTAGGAAGCTCGCTAGCACGGCACTACTCCTCTCCCTCGCGGCTGCTTGCAGCGATTCAGGGGGACGCGCCAACACGGACGGTGGTTCCGGTGGTCCGCCCGCTGGCCCGCCCCTGGCCGTCGACTTTGCGCTGCGCCGCGATATCCACGTGGGCAACACCTTTGTCAACGACGTTCACGGCGTGGACCTCGAAGGCGATGGGCTGATCGATCTAGTGGAAGCCAATTTCTTTGACCAGGTCGTGAGCATCGGCCTTGGCAACGCAGACGGTTCCTTCACCACGATAGGGAGCTTCGCGACCATTGGCTTGCCCTTCAAAGTGACCACCGGTGACTTCGATGGTGACGGGCGTGAGGACATCGCAGCTGTATGTGGTGACTACGCCGGTACGGCTGTCTCAGGGATTACGGTTCTCCTGCAGGGCCCCGCCGACGGCGAGTTTGGAACGCTTGTGATTGACGAAGTCCTTGAGGATGATCCCAAGGACGTTGCGACGGCGCCAATTTCAGGATTCGCCGGTGACCTGGGGCCGGATGAATTGTTCGTGGCCGTGCGCGACATCCAGGCAGTCCTGCGCCTCCAGATCAACGGGATCGGTGAGCTCGAGGAAGTCGAGCGTTTTGATTCCAGTTCCCTCGGTTCCGCCGGTGGTCCTTTCAGCGTTGCCGTTGCAGACCTCGGCGGCGACGGCGTCCTCGACGTTGTGGTTGGTGAGACGGATATCTTGGACGGTTCCTCGGACAGGGTCGTGACCTTTGCCCGGGGTAAAAGCGGCTTCGGTTCACCGCTCATCGTCCTCGCCGGCGTCAACTGGCCCCTTGTGGAAGCGGTTGGAGATGTGGACGGCAACGGCTTCGATGACATCTCGGTTGCCCAGCTCCAGAGCGATGAGGTCTACCTCTTGGCCGGTGACGGCGGCGGGCTCAGCACAATTCACTCGATCCTCTACAGCGGCAACACATCCTCAGTGATCTTCGCTGATGTCAATGCGGACGGGCTTGCCGACGCGATCGGCACCGTCTACGAGGACAACGCGATCGATGTGCGCTTGGCCGACGGAGCCTTCTCTTGGGGCAATCCAACCTACTATCAATCAGGACTCCTGCCCCGCGCGATTGGAATGATCCAGCTGCCCGGTGACACGGTTCCGGATCTTCTGTGTGCGAACCAGGAGGACGTCTCGGTTCTCTATGGCCTTGGCAGCGGCGCCTTTCGTGGCGCGGTTGGCTTCCCGACCTTGACCGGTGGCCCGGTGGCCGTGGTGACCGAAGACCTTGATCGGGACGGCAACATGGATGCGATCGTGATCGCGGTCTTCCAACAGGCTGTCTCCTTCATGGAGGGCCAGGATGACGGTTCGCTCGTTACCGTGACAACGGTTCCCCTGGAGCCGACGGCGGACGAAACGCCCGGACACTTGGCCCTGGCCGATGTGGACGGTGACGGCGACACGGACGTGTTGATCACTGTGCAAGAGACGAACGAAGTGCGTGTCCTGCGCAACAACGGCACGGTCGATGGCTTCGATGAGGCCGACTCCGGCGATATCTATATTGTCGGGAACAAACCGGCGGGCATCGTTATTGGCGACCTGAACGGCGACGGCTTGCCCGATGTGGCAGTTGGTAACCTGTCCGACGAGTCGGTTCAAGTCATGTTGAACACGGGCAATGGCGAGTTCCAGCTCCAGGCTCCGATCGACGTTGGCGCTAGTCCGGCTGTGATGATCCTGGGCGACTTTGATCTGGACGGCCTGCTCGACCTGGCGCTGACAACGGGGGCACCCGATTTAGCCGATGGCGTTGGCGGACAGGAAGGCGCCTGCTTGATCCTCAAGGGCGACGGCGCCGGTGGGCTTGTTCAGGCGCAAATCCTGAGCGTTGACTCGCTGTCCACCTCCATGGATTTCGCCGATCTCGATGGCGATGGTCTGCCGGAGATCGTCGTGGCACCGACTGGCCTGGAGTTCGATTCCCTGCACATCATGCGCAACCTTGGCGAGCTGGACTTTGAGCGCGAAGACCTCTTCGTCGGTCCCAGCCCGGCCAACGTCCGCATCGTGGATATTGACCGCGACGGTGCCCTAGACCTGTTCACCGCCCGGGGTGACGGTGAAATCGTGATCGCCCTCGGCGACGGTACGGGCCAATTCCCTGTGCTCTTCCCCGGCGTGCAGGGTGCCCTGCCTATCCTGCGGGACACCCTGGGGATCGATTTGGCAGACCTGACGAAGGATGAGCTCCCGGAACTGCTCTTTGTGGCCGATCACTCGCCCTTTGTCTGGGTTGGCGTGAACACAAGCACTGAGCTGCCCTCGAACTAACACCCAAGGATGGGCTGCGCTCTCCATGAGCGCGCTGACCGGGGCCGGCAACCGCGACTGCGGGCGCCGGCCCCGGTATCCTTTGGGGGCGATGACTTTAATGATCTCCGATACAGATTCTGACGCCAGCTATGGAGCGCGCCGTGAAGTCCTGCTGCGTCAGCTCGGGGATCTGAGCAACCTCGCCGTGGCATTTTCCGGCGGTGTTGATTCCAGCTCTCTCCTGCATGCGGCAACCACCGTTCTGGGCGATCGCGCCGTCGGGGTGATTGCGGATTCCGCGTCCCTACCGCGGCTCGAGTTGCATCGTGCCCAGGACCTGGCCAGGGACATGGGGGCGCGCTTGGTCGTGCTGAAGACAGATGAGTTGGAACTCGAAGACTACACGCGCAATGACGGACTGCGTTGCTATTGGTGCAAGCACACGCTCTTCACCAGGATGACGGCCTGGGCTCGGGCGGAGGGGTTTCAGAACCTCTCCTTCGGGGAGATCACCGATGATGCCCTGGACGACAGACCTGGCGCACGCGCGGCGGGGGAGTTCGGTGTGATCGCCCCCCTGGCGCAGGCTGGGTTCAGTAAACAGGACGTGCGCCGCTACGCGCGCGAGGCGAACCTTGTCGTGCATGACAAGCCGGCATCGGCTTGCTTGGCATCGCGGCTGCCGCGGGGAACAGGCGTGACCGCGGAACGCTTGGCGCGCATTGAGTTGGCCGAAGAGGGGCTGCGTTCCCTCGGGCTCAGCATCCTGCGCGTGCGCGATCACGGGGAGCAGGCACGCGTTGAAGTGGGACAGAACGAGTTGGAGTTCGCCCGGGGGAAGCGCCCGCAGATTGAGGCGAAACTGCGTTCCGCGGGCTTTGCGTCCCTTGAGCTGGCCACCTACATCCCCGTAGCTGAACGCTAGCGCTGGAAGATTGGCAACACGCCTTCGGGGATCGCCAGGGCCAGGCAGTTGATCGCCGTGGCGTAGCAGTCACCGTATTCCGAACCACCCCAGGAACCGTCCGCGCGTTGCGTGCGAACGATCGTCTTGAGTTCCTTCTCCCACCAGCGTTCGAAGGGCGCCGGGTCGCTCAATTGCCACAGGGCCTGGGCCAGATAGAGGCGCATGTAGAGCGGGAAGTCTTCTTCCTTCTGATCCGCTTGGTTGCGATCCAATCCGCGGAAAATGGCGTCGATACCGGATTGAATAGCCGGGTCGTCGTAGGTTCCAGTGGCGTTCAGCGTGCTGATCGCGGCCGCGGTTAGGGCGATACTCGAGCGGTCGTCGTCGAGCTTGTAGCGGAAGGTGCCGTCCTCCTTTTGCAGGCGACGGACGTAGTCTTCGGCGCGCGCGACAACTTCATCATCGATAGCAATGCCCACATTGCGCGCCGCGCGCAGGGCCTGCACGTGGGCGATGGTGATGGAGCCCTCATGGAAAGCCTCAACAGCCATCTGATAGCCCCAGCCACCCTCGGCTCCCTGGGAACCCTCGATACGGGCGACGGCGGCCTTCAGAACCCGCTCTAGCCGCTCGCTCTTAGGCGACATGCCGTAGGCCTGCGCCAGGACCAGGGTCGCATAGCCGTGCCCGTGGGCGCGCGAGACACTATCCCCTTGGCGCTCAATGGCACCGTGGGTCTCTGAGTTGCTCCGCATATCCGCCAGGTTGCTCAGGAAGTTCACCATCTCGGCGACTTCGCTCCCGTAGGGACCACGGGCGGGGGGACTGCCGGCGGCGAGGAAAGCAAGGCTGCCGAGGGCCGTGACGCCTACTGGTGCCCAGCGCGTGGACTGCGCACCGATCGGCGGCAGGGCGCCATCTGCAGTAGAGCGCTGACGATCGGCGAGCCAGCTCAGTCCCTCCTCTAAGGCTCGACGCGAAGCACGGTCCGCGGGGCTGAGGTGGGCGAGTTGCTCGGGGGGAATAGTCTTGCCCGTTTGACCGCGGTCGCGGTCCTCGTCATCCCCAAGGACGCCAGGTCCTGATGAACTCGCACCGGAGGCGATGGGCGCGAAGGCCAGAAGAAGAGCCAGACACAAGGTCAAACACAGAAGCGCTACCGCGGTCCCCCGGGGACAACCACGCGGGCCACCCCCGCGGGCGGCTTTCGATCCTGTGGCGGCATCGATCACGCTCCTATCGATCTCCCTTGTTCAAGCGGCGATAGTAGGCGTCGATCCAATCGCGGTATTCCACCGGCATGTCTTCGCGCCCCTGGTTGCGAAATACCTCGCGCACGCGCACAGGGAGTTCGCCCCAGCGTTGGGCGTCGGAGCCCGGTGCCGAGGCGGCACCCGCCTGGCCGTCTGGATTGTCGCCGGCAAGGTTCTCGCCGTCATCAGGGTTCTCTCCGTCGCTATTCGGATCCTCCCCCTCGGGATCCGGCTGGTCTGATTCGCCTTCTTGTTCCCCGCTGGGTTTGTTCTGTCCCTCTTGCTCGCCCTCCTCTTGGCCCGGCTGCTGCCCGCTTTCTTGGGGGCCCTCTGGCGTGCTCTCTCGGCCCTGCTGTTCACCCTGGGAACCGTTGTCGAGGGGACTTTCACCGGGTTTGCTCTGCCCCTCTTGGCCTTGGCCTTGGCCCTGCTGTTGCTGCATGCTCCCCATCTCCTGGGCGATGGACAGCATGCGATCGATTTCGCTGGAGAGTTCCTCGCTGGCAAGCATGGCGCCCCTCAGGAGATCGTCGAGTCCAGAGTCGGCGGGGGCTTCCAGGGGAATGACACCGGCGCCGGCCTGTGCCAGTTGCAGGTCAACTTGCTTGAGCTTGCGTTCGACGGAATGGAACAGGTCGATCAACTCCTGCTGCGGATCGCTCGCGCCTTCACCAGGCAGCTCCAGAAGCGGCGGCTCAGGGGCGGGGGGACCTTGTTGTTCCTCCTCCTGGGGCTCCACGTCCGGGGTTTCTTGTCCGTCGGATTCCTGGCCGCTCAGGGTGGTGGCGTTTAGGGCTAAGAGCGGTCCGGCTCCGAGGACTAGCAACCAACCCTTGAGTCGAGTTCCGCGTCCCCACTTCGAAGTGTTGTTCCCATTCATGTGTTGATCCACCTGCGTGTTCAAGGCGCGCTGCAAAGCGTTGCTTGTCTTTGAGTTGTCCATCGAGGGTCTCCTATTGATCGGCCGGTTCGGGATCCGGCACGCCGACGCGCACACGCATGGCTGTAAAGAGATCGGTCACGCGTTGGTGGCGCGTGGCTAGGCGCGTGATTTCATCCAGAAGGATCTCGTTCACCGGACCCTCCTCGGCAAGCTCGGGATAGAGCCGAAGCAGCTCTTCGATTGCGTTGCGGTTGACCAGCTCCATGCGCTTTAGCAAACGCAGTTCGGTGGAATCCGGTACGAGCGGGGGCTGCTCTGAATCCTGATCACCTTCCTGAGGTTCTTGATTCTCGCTTTCTTCCTGCTGCTTCTTAGCTTCCTCTTCCCGCCGATCCTGCTCCTCGGCGATCGCATCCAGGATCCAAATGAGGTTCTCCTCCACGTCGCGCTGGAGCGCTTGGGTGCGCAGGCCCGTCTCAAATCCGCCCTGTTGGGAGAGAGCGGTTGTGATGCGTTGCAGATCTTCCTGCACGTCGCGCATGAGTTGTCCCGTGACCATGGCGCCCTCGGTGATGATGGCATCAGCCGCATCCTTAGCTCGACCCGAGAGGGCTTCCTCCTCCCGTGCGATGCCGCGCAATCGCAGGCGTTGGGAACGGGAAGGATCGGCCCCCGGGTTGCGCGCATCGTCCAGTTCACGCAATGCACCCATCTGATCCGCATGGGCTTCGAGCATTGCGCGAACCTCCTCAGCTAATCGGAACAGCTGTTCCTCCTGTCGCAAACTTTGGTACTGCTCTTCCTCTTCCTTCAGCTCTTCCTTCTTGCGGTTGAGTTCCTGCTCAACGCGGCTTTCTTGTTCCTGTGCCTGGGAGAGGTCGCCTTGTTCCAAGGATTCCTGGGCTTCGGCTGCGGCGTCCTGGGCCCGCTGCATCCCCGAGTTGTCTTCACCCTCGCTGCGTTCCTCCAGAAGTCGAGCCAGGTCGCGGATCTTCTCCTTGATGCTGGCCTGCTCTTGGGCCAACTCTTGGGCCCGTTCCAAGTCCTCCGGCGTCTGTGGGGTGACGCCATTCTGTGCTTCTTGGAGAGCCTCTGAGAGCTGGTCCAGCGCTTCCCGCTGTACCTCCGCCGCCGAGGCGGAGCGTCCCTCCTGGAGTTCTGCGGCGGCTTTCTCCATTGCCTCCTGGGCCTGCTGGAGGGCCTTGCTGACGGACTCCTGCGCCTCTGGATTCATCGAGCCCGACTGGGCCTCTTGGGCCAGGGATTCGCTCTGCTGTGCCGATTGGGCCTGTTCTTGGGCCAAGGAGCGGACCTCTTCAGACGAACTCTCCGCGGCCGCCTGGCGAGCCTGCGAGAGAGCCTTTTGTGCGCGGAGCAGTGCTTCGGTTGCCTTCTCCGCGTTGCTTTCGGCTGCACGGGGAGCCTCTCCGCGAGCCTGGGCTGAGGCCTTCTCGAGCGCCTCGGCCGCGGCGCGCATTTCGGCGGCCGCTTCCTCGGCTGCCGATTGGACTTGCGGCTCCGCGTCAGCTGCGGCGCTGTCGCTAGACCTGGCCAGGCGTTCTGCCTCCTGGGCCAATTCCGCCTGGGATTCCGAGAGGGCTTCCCCAAGGAATCCCAGCTCCTGTAGAGCGCGCTCTAGAGCCGCGGCGGCGTCTTCGGTGGCCCTCTGCGCTTCCTCCGCGCCATCCTCCTGATCGGCCGCGGTTGCTGCGCGGTCTAGGGCATCGCGCACGGCTTCGGCGGCGCGCGAGCCAGCACTCTCTCCGCCGAAGAGTTCCTCAATAGACTCGCGTGCCTGGGCACGATTGGCTTCGGCGGGCTCTCGAGCATTCTCGGCCTGCTGCCGCAGGGCTTCGGCCTGCTGCTGTAGGGCGTTGGAAGTCTCGTTTGCCTGGGTTGTGCCATCGCGGGCCTCGCGCAGAGCCTGGATTGCTTCGCTTAAGGCAGCGGCTGCGGCCTGTGCAGCTGGATCACCACCGACTTCGGCGTGGCGTTTTTCACGCTCGGCCTCGGCAGCCAGACGATCCTCCGCTGCGCGCATATCCTCTGCCGTTGGGGCGGATTCTAATTGGCGAGCGGCCTCTTCGATGGACTCGGCAGCCTGGTCTAAGCGCTGTCCGCGGGCCTCCGCCAGACGCGCGCGATCCAAGGGTGTGCGCGCAGACTCAAGCTGGGGTACATCCTCGGGACGCCAAGCGGAGAGCACGGCACGGTCCGTGTTTACGGATTCCAATAGGCGCGAAAGCTCGCGCTCCAGTCGTTCCAATTCAAGCGTGCCGGAGTCGCGCCCCAGTTGTTCATTCGCGCGCAAGTTCTCGCGTTGCTCTTCGATCAGTTCTTCGAGTCCCTCCTCAAGTGCACGTTGGGAATCGTTAGCTGATCGGTCCCGCAAGGCTTCGGTTTCCTCGCGCAGGACACGTTCGCGATCGGCCGCGACCTGTATCTCAGTCTGCAGCCGCTCAAGCTCTTCGATGCGATCCTCAAGGGCCTCCATGTCGCGGCGATCATTGAGGACATCCAGCAGTTTCTCCAGTTGGCGCACCAGCTCAGTCTGGCGCTCGAGTGACTGAACCAATTGCCCCTTCTCCATGGTCTCGCGGGCGCGGTCCATGCGCTCCGTCAAGGTCATGGGGTCGCCGTCTTCGTTGAGCGTGCTGCGTTGGGCAACAAGCTCTATGCCCCTGCGCAGAAGTTCCGCCGTCCGCACTCGGCCCTCGGCCTCAACGCGTGCCAGGAGCACTTCCATATTGTCGGCCAATCGCTCGAGGGTACGCTCAAGCTGGGCTTGCTCTTCGACGATGCCCTGGAGTTCGCGACCCTCCAGGAGATCGTCCTGCGCCGATGCTCCTTGCCCAACGCCTGCGAATAAACCAAAGATGCAGATCCACAGGATGCGGGCCGCGGGCCGCCGGCCTTGGTTACTGCGGCTGTGACTGTGGCGTACGCTGCGCGTTCTGAGCTTGGCATTCATTGGGCTGTTCATCCGGGCCGTGTCTCTCACCGGTCGTTCTCCCTGGCGAATTTCTCCGTACGCTCGCGCAGGGTGCGCTGGCGATTGAGGATGTCGCGGGTTAGCTGCAGAACGTCTTGGAAATTGTTCCACTGGGCTAGGTCGTCGATCAGTTCTTCGATGTGGCGAAGCGCCTCATCCTGTCGTTCGATTGCTGTCGTCAGGGCCGTTGTGCTGGACTCGATGTCCACGGCTGCCTCGGCCTGGGCTAGGGCATTTGCCGATGCGGTTGTGTCGTCCTCAGAGATCACCAAAGCGCGATCAACGAGGGTGACAAGGTTGCTAGCGAAGCCCGCGTCGCTGAGCCCGCCGTCAGCGATTGTGGCGGCGACTTCACGCCAGGGCTCCGGCCGGAAGCGTGAGCTTGAATTGCTCGAAACCCGAGAATCATAGGCTTCGAGGAGAGCTTCGGCCTTCTCCTCGATACGCGCATAGAGCACGTCGCTGGCGATGGCTGCTAGCTCCTGGGCCAGTGCGCGTGAATCCGAAATTACGCGGCGTTGTCCAGCGATGGCGGAGCTGAGTGCGCGCCGGTCGAGGGCCGCATCTTCAAAGTCGAGGGCGGCGAATATCTCTTCGGTGCGGGCGCGTTTTTCGCCCTGCAACTCCGAGAGGCGCATGGCCGAGAGACGCGCTTGCCCCAGGCGATCCTGCAGTCTGCGCAGAAGTTCCTCGGGCGTTACGACACGCACGCGGATGGGGAAAGAGCGACCTTCGTTGGCTTCCGGTGAGCGGTTGTCGTTCGCCTTGACCATGATCTCATAGCGCTGGTCAGCGGCGACGATCCCCTCGGGGCCGGCTAAGGAAGAGACCTCAAGGCGCACGGAGGCCAGAGCTCGCTCTCTGGCGCGCTCGCTCTGTTCCCCATCTTCAGGCCGAATGGGAAACAGCGAGAAAGCGCCTACTTGCTGTGAGACTGCCTCGTCGCCGTTGTTGTTCAACACTTCCCAGGACACCGTGCGGAGCCCGAAGTCATCGCTGACGCGAGCGCGCAGCGGCAAGGCACCACCAAGCACTACTTCGATCTCGCCCCGGGCGGGTTCGAGTACTTGAACCTCCGGTGCACGGTCCTCAACGACCTGTAGGCGGAAAAGGCCCGGGTCGGGGTTCGACAGGCCCTTGGCGTCGACGAGTTCGATGCGGAATCCGATGGAGCGATCGGCGACAAGATCGAAGCCGAGACCTAGGGCAGCCATGGGCGGCGCATCGCCACGGGCCGGGTCGGCCGGGAATTCCATGGACGACAACTTCAGTACGCGATCCTCAGGCATGAGGCGCGCGCTGCCCTGGGCGTCGCCAGGGGAAACCAGGGCCACGACGCGAATCTGGGACCCGGCCAGTGCTTCGGCGTCGCGGTCAAAGATTAACTCGGCCGGAAGGTTCGTGTACTCGGGGGGAGTCACGGAAATGGCCAGGCCTTCAATGTCCGGGGGTTGCAGGACTTCGACGACGATGAGGGGGAGTCCGTCCTGATCGTCGCCGCCGGTGACATGGAAGCTGACGTCATCCTGGAGCGAACGCAGGAGCGTGCGGAAGAGCCCGGCGCCCGTGGGGTTTAGGATCAGGTCGCGTCCGCCTTCGAAGTGCAGGATGACTTCATCGGGGACCACGCCGGTGGCGCGCACCACTACCGGAATGTCAGTCCCGCGAGCTACACGCACCGAGATCAGCTCGTCGCCACGCTGCACTTCCGTACCCTCGCCGAGATCGGGGACTTCAACGGAGAGGTAGGTACGTTGGGGCCAGTTAGGACCTGAACCGAGAACGCGCGCCAGGAACGTGCGTGCCTGAAGGGGGAACACGAAGGCGAGGACTAGAACTCCGGTCAGGGTGGCGAAACCGAGCTGAATACGACGGCGCGGCCCGACGGGATCCAGGGCGCTGTCGATGCTCAGCGTCTTAGCCTGGGCTTCCGCTTCCTGCATCACACTCGCGATGAGCGCGGGCGCAGCGTTGCCGTGTGATTTCTGCTCCTGGAGTTGAACAGCGCTCACGAGGAGCTCGTGAAGCGCGGGGTGTTGACGCTCGATCAGCAGTGCCAACCCAGTTCGATCCGGCAGACGCGAGAGGGGACCGAGGAGGTCGCGGCGTAGGAAGTAGGCAATCAGCGCTACGAGGGCTGCCGCGTGCATCAACCGCACTGGGCCAGGGACACGTAGGAGCCAATCACCCAGGAAAGCGAAGAACGTCCATAGGGTGACCACGGCCAGAAGCGTGCCCAGGCCATGGAGGAGAACACTGCGCCGGAGACGCGCCTGTAGTCCGTCGAGCAGCGCGTGCAGCGTCGGTGTCGCGATTGTGTTGTGGGGGTCGTTCAACGACTTGTCCGCTGGATGTGCATGGGGTTCGCGGGGGCGATTGCCTAGCGTTGGAAGATCGGAAGGTAGCGGTAGGGAATCTCAAGGATCAGGACCGCCATGGCCGTTCCGAATTCCGGGCCGGGTCCAGTGCGATTCGGGAAGGAGCCGTTCTCGAGCTGGAGATTGAGGATTTCGCTCCGCACAGTTTCAAAGTAGGGCTTCCAGTAGTCGAACTGCGACGAGTTGCCCGCTGTGTACATGGCCTGGACACCGTAATAGTGCCCGTACCAGAAGAAGTAATGCCCCTGGTCTCCGCGGCCACGGGTGGCGTTAAAGTGGTCGAGGTTGCGGCGCAGGTAGTCCAGGCCGTTCTCGATGAGCGCGTCGGAGTAGATGCCGACGCCGTGCAGGGAAGTCACGCCCGCGGCGGTCAGGGGGAAGTTGGAGCGCGAGCTCCGTCCGCGTTGGTATTGGAAGGAGCCCACCTCGTCGCCGACGACGCCGGAACCGTAGCCACGCGAGCGACGCCGTTGGGGCTCGGTTATGGCGGAATCGACCACGTATTGGGCCGCGTTGTCGATAGTGCTGCGGGGCACACGGATTCCGATGTTGCGCGCAGCGCGCAGGGCCAGCACTTGGCAAACCACAATCGACATGTCGGACTCCGGCGCGAAGGGGACGTAGCGCCAGCCGCCCTCGGAGTTTTGTGTTTCGACGATGAAGTCCACGGCACGCTGTAGGCTCGAGTGCACGTCCTTACGGTGGGTCATGCCGTAGATCTCCGCCAGGAACAGGGTGGCGAAGGCGTGGCTATACATGCGCGTCCCGTTGGCCGTGATGAAGCCATCGTCCTGGCAGGCGGAAAGTACGTAGCCCAGGCCACGTTCGACCACCTCGCCGTATTGTCCTCGCCCCGGAAGATTTCCGCTGGCGAGGAAGGCCATGCAAGCCAGGGCGGTCACGCCTACGTGCCCGCCCTCAGCTGTGCCGCGATAGTCGCTGTTCAGCTTGTAGCCGACTTTCCCGTACCAACTGCCATCCCCGCGCTGACGCGAAGCAAGCCAGCGCAGGCCGCTATCGACCGCAGTGCTCTGCTCAGGACTGACGACGAGTGGCTCCGAATCAAATTGCTCCGTGGTCTGCGCGGACGACCCTGCGGAAAAGCAGGACATGCCTACGCACAGCAGGGCAGCTAGGAATCCCGTACCGGCTCTCTGGTGTGTCTTCATGAATATTGCGGGGCTGGTCTGTCGCGGGTCGCTTGATGTTCTCATCGCAGGGGTCCGTAGGTGTCGAGTCGCGCGGCGCCGTTTGTTCGTCCATGGAGTACATAGAGCGCGGTACCAAAACCGATTAGCTTCACCGCTTGAGAACCGCCACTGGCTTGGGCCAGGACCTGGCCCTCGGGTGTCGTCGTTGTGGGGCGCCCTTCACTGTCCAGACCGATGAACTCAAGACGAGTGCGCGAAACGAGCTGCGTATCGGGGTCCTGGACGCGGAAGGCTATGGCGATGAAGCTCTCGGAGACCACCGGTGTCGGGAGGTCGTCAGGGTAAAATTCGGCCTGGGGAACCGGCAGTCGCACGCTGCGAGAAACACCGGTGTCGAGCTGGATGACCCGCAGAGGGACGCTCTGTGCATTGCCCTCCATTGGTACGAAGAACAGGTACGGAGCCTCCAGTTCCGTCGTGCGGCCTTCGGATAGGCCTGCGGAGAGTTCATTCGGTCGAATGCTTTCCAGGGATCGAATGCGCCGCATGTTGAGGTCCAATGAGTACACAGCCCCGCGGCTTTGTCCGCGCTTGAGCGCGCTGGAGTGAATCACCAGGTAGCTCTGCCCTGCGTAGCGCGCCACGGCATAAAAGTGCTCGTCATCGCCGAAGCCCATGCGCCACAGTTCCTCGCCGTTCCCCAGGTCGTAGACCCCGAGGGTGCTGCCCATCTCCCCGCGGGAGTGAAAGCGCGGCACGCAGAGGTTTCCCGCTTCGATCCAAGCGCACTCATCGAG
>JBLHLB010000011.1:0-35162 GCA_047618505.1 Planctomycetota bacterium
GTGGGCCCCGGTGGAGAACTGGTGGCCGGTGCGAAGGTCGAGCTGCTGAAGGATGCCGGTGATGCAGAGGTCGGTGCGATGTTGATGATCATGGCCGGGACCAAGCGGGCCGAAGCCATTCGAACCCTTGAGACCAAGGAAGATGGGCTCTTCCGCTTCAGCCGACTCGAGCCGGGCAACCACTGGTCCGTACGCGTGTCGCACCCCTCCTTTCAAGAACAACAGGTCGGCCCCATCGACGCCCCCGAAGAGGGCGGCGTGGAAGAGTTTATTCAGCTCACCGATGGCTTCGTAGTCTTCGGTCGTGTGGTGGCGTCCGGCACCCAAATACCGATCGCGGGCGCGACCATTCTCCTGGAGAACCCCGCCGCTGCGTACATGCCTCGATTGCGCGCCACGATGAAGCCAGTGGAAACGGTAACCGACGAGAGTGGGTACTACGAGCTGCGCAACGTGTCTCCCCAGGGCAAGCTGCTGGCCTGCATGGCGAAGGGCTACGCCACCCAGCTCAACCAGCGCGACACGTCCATGGCGGGTGCGACGGAGCGCCGCAAGCAGATCGACTTCGAACTCGAGGAAGGAATGATCATCGCCGGAACAGTCACCGGCCCCGACGGCAAGGGCATTGAAGGCCTGCGCATCGATGGATTCGGCAGCAGTGAAAAGGGCAGCTCGCGTGGCGCCGGAGTTTCAGGATCCGGCGGCGAGTTCCTGATCTCCGACGTCGGCGAGGGCCGCTACACCCTGCGTGTCGACGCCGGTGGCCTGGCGAAAAGGAACCTGCACTGTGATCAAGTCCAAGCATCGGCTGGCGACCGCAACGTTGAGATTCGCCTCCAGGCCCAGGGTGGCCTGATGGGCATCGTGGCGGGAAGTGACGGTCCGCTTTCGCGCTTTACGATCACGATTCGTCGCGACCACGTGACCAACAAGGCCTTCGGGCAGATCGTGAAGAAACAGACCTTCCGCAGCAAGAACGGAGAGTTCAGGGTCGAGGGTCTCGACCAAGGTGTTTACGTCGTCCAGGCCGACGCCAGCGAGTACACCAGCAGCTTTAGCGAGAAGGTCACGATCGAACAGGGGCAGACGACGCCCGATGTTCGCGTGCAAATGACAGAAGGTGGCACGATCACCGGTCTGGTCCTTGATACCTACACGCAAGAACCAATCGCAGGGGCTCGAGTCACCACCTTCGACAACAACCACATTTCCTCCGAGTTCACCGACCTCCTGGTGATGATGGCCCCCACAGGCCTCACAAAGTCAGAGACGACAACGGATTCCGAGGGACGCTTCGAACTCCCTTTGATCCTCCCTGACAGCTATCAGGTGCGCGTCGAGCAGCGCGGCTACACGTCCTACACGACAAACGATGTCATGGTCCAAGAGGGTGCCCAGGTCGAGATCGGAAAGATCGTCCTCTCCAAGGGTGGCGTTATCCGCGGCACCGCATTCCTGGCCGATGGCCAGGTTGGCGCTGGCGTTGAAGTTGCCGTCGCGCCCGTCAACGGGGCCTTCGGAACCGGCGTCCGATCACGGGCCGATGCCCAGGGTAACTTCGTCCTGCAGAACATCCCCCCGGGGACCTACAAGCTCACCGGAGCCCGTTCTGCCACGGACACCGAAAGCCCCTTCATCAAGATTATCGATATGAAGAAGTCAGAGGTCGAGATCACGGTGATCGACGGCGAAGAACTGAGCGTCGACATTTACCTGGGCGGCCGATAGACGCGGCGACGTCTCCCCGTCCCGTGCCTCTATCGCTTCAGTGACCCGTACTTCACTCACCCTGGGTGCCCTCTTCGTCCTTGCGGCGGGGGGGCTAGCCATTCTCGCGGGGATCTGGTCCCCGGGTCTTGGTGAAGTACAGGGCGCAACCCCTGCCCAGACAGAGGCAGCCGCGCGCCCCGGCGGTCACGCCTTCCCCACTGTGACTGCTTCCCCCCTCGAGTTGGACCTTGAGTTGGAAGAGGCCAGCCTGTCCCCCCAAGCTCCCCCGGCCGCGGAATCACTTAGTGGCGATGCCCGTCGTTCAGAAGGTCAGCGATCGGATCAACCGCTACGGGGTTCGCTCCCTGCTCGACTTCACGGTGCCATCCAGGGTCCCAACGGACCCGTACTCGGGGCTCAGGTGCAACTCTTGAGCAACGCCCAGGCTGACTCATTCGGGCTTCAGCTGCATAGCGTCAACAGCAATGTAGACGGCGGCTTCTCGCTCACTACGGGAGCAGAAGTGGATCTTGGTACGGACAGCCTGGTGGTCGAGGTCAGCTCCCGCGGATACGCCCCCCACAGGATTCGCATCAGGCGCCTGATCCCGGGCGAGTCGCGCAACCTGGGGACCATTCGCCTGAGCGCGGCGCGGGTTCTGGACATCGATGTCACAGACGTCGGTGGTCGCCCCTTGTCCGGTGCGAGCGTACAGGTGGAGCTAGCCAGCAACAGTGGCGGCAATAGCTTCCGGCACCAGGGGGAAAGCTCACAGGACGGCCGGGTACGCTTATCCGACGCCCCCTTGGGATTGCTACGCGTAGAGGTGCGGGCGCCAAACAACGGCACCCGTGTCCTCAACCATGAACACAACGGCAGCGGACGCCCGCTTCGCATCGCGATGGTCGCGGAGCGTCAACTAGCCCTTCGCGTGCGGGCGGCTGATGGCACGCCGATCGCCGCGGCAGAGGTGACTTTGACCGCCACGGACGGGCGCCGCGAGACCTTCACCGAGGTCTCGGCGAGTGACGGGGCCGCGCTTTTCGAAGGGCTCGGCTCCGACCTCTTTGAGGCTCGTGTCGTTGCCACGGGCTATCGGACAGATACCCGTCGCGGACTGGTGTCCAACGGCCCAGAGGTGCTGGTGGAATTGCTCCCCTGGCCAGCAATTGAAGGCCGGGTCTTGACGACTTCAGGTGAGCCCGCACCGAGCGGTACCGTTGCACGGGGTCTGATGAACATCTCGCGCACGACGCTTTTGAGAACGCGCGGTCCTGGGCAAGACGACCCCGTCGCAATTGACACGGACGGCAAGCTCCGCGTCCCCGACCTGCGCCCGGGGGAATACGTAGTACGCGTGGACGCCCCTGGCTATGCGCCCGCCTTCTCCGAACCGGTTCGCGTAGCCCTGAACGAAACACCCTCTGTTGGAACGCTGTTCCTCCAGAAAGGCAGTGCACTGGAGCTTCGAATCCAGGCCGGGCGCGACTCCACCCCCGTGCCGGGAGCCCGTGTGGAATTGCACGCCGAAGCACCGGCCACGGCTTCGCTCTACAACGAACTACCGGCCTATGCAGCGGCAATCCTGGCCAGCGCAACCAGCGACGAATCAGGCCGCGTCCGTTTCGAGAATCTGTCAGCCGGTCAGTACTACGCCCTGGTGCGTTCGGCCGCCTACCAGGCACATCAAACCTCGCCCTTCCAGGTGACACAGGGCCATACAGCGAAGCCTGCACCGCTCAAGTTGACGCCCGGAGTCGTCCTGCGCGGAACCCTGCGCCACGCCGGCGGAAGCCCCGCCGTCAACGCCGTAGTGGTCCTCCGCGGCGCCCGCATTGAGACACCGGTGCAACTCACCACAGACGCCCTAGGCGCCTTCGAAAGTCCCCCCTTGCCCCCGGGATCCTGGGACGTGACTGCGCGGACCGTAAGCGCCAGCCGCGGTGCTAAAGCAATCGAGCGGACCGTCGTCCTGAGTGCAACCCGGGACGCCGATCCGCTCGAGATAATCCTTACGGACTAGTCGGTCGGTCAGTGGAAGGACTCCGCTAGCGCACGAAGAGCTCGACGTCCGTCGTACCGTTGACGCCCGCACCGAGTGTCATGACGCGGGTACCGTCACCGACGCTTGCCGCCAGGGAGAGAGGGTGGCCGGTAATCGCAAGGCCAACGACGCTCCAGGCTCCGCCCGTGACCGTCGTGCGCTCAACGTCCAGGACCGGGATACCCGTCAGCGTCGCGAGATCGATTGTTTCGAGCCCCTGCAGCAGCAGTACGTCGCCCGCGACCTCGACCAATTGCCCGTAGACGCGCGGGCGAGAAAGGCTCGCGACCTGGGACCAGCTGTCCCCGGAAGTGTTGTAGATCCAGACGTCGGTAAGCGGACTGAATGTCTGGGAAAGGAGGTCCCCGTCGGATCCGCCGGCGACCATGACGTTTCCGTTTGAGAGCGTCACCTGCGGGTGAGCCAGACGGCCACCGCTAAAGTTGCCCGCGTTCTGGAAGCTGTTCGACGTCGGGTTGAATAGGCGTGCATCGTCCGAGATGCTCGGCACCGGAATCCCGAAGACGAAGGCAACTTCAATGCCGCCCGTGACAAGGACAAGGCCATTGTTCAGGAGCGATGCGGCGTGCACTGCGCGCGAATTCGGGAGGCTTCCCACGTTCGACCACAGGTTGCTGCTAGGGTCGTAGACCTCGGCGGTCTTGCTGACAGCAGCGAGGGCAGCCAAGGGATCGTCAAAGTCGAAGTTGTTCGTTCCGCCGACTACAAGCACGCGCCCGTCCTGGAGCAGCGTTGCCGTGTGTTGCGTCCGAGCTTCACTCATCGAATCGGTCGCTGTCACCGCGCCGGTCAGCGGGTCATAGAGATCGCAACTCGCGGTGATGATGTTGCTCGAGTTGCCGCCACCAACAATCAATACGCGACCATCCTGGAGCAGCGTCGCCGAATGGGCAGCGCGCACCTGGGTCATTGTTCCGGACACCGTAGTCCAGGTCCCTGTTTGCGGGTCCCAGGTCTCAAGGGAGTTCGTCGCGTTCGTACCGGTGCCACCTGAAAAGGTGCCGCCGGCGCGCAGGACACGACCATCGTTCTGGACCGTCATCGTGTGACCTACCCAGGCCTGGGTAGGCGGCGCGATAGTCGTCGTCGAGGTCCCGCTGGCCCCAAGAACCATTGCGGTCGGGTTGGAGATATCGTCGACCTTAAAGGGGTTGCCGGGATAGGTCACGAACTGCGCGTAGACACCCAGACCCTGGAGGGAGGGATCATTCGGCAGACCGTAGGACTGCGCGCCCGCCCCCGAACCGTTCAGGAATCCAGCGCTCCAGAGGGGGTACTGGTCAAAGCCGACGGAAAGCACGCGGGTATCGCCAGGATTCAGGAGCGACAGGGGCGTAGGTCCCGGGGTCAGCGAGGGAATCAGGATCCAGAACTCGCCAGGATCACCTTGGAGCGTGTAATCGGCGCTAGCGCCGAGGACGCCCCCAGACTCGGTCAAAGTCTGGGCCGTAGACAGGGGGGCGAGGGTGGCCGCCGCAAGGGCGAAGGCAGCGGCAACGGAGACGCGGTTGGCTTTCAAGGTGAACTCCAGGGGGAATTGGGGGGTCAGGAGTCTTGAGTATACGCTGGCCTGGAATTGCGCGGGGGCTAGAACCATGGGTGCCACCCCGCCAGCCCCTCACTCCACCGTGACTGACTCTTCCCAACCCCCCCCCGAAGGTGCTCCTGCGCCGTCACCGCCTCCCTTCCGTGCGGAGGACTGGAGTGCCTTCCTTTCGGACGCCCTAGGGCTCCCGGTGGAAGTAAGCTACGGAAAGGCCAGACGTCAGGTTTTGGTGGCAAAGCCCCTGGGTGTCGGTTGGTCTCTACGGCTCAACCACGGCTTTTCCGGAGCACCACAGGAAGTACGCGATGCTGTTGCTGCTTGGATGAAGAACGGGCGCCGCGCCCGGCGCGCCTCCAGCGTTCTAGACGAGTGGATCCAGGAGCTCGGTCGACGCCTGGGGAAAACACCCAGGAACTTGCCACCCCTCTGTCCCGCGGGAAAAGTTCACGACCTGACGGAACTCTTTACGGCGGTCCTGGAGCAGGACTTGGACCCGGAGGAGCGAGCACGTCTGTCCTCCCCCAGCCTCACCTGGGGGCGCTTGACACGACAGGCGCGGCGCTCGCTTCAACTGGGTAGTTACGACTCGGAACTAGGCTTGATTCGCATCCATCCCATCTTGGATCAGGACGGGGTTCCGGACTGGTTTGTGCGCTTCGTGCTTTTCCACGAAGTCCTTCACGCCCTCTATCCGCCGCGATCGAGTACGGGCAAACGCAAGCTGCATCACCCGCCCGAGTTCCTCGCGCGGGAGGAACTGCATCCGGATCACGGACGGGCAAACAAGTGGCAGGCGGAAACGATTGCAGCTCTGCTGCGCTCCCTGCGAACCGGGCGACCACTCGGTCGCAGGCACAAACGGGCGAGCACCAAAAATCTACTGCAACGATTCCTGTTTGATTGAGCGTCAGGTTAAGCCCCCAGCCTGACCCCGGGGGCGCGAGAGGAGCTCGCCTCGACCATTCAAAGCGAGCGCTTCTTCTCGGCCTCCGCTGCGCTGCTACGCCAGGTTTGCCAGCACGGACAGGCCTTGATCCGAAAGTTGGATCGCCCACCCTGCAAGCCAGTTCAACGCCGGCCAAGACTGCTCAGGCCGAGGGCTCTGCATCAACGCCGGTGACGCAAGTGCCGAGCACATTGCCGCCCATGCTTTCCAGCATGGAGTAGGCCTCTTCAACCAGCTGCTTGGGAGTCTTGCCGAGACGCAGGACGAGCACGATGCCATCGACGATCGCGCCGAAGACACTCGGATGATTCACCGCCAGTACAGAAGGTGAGTCGATCAACACGAAGTCGTAGCGCCGCTTCAGTGCGTTCAAGACGGCACGCACTCGATCGACGTTCAGAACTTCGGCGGGATTGTCCGGACGACGACCCGCTCCCATCACATCGAAACGCTCAACGGATGTGGAGCGAATGGCCTGGTCCATGGTCAAACGGCCGGACAGCAAGTCGCTGAATCCCAAGCGTCGAGGCAATCCCACATAGCGCTCCACCGAGGGATTGCGGAAATCGCCATCAACAACGAGCACGCGCAGGTGCGGTAACTCCGCCATGGCCAACCCAAGGTTTAGGGAGGCCACTGACTTGCCCTCCCCTTCCACAGCGCTGGTCAGCAACACAGACCTCGCTGCCCCATCTGGATTCAGGGCCTGGATCGAATTCCGCAGGCGCCGAAACTGCTCCGCCACCGTGGAGTGGGGATCTTGAACCATGACCAGCTCCTCACTGCGAATGGGGACCTCACGGCCCTCACCGGGCGGTGCGGGTTCAAGCTCGTCGACGTTTGTACGTGTGCCAAAAAGAGACATAGGAATACCTGTGCGGGGGACGCAGTCATCATCCTGATCGTCCCTATCAGGTCCAGAAACAAGCCCCAGGAGACGGATGATTCCTAGTTGCCGCCTAGAATCCCACCAGAAAGAGGCCCTCGGGACGCCATGACGACATTTCACCACCCCACAAGCGAGGTCATTCGCGATGCGACAAAGAGCGATCTCCCACGCATCAACGAGATCTTCAACTGGACCATCGTTGGCCAGCACGTGTCCTTCGATACCGAGCCCTGGTCCCCGGAAAAGCGCCGAGAATGGTGGGAGCAGCGCGACCCAGAACTGCGCTGCCTCGTGCTCGAAGGTTCAGGGGGCCAGGTTATTGGGGTGACCTATTCGAGCTGGTTTCGCCCCAAGGTTGCCTACCGCAGTAGTGTCGAAACGACGATCGTCATGGACGCCGAAATTCGCGGTCGAGGACTGGGCAAGCGACTGCTCGCGGCACTCCTAGCAGGCCTACGCCAACAGGGTCTACACCGGGCGGTCGCCATGGTGGCCCTGCCAAACGATGCTTCGGTTGCATTGCACCGCAGAGCCGGCTATCGCGAAGTGGGACGACTCAGCGAGATCGGCACGAAGCTCGGCAGAAAGTGGGACACGCTGATCTTCGAGTGCGCCCTGGACAAGGCGCATTGATGCAGCACTAGTGGTGTGCGGCTGTTCTTGAACGGGCTGCTAGTTCGCCAATAGGCGGCCAGGTGGCATGCGATCGAAAGAACCCGGGTAGGCCGGCTCCATGTTCGGCGGAAGCGGCCAACCTCGCTGACGCACGCTCCCAGATAGGCGCGAGCGATACTTGTCCATCAACAGCCTGCGCAGGGCTGCCGCATGCAATTCGCCGTTGGAGAGCCCCATGGACGGCGCGCTCCAAAGCCCTTCGAGAACAAACTCGTGGGCACGCAGGAGCGCACTTGCCTGAAGAGCATCCTGGTCCGCGTCCATAGCCTGCGCGAGTTCCTCCAGAAGCTCCCGGCGCGCCTTCGCCCAGACGCCGCCGGGCAGGGGAGTTCCGGCGATGGCCGCTCGCAGCGCAAAGTTGTCCCGGGGGATGCGGGGCACCAACACCTCACGTTCCTCCCTCGAAAGAAGTCCACTGAGCAGAGCCACTTCCGCCAGGGAGTCGGATGGCTTCCCTGCACCCTCTAGTACTGAACGCACTGTAGCCCCGTGACCAACGCTGACCGCCCGGGCCAGAATCAATCCAACCTCTTCGACGACACGGCGTCGCGCAGTCTCGTTCGAAACGGAGTCCAAGAGAACGCTAACCTGTGCGGCAGCTCGATCGTTCATCCCCGCTGAGAGGGTCCAAGCCAGGTTTAGCTGACGCATTCCAGCTCCCGCGTTCGCCAAGGATGCCGGCGGTTCAAGGCCTGCTGCCCAAAGCAAACCGGCCAGTTCGAGCGCCGGCGCCGTAGCGCTTTCCGGTCCGGGGCTACGCCAGGGCGATCGCGACGGCTGCCCCGCCAGGGTTAGCTCAACCAACATCCCTTGCAGGTCCACCACGCCACCCAGGTCGGGCCGCGTCCCCGGGGCAACGACGAAGGCACGCAGGGCCTGCAGGCGCAGCGCGGGATCTAGATCTCCGCTAGACAACAATTGAACTAGGGCTTCGCCCACCTCTGGCGCCCCGCATTGGAGGGCTTCGAGCAGTCCCAGACACAACCAATTGAGGGCCAAGTCCTCGCCACTTACGGTCTGATTCGACTCTCGCAGGATACGCAGAAGCGGAGCCGAAAGGGCCTCGTCTTCCACGCCCAAACAACCTCTGCCAAGGTAAGCGGAAAGCAGTCGCCGGGCAGCTTCGGAAGCCTTGTCCAGCGCTCCTTTCTCAGCACTCCCCAAGAGGCGCGCCGTGGTACGCAGGATGCTCTCCAACTGCTCCGTCTGAAAAAGGCTGCGCACGACTCGCCCCTCCGACGCCGCGAGCAGCAATGCCTCCAGAGCCAACGGTTCGCCCGCGAGAAAGCGCCGCTCCACGAAGATCAGGCCTGCGGGCCAGCGCGAGGCAGCCAGGGCACGCAGACCTTGGCGTCGAATTCGCGCGTCCTCGTCTTGGGCCGCACGCACCCAACCAAGGGCCAAATTAGCCAGGTATCCCCCTGCTCGTCCACCACTCGCACCAACGTGCAGAACGGCGGCACGGGAGAGGCCGCCGGCGCGCTCGGTGGGCAGGCCATAGCATTCCAGTTGGACGTCGCGCGCCCGCGCGAAGCGCACCAAGAGGCGTTCCCAGGAACCAACCATGGGCTCGCCGGTGACATCCCGCGGTCGATCCGAAAGGGTGCTTGTGCCCGGTTCGATCACCAGGGCAAAGGGCAGCCCGCGTTCACGACGCATGCGCTCGACGACGAGTTCTAGGGGCGCGGTCGGATCGAGGGCCAGGGCCCAGGGCATTTCCTGGCGAGCTAGAAGCTCGAGCTGGCGTTCCAACTCCCCGCCCTGCGCCACTGTCCCCGCCTCGACCGGAAAGTAGCGACCGGCGGATGCGCGCACCGCCTCCTCCCCCACGGACCGCACGGCCGCGTCGCCGTTCGACAGCAGGAGCGCCGCGGTGGTCAGCAGGCGTGCATCGTGGGCCAGGAGGAGCGACAGTCGCCGCTGCACCTCCGCTCCACCGACCCGCGCCGCGTTCGCCAGGGCCACGCTGTCGCTATCCCCAAGGTGCGCCCCGAGCCAACGTTCGGCGCGAGAACGGACCTCGAGCGAGGCGTCACCGAGTTCCAACAGGCGGCTCGCCACCTCGTCCGCCCGGCGTTCCTGGCTAGCCACCGCCGGCTCCGGGGCACCCGGCGACCCCAGCAGGGGTACCAGCAGGGGCAATAGCAGGGCAGATTGAAGGGGAAGGATCATGGGCAGACCTTACTCGACGACGCAGACTCCCGGCACGGGCTAGCTGAACGGACGATGGGGATCGTCCCCCGGGGTAGAGCCCCCGCCCCCGCCCCCGTACCCTGGGCGCCCGAAAGGTGACCCGCGCCGACACTCGCCGCGCCCCTGCCCCTCTTTGCTGCATGTTCCAACGCATACTCATCGCGAACCGTGGAGAGGTCGCCGCCCGTATCGCGCGCGCCGCCCGAGCCGTCGGCGCCAGTCCGATCGGTGTCGTCTCCGAAGCTGACCGCGATTCCTCCTGGGCACGCTCCATGGACGCCGTTGTCTGTCTAGGTCCGGCGGCCGCGGGCGAGAGCTACCTGTCCCTGGAACGCTTGGTTCAAGCCGCCCTGCAGGAACACTGCAGCGCGGTGCACCCGGGCTGGGGATTCCTGGCGGAGAACACGCGCTTCGTCAGCTTGGTCGAACAGCACGGGCTCACCTTCATCGGTCCGCCCGCTAGTGTCATGCGCACCATGGGAGTCAAGTCCCCCGCCAAGACCGCCATGAAGGCCGCGGGATTGCCGGTCATCCCCGGGTCCGACGGTCCCCTTCCCGATGTCGACGCAGCTGTGGCCTGTGCGCGGGAAAGCGGCTACCCAGTCATTCTCAAGGCAGACTACGGTGGCGGCGGACGCGGCATGCGCTTGTGTCACGACGACGATCAAGTGCGCAGCGCCTTTCAGTCGGCGACGGCTGAAGCTCTGGCCGCTTTCGGTTCCGGGTCCATGTACCTCGAACGCTTCCTCACGGGCGGGCGCCACATCGAAGTGCAGTTGCTCTGCGATCGATTTGGAAACGGTGTCTACCTGGGGGAACGCGAGTGTTCGATCCAGCGCAAGCACCAGAAGTTGATCGAAGAGAGTCCGAGCCCTGCTCTGTCAGATGCCCAACGCAAGGAGCTCGGGGAAAGCGCTGTGCGGGCCGCCCTCGAGATCGGCTACTCAAATGCTGGCACGATCGAATTTCTACGCGACGCCGACGGCTCTATGTACTTCATGGAGATGAACACGCGCCTACAGGTGGAGCACCCCGTCAGTGAGATGGTGACGGGCGTCGACATCGCCAAGTGCATGTTAGAGGTGGCCGCGAATCGGCCCCTGGCCTTCTCCCAGGGTGACATCGAGATGCGTGGGCACTCGATCGAATGCCGCATCAATGCCGAGGACCCCAGCGCGGATTTCCGGCCTTCGCCGGGCACGCTGACGACCTTCCATATCCCACAGGACTGCGGTCCCGGCAGCGTACGCATCGACACGCACATGCAGGCCGGCGACACCGTCTCGCCTCACTACGATTCCTTGGTGGCCAAGGTTATCGTGCACGCGGACACGCGGGCAGAGGCCATCGAAACCATGCGCCTGGCCCTCTCGGGTGCCGATGTAACGGGCATCGAAACAACCATTCCCCTGCACCTGGCGGTGCTTGCCTCAGGCGAGTTCCAGAGCGGTGAGTACGACACGGCAACGATCCCCGGTTGGCCCAAGGCCGGCTCCTAGGTCACCGAACGATTTCATGGCAAAGGTCCCCCTGGTCCCCATCGGGCGTCCCTTGGACGCATTCCAAAGTTCCGCCGAAGCGGCGCGCACACTGGCAAGTCGGCGTGAACGTGAAGCGCAGCTCGAGTCTCGTCGCGCCGAGATCCACGCGGGTTGGGGCACGAAGTACGTGGAGCGCGTTCACGCAAAGGGCAAGCTGACAACCCGCGAACGCGTCGAGCGTTTGATCGACCCCGGCACGCGCACATTTGAAGTCGGCACCTTCGTAAACTATGGCCGCAAGTTCGGCAAAGTGGAGAGCCCGGCAGCAGGCTTAGTGACTTGCTTCGCCCGCGTCGAGGATCGCTGGGTTGTGGTGATCGCCAACGACAATACGGTTGCCTCGGGCGCCTGGTGGCCGCGCACACCGGAGAAGATCGAACGCGCCCAAGAAATGGCCCGACGCTTGAGTGTACCGGTCGTCTACTTGGTCGACTGCTCAGGGCTGTTTCTGCCCGAACAATCGAACTCCTTCCCTGGCGCGACAGGGGCGGGGCATATCTTCAAGAAGAACAGCCTCTTGGCCTCCGAGGGTGTGCCGCAGATCGCCGGTGTCTTTGGCGATTGCATCGCCGGCGGCGGCTACATGCCCTTAATTTCCGACCGCGTGATCATGACCGAGCAGGCCTACATGGTCATCGCCGGTGCGGCCTTGATCAAGGGTGCCAAGAGCATGAGTTTGTCGAGCCTGGACATCGGCGGCCCCGAAGTTCACGTGGCCCAATCCGGCTGTGCCGACGACCGCGCGCCCGATGATGAAACAGCCCTTTTGATGATCCGCAAGGAGGTCGCCAAGCTGGCCGGTTCGTCTGCCGATTTCTATCGCCACGGTGTCGACGCCGCCCCGCCACACCACCCCGCCAGCGACCTGAGTGCCTTCCTCCCCGCCGACCACCGCGTGGCCTATGACGCCGAAGAGGTCTTGGCCCGTTTGGTGGATGAAAGCCTTTTCTGGGAGTTATTGCCGGATCGGGGCGAGGAGCTAATCGTTGGGATCGGGCGCGTGAACGGGCTCTACATGGGCTTCGTTGCCAATCGCCAGGGCCTTATTAACGACGCCGAACACCACGACAGGAAGAAGCCCGCCGGCATCCTCTACCGCGAGGGTATCGCCAAAGTCGCCGCCTTTAGCCGCGCCTGTGACGCCGACGGTATCCCCTTGGTTTGGCTCCAGGATGTTTCCGGTTTTGACATCGGCGTCGAGGCGGAACGGCTCGGACTCTTGGGATATGGATCGAGCTTGATCTACACCAACAGCACGAACCGTGTCCCCATGTTCACCGTGCTCCTGCGCAAGGCCTCTGGCGCGGGCTACTACGCCATGGCGGGTCTGCCCTACGACCCCGTGGTTCAGCTTTCTACGCCGATCACACGCCAGTCGGTCATGGAAGGTCGCACCCTTGCGATCGCAACCTACAACACGAAGCTCAACGACGAATTCGAAATCGCCACGGACGACCCGGAAGAGCGCGCCTCCATCGAGGAAGGCATGGCCATGGTCGAAGCTCGTATTGAAGGCGACATGGACCCCTATAAAGCCGCCTCCCAAATGGACACGGACGAGGTTGTTGAGGTTGGCGAGCTGCGTGCCTGGCTCGAAGCCTTAGCCGAGATGAGTTACCAGAGCCCAACCGGTCGCCGCACCAAGAACCCGCGCATTTGGTCACTGCACGACATCGCCGCCCTCTCGCGCCCGCGGGGCTAGTTGCCATGGAAACTCTTCAACTGATTCAGGACACAGTGGATGGCAAGCGCGTTCTGCGCGCCCCCGGCGTGGGGACCTTTACGGCTGCCCTAATACGAGGGCGACTTCTGCGCGCCGGCGACGAAGCCGGGGTGTTGGAAACACTCGGGCACTGCTGTCGACTCGTCGTCCCCATCGGCGTATCTGGACGCGTCGAGAACGCTGCGCCCGCACTCGTCTTCCAGCCGGTCTCCTACGGGGATGTGCTCTACGAATTGAGCGCAATCTCAGGCGCCGACGAAGTCGAGGAGACGACGACGGTTGCCCAACAGGTCGGCGGCCCGGTCCTCTGCGCCCCCTACTCCGGCCGTTTCTGGCATCGCCCCGCCCCCGGCGACCCGGCTTTCATTGAAGTCGGGGACAGCGTCAAGGCCGGCTCCACCGTCGGACTCCTCGAGGTCATGAAGACCTTCACCCACTTGGCCTATCCCAGCGATGGCTCCCTGCCTTCGCCGGCGAAGATCGTGCGAATCCTAGTTGAGGATGGCGGCGAGATCGGTGCGGGCGACCCCGTCATTGAGATCGAATAGGAAGCTGTCCAAGCTGGGCAGTCCACGGTCAAGCGAACCCGTCCCCCGCCCGAGTTGGAAAGCGGAACGGCCCGCGCAGGGGCCCATTGGGTGGCTACGCTGCGCCGCAAGAAATTGCCGACAGAACACTAGTTAGGACCTATAGGCTGGTTGGTTCCTAAGCCCTTCGCACCTGACTTCACGGTGAATCAGTGATGCGCCTGCTCTCGCCACTTCTTGGCGTCCTGTTCTGTTCCGCCCTACTCCCGGGTGCCCCGGCTCAGTCGCTTTCCGGGTTCGATGTAGCGACCTTCGGGAGGCCGCGTCTCTTGGTAGAGCACCTACCTGAGGAGGCCACCGTAATCGCGAGCGCTGACCTCGACATGGACGGGGATGCTGATTTCTATGTGGGCACGTTCTTTTCGATTACCGGAGGAGCTACCGCGGACGCTCTACTGCTCGGGGAGCCTGGACCACGCCTCGTCGACGCGAGCGATCGATTGATCAACAGCACCCCGCGCGCAACAGCGGACGTTGCCATAGCTGACCTAGATGGTGACGGGCTAGCGGACATTTTGACCAGAAACATGGATGGACCAGTCACACTGCTCAGGAATCTAGGCGGTGGAATGTTTCTCGAGGACGCCTCCGCTACCCCTGGCACTGTCGACGACACCCGCGCCCTGGCCCTGGCGGATCTTCAGCTAGACGGAGACTTGGATGCATGGATCGGAAACACCGGACAGGACCGGATCCTGCTCAACAATGGAGCTGCATTGTTCTCGGACCTCCCGTCGGGAATTCCCCTGGACGGTGCCCGCTCAGACGACGTGGTATTCCTTGCACAGGGCGGCTCCACCGGAGTCTTTGCCTATGTTTGTGATGCGGTCAGCGGCAACCGCCTCTTAGGCGGAGATCTGGCTGACACCAACCCCGTCTTCAGCGCTCTGCCAGGTTCGTTGCCTCCCGGTAAGGCATCGGAAGTCTCCGCCGCTGACATCGACGGCGACCGCTACGACGACGTCATTATCGGTATTCAGCTGGACGGACCAGGCGGGACCTTTGAGCAAAAATCGTTCCTCTATGGCAATGACGGCAGCGGACGCTTTGTCGATCGCACGGACGAGCTGGGCTTCGACTTCACGCTCTTCCATGACGTCGAATTGGCCGATATCGAAGGGGACGGCGACCTGGATGCCATCCTGGGTGGTCACTCCGATAGCGACGGAACCGGCGCTGGGGTCCTGCTTAAACGGAACGACGGGGCAGCGGGCTTCGTCACCGCAAACGGCCAGATCCAGGCTGCTTTCAACGAAACGAATGCGGTTGCCCTGGGTGACGTGGACCTCGATGGTGACGTCGACATCCTGCAATCGAACGAGATCCTCTATGACGGACTGCTGATCAACGATGGGTTCGGGAATTTCGACTTTGACGCCACGCTGTTTCCGCCGGTGATTGAGGACACCTATGACGCGCTGCTCCTGGATGCGGACGGAGACGGTGATTTGGACGCCTTGAGCGCGGGCGCGGGCCAGATACGTCTGGCGCGGAACGATGGAACCGGTTTGCTTGCTGACGACACCGCGTCGCTCCCCTTCGCAATCGCCGGAGCCCTTTCAATGGGTGACCTGGAGGGCGACGGCGATCTCGATGTCGTGCTTTCTACGACCGGCGTGAATTGGCTTTGGCGCAACGACCTCACGGGCTTCGTGGCACTTGCACCTGGCCCCGGACCGTCGAGTGTGCCTGTCGATATTCTGTTTGCCGATTTGGATGCGAACGGAGCACCCGACGTTCTTTTCAGCGGCCAAGCGAGCGCTTTCGGACCCTTTGAATCGCGGCTACTGTGGAACGATGGAACAGGCGATTTCACGATCTCAGATCAGGCTCTTCCGGAGGAAGTCGGACGAGCCAGTGCACTGGTGACGGGCGATCTCGACGGCGATGGCGACGTCGATGTGATGGCCAATGCGACCCCGCTTTTCAACCTCGGGCGACAGTTGGCCGCTCGCGGTCCAGCTGCCCTCGGAAAGGATCTGCTTCTGGTCGTCAACGGCAAACCCGGTGCGCCCTTCCTGGTGGTCAACGCCAATACGGAGGTTGAGGTTCCGATCGGTGCTCTCGGTGTGCTGCGCCTCGACCCAGGTAGCCTCTCCCTCCTGGCAACGGGCTCGGTGGGAAGCGAAGGCAGCACGGTGCTGCAAATCGCTCTGCCCGCGGACTTGGCACTCCTTGGGCAGACCGGCCTGGCCCAGGCTGGCATCGGCTACCCGCTCCGCCTCAGCAATCTCGAGCGGGTGGTTTTCACGGACCTCTAGGCCCCTATGGCTAATCCCGATGGCCAATCCCGATGGCCAATCCCGATCTCATTCCGGGCCAGTTTTGGGCCAAGCCAGGACCCATAGCAGGCCCTGGGAGACTACAGGCCAGGATAAACAGACCTGCTTATCGCTCCTTCCATATCATAAGGCGTAGCATTCCGGGGAAGGCTCGCCCCCAAACCACACGCATCGTCTCCTCCGCCATGCCCAAGATCGCCGCCTCTCTCTTGATCCTGGCCATGGTTCCGGCCTTGCCGGTGGGCACAGCAAGCGCCGCTCCCCAAAGCCGCGCGGAGTACCTCGGCGATCCCGTCAATTACGGTTCGCCCGAGCGAGATGATGCGGTCGCCCGACTCATGCAGGCCATGGATTCCGGCAAGGCTGACATGCAATGGGATGAGGAGCGTGGCTGGTTACCCGCCCTGCTCACGGCCTTCGATGTGGAAGCGTCATCCCAGGTGCTCGTGTTCTCGAAGACAAGCCTTCAGAACAACCGCATCTCGCCACGCTCGCCCCGCGCCATCTACTTCGGGGAGAGTGCCTACTTCGCTTGGATTCCCGGTGCGCCGATCATGGAGGTGACGACCATGGATCCCGTCCAAGGTCCCACCTTCTACTCACTCGCACAGAAGCCCGGGGTGCCGACCTTTACGCGACGAGACAACGAGTGCCTGTCTTGCCATGGTTCCTCGAGCACACGGCACTGGCCGGGGAACCTCGTGCGCTCGGTGCACCCCGACCCGCGCGGCTTCCCGATTCTGCGTTCGGGTACTCACCTCACGACCGCGGCCAGTCCCCTGGAGGAGCGCTGGGGCGGTTGGTACGTCACCGGCACCCATGGGGATCAGCGGCACATGGGAAACGTGACTGTTGAGAAGGTAGACCGGGATGTAGTTCGTGGAGAAGAGGAGCGCATCGATGTCAATGCCGGAGCGAACGTCACTGACCTCTCGAGACACTTCAACACGAACACCTACCTCACGCCCCACTCCGACATCATCGCCCTCATGGTGATGGAGCACCAGGCGGAGACGCACAACATGATCGCCCGGGGCAGCTACAAGGGCCGTATCGCAGGCGCCCACCAGTCGGTCATGAACGGAATTCTAGGGGACCCCGAGGGTCACGTTAGCGAGTCCACCCAACGGCGTTTCGAACGCGCCGCCCAGGACATCGTGGACCAGATTCTGTTCCGGACGGAGCTCCAGCTCACCCAGCCCATCACGGGTACATCGACCTTCACCGACGATTTTGCAAGGGGAGCACCGCGCGACTCGAAGGGCCGATCCCTCTTTGACTTCGACCTTGGGAAACGTCTCTTCACCTACCCCTGCAGCTACCTCGTTTACAGCGAAGCCTTCGATCATCTGCCTACGCCTGTGCTCGAAGAGGTCTGGGCCGAGCTCTGGGAAATCCTCCACGGACGCGAAGTATCCCGCGACTTCCCCGACCTCTCGTCGGAGGACCGCACAAATATCCTGGAGATCCTCTTGGAAACGAAAGAAGGACTGCCAGCGAGTTGGCGGCTCTAGCGGCAGGCCCCCTGGCTCCTCACTCCAGGCCGCGCAACAGCTCTAGGCAGGCTTTGATGTTGGCCAAGAACTCGTCGTCCATGTCTTCTTCCGGATCGCGCAGAGTCCCCTCGCAGAGTTGTTGAACGGTCTCGCCTTCGTCGTTCTTGAGGGTGAGGTCAGCGGAACGATCGGTCAACAGCTTCAGAACACGCACGCCATCGGGCTGAACAATGCATAGGTGCGCCAAGCTCCAGCCGCGGATAAAGGAGGGGAAGCTGCGTTTTGAAAAGCGCCGGTTGGGGTTGGCGCCGGCCGCAAGAAGTCCATGGATGAGCGCTTCGTTCATCTCCATCAGGGCGGTCATCAGGGGCGTCCAACCCCAGGCCGTGACGGCCTCGAGATCCGCGCCGGCACCCAGGAGGCACCGCAATGTGCTCGCAGTCCAGGCCTCCGTGCGTTGCTCGCCATCGGCCCAGACCAGGGCATGTAGGACCGTGGACTCGTCGATAGCTCGCTCCTTCGTGCTTGCTCCGTTAGCGATCAGGGCCTCGATCTCCGCCGTGCTGAGATCGCCCGAGGCAACCGCGTCAATCAAAGGTGTTGACGATTCGATCTTCTTCCCGCGATTGTGCTCCATCAGCGCAGCTCACCCCCGGCCCGCAATCGCTGCGCCTCTTCCTCATCACCATGGAGCTCATGCCACTGGGCCAGGCTCTCGCGCGACTGTATTTGACCGGGATCAATCATCAGCGCAGCGCGCCAGTGATCGCGGGCAATCGCTAGGCGCTCTTCGTCGAAGGCGATGACGCCCAGCTGATAATGCACACCCGGTGAGGGTGGACCCACTGCCAGGAGTCGCTCGAGCAGCGGGCGCGCCTCGCCGTAACGCCCCTCGGCGGAGAGCATGTCAGCCGCACGCCCGAGTGCCTTGGCATTGTTTGGATTGAGCGCCAAGACTTCGCGCAGGGCAATCAACCCTTCCTCGGTTCGCCCGGCTCCCACGAGGTCCATGGCCCGCAGGGTGGCAACATGCTCCTCCACGCGGTCCATGGGGCAAGGACGGCCCATGGCTTCCTCGCTGAAAGGCGCCGGCAGGTCCTCCCCCACAACGCCGGTCGCAGCGTAGCCAAGGCCCTGGAGAGAGGTCAGGAGTCCGATCTCGGCACTCTCGTCATCGGGTCGCAGACGCGGCGCCCCGAGAACACGGGCGATACTGCGCTGGGCAGCGTTCACAAAGGCGGCATCCTGATCTTCGATCGCGCGACCGGCGGCCCTGGAGTCAGCGGGGTCCGTCACGTTTGCCGGCACAAAGCGCGGCGCGGAACTCTGCAGGAGCACACCGTCGCTGTTGGCCCAACCGATCAAGGGGCTCCAGCCGTAATAGGTCCAGCCCACATAGCTCTCGAAGTACACACCGCGCTCGGGGTCGACCTCGCCATCCAGCAAGCTCAAGCCGTCCAAGCCCGAGGGCACGCGCAGTCCCATGGCAGCCAAGGCGGTCGGCGCGACATCGGCGACGGTTACTGATTCCGAAGAAGCCATGCCAACGCGCGCACCACCCGGATTTCGCACGATCAACGGCACGCGAATTGTTGAATCCCACAGGTACGTTCCGTGAGTCGGCTCCCCCAGATCGCCGCGACCCTCGCCGTGATCGGCGACGACAATCACACACAGGTCGTCCCACAATCCCCGCACCTTGAGGTCATCAAAGAGCTTGCCCAGTGCGAAGTCGGCGGCGAAGACTTCGGCTCCGTAGGGGTCGCCCCCTGACTTCTGCAGAAAGGGTTGGATCGGCGCGTAAGGCGCGTGGGGATCCCAGATATGGACCCAGCTGAAGAAAGGCTGTTCGGGGTCGAGGTCTTCGTCGAGCCAACGCAGGGCACGCTTAATGACCTGGATTCCGTTGCGCGCTCCCTCGTGACCATCCCATTGGTTCATCTGACGGCTAGGTTCGTCATAGAGCGTGAAGCCCTGGCCAAATCCGAAGGCGCTATCCACCGCCACCGACGAAACAAATGCTGCTGTTTGATAGCCATTTGCACTGGCCATCTCCGCCAGTGTCTCTGCCGCGAGCGGCAGACGCCGCACGTTGTTGTCGCGCACGCCGTGGCGCGGCGGATAGAGCCCAGTCATGATCGACGCGTGGGCCGGCATAGTCAGGGGTGCAACCGTGCGCGCCGCCGTGTAGAGCACGCCCTCCGCCGCCAGGGCATCCAAATTCGGCGTCAAGCCCTCTGGCCCACCAAGGCAAGAGAGAATATCTGCCCGAGTTGTGTCTAGGGTGATCAGCAGCACCGACTTTCCCGCAGCCAGAGGTTCCTCTGGCGCACCGCAGGAAGCGAATGACAGAAGCGTCAAGCCCCACAAGGGGAGGAAACGAAGGTGCAGCCCGATACTCACAAACTTCACTAGAGTGACCGACGCTCTTCGGTGCGAAGTTCCTTGGGTAGGCTGAAAACAACGCCCTCAGGCTCGCCTTCCATTTCGCGTACCTCGGTGGCGCCCAACTCTTCGATTCGTTCGACAACCATGCGCACGAGTTCTTCAGGTGCAGATGCACCGGCGCTCACGCCAACGCACATTCCGGGGCGAAACCAACTCGCCTGCAGGTCCTTGGGATCGTCTACGAGGTAAGAAGCCACTCCATTGCGCTCCCCCAGTTCCCGCAGGCGACTTGAGTTGGAGCTGTTTGGCGAACCGACGACGACGAGGCATTCGATCTCGTCGGTCATAGCCTTGACCGCATTTTGCCGGTTCTGGGTGGCGTAGCAGATGTCTTCAAGGTTGGGACCTTCGATGTCCGGGAACCGCAGCTGCAAGGCTTCAATCACCTCACGCGTGTCATCGACCGATAGAGTCGTCTGCGTCACGTAGGCGAGCTTCTTCCCTCCATCGATCTCCAGCTCCTCAACCTCCGCGGTGGTGGAGAGCACATGCACGCGACCCTGGATGCGACCCTTGGTGCCTTCGATCTCCGGGTGACCGTGGTGGCCGACGAGGATGATCTCATGGTCCGAGCGCTCGTATCGCTGGGCCTGCATGTGCACCTTCGTCACCAGGGGACAGGTTGCGTCGATCACCCGCAGGTCGCGTTCCGCGCCGATACGCTCCACCTCCTCCGAGACTCCGTGGGCGCTAAAGATCGTGACGGCGCCGTGGGGAATATCCTCTAAACCCGGGACGAACTTCACACCTCGGGCACGCAGGCCCTCAAGTACGTGGCGGTTGTGCACGATCTCGTGCAGCACATAGACCGGCGCACCATAGAGCTCTAGGGCGCGTTCCACGATTTCGATAGCACGGTCGACGCCCGCGCAGAATCCGCGGGGCGAAGCGAGCAAGACCTGCATTTTCTCGTCCTTCATGATCATTGGGCCGACCCAGCGGCGCGCCCCATTCTACCAACGATCCTCAGGAATCGAGCACCGTAGCCACAGCCTCTGCGATGGCCGCGTTGCCCTCGGGCTGATAGTGACCGTCAAAGGGCAGGATCGGGAGCGAACCGCGCTCCTCCGCTAGGGTGCGTAGGCCGGGCACCAGGTCGATCACCTGGATGCCCTTGGATTTGGCCAAGGTGATGGCTCGCTCACGCACCTCGATGCCGGGGTGATCCCCCAGGAGTGCGCCGGAGTCAGGGATCGGCGCCAAATAGAGGGCAACGCCCATTTTCCGAGCCCGGTGAACGAACTCATCTAGGTAGTCGCCAAGGCGCAGGAGGGCGGCGTCCACGTACCCGGGATCCTGGGGCTCGGGCGTCTTCTGGGCAAAGATGTCGTAGAGCGCCATTACAAGGGCCGAACGCCGCGCGAACTGCTTCACGCGCCAGCGCCATTCATCCATGCCCTCAAGCTTGTCACCCGTATCAAAAAAGATCGGTCCCGACGCGCTCAGGCGCTCGAAAGTGCCGGTCATGTCGCGCTCGTTGATGTCGTTCCAATACCAGAATAGGACGATGACATCCGCATTGATCTCCTCCCCCAATTCGCGCAGGAGCCCAAGCTCCTGGTGCGTGTCATAGGCACGATGCCCGGCGTTCACAACGCTCCAATTCTGCGTACCCATTACTCCGCGCGCGCGCAGCAGTCCTTCGAGATAGGCGGGCACGGTCTCATCGCCGCCCACCCCCTGCCCATAAATCAGACTGTCGCCAAGGGCCAGGACACGACGCTCGCCGGTCTGCTTCGGCTGAATCTCCGCGCCCCGCAACCCCAGGGCGTTCACGTGCACGGCGTGCTGGTAGGTGTAGTGTGTCGTGCTCGGAACCATCTCCCATCCGCGCTGCGCATTGGCTTGGATCTCCATGATGGGGAGACGTTCTGAAAGGGGGGAACCCAGGGTAAGGCGGACAGCGAACTCCCCCACCAGGAAGGGCACGGCCAAGCCCAAGAAGAGCGCAATACAGCGGCGCTTCCAGCGCCCCTTGCCAGAACCCGTGCTCTGCTCCGGGCCGGGCGTACCCGCCTTGGCATTCTCGTCCTTGGATTCCATCAGGCGGAGCTTACGGATTCGAAGCGCGGAAGCGAGGGACAGCCCCCCGCGAGCTGGTAGCATCTCCCCATGGCGATCATTTCCCTTGGGATGGACCTCATGGAGATCGCGCGCCTGGAGGCTGCCGTCGGGCGGCGCGGGGCTCGCTTTCTGGACCGCATCTACACACCGGCGGAACAGGCATATTGTGATGCACGGGCTGCCCGTTTCGCCCACTTGGCCGGTCGCTACGCTGTGAAGGAAGCGGTCATGAAGGTCCTCGGCACGGGCTGGTCCCGGGGCGTGCGCTGGGTAGACATCGAGGTCCTACGGGACCCGGGCCAGGCACCGCGGGTTGTGCTGCACGGTGCCAGCAAACGTATCGCCCAGGGGCGCGGCATTGCGGGGATCCACGTGACAATCACCCACGACGCAGGCATCGCCGCCGCAGTGGCCGTGGCGGAATCGAAGTAGGTCCCCGGGAAGGACCCGGGGGAAGCCAGAGCCCTAGAGTACTTCCAAGGCCAGGCCCGGCCGATCCGTGATGATCGCGTCGACGCCCTGTTCAGCCAGCCGCCGCATGTCGGCGGCCTCGTTCACCGTCCATACAAAGACGGGCATTCCGCTCTCGTGGGCGCGCTCCAGAAAAGCGGGGAAGAGTTCGCCGTGGCCTATGCCAAGGGCACTTACTCGCGCCGCCAGGGCACGTCGAAAGAGCTTGCGCAGTTCATCGGGCTCCTGGGACGGCTCCGACACCAACCAGGTTGTAGGAAGGTGCGGCTCTAACTGCGCGATGGTCGCCACGGTCTCCAAGCGGAAGGCGAAGATCATCGCATCCTCGGGGGCGAAGTCGGCCTCCTTCAGGGCGGCGATCACCGCCGCTTCAATCCCACGCCCCGTGGTTTTGATTTCGATCACGGGGCGTAGCTTGCCCTTCACCGCAAGCAGGTACTCGACCAGGGTTGGGATCGGCTCGCCGATGTAGTCCGCGTGCTTCCAGGAGCCCGCGTCCAGGGCCTTCAGTTCCGCCAGGGTGTGGTCCTCGACGCGACCGGTGCCGTTGCTTGTGCGCTCGAGTTCACGGTCGTGGAACAACACCGGTACCCCGTCGCTCGTCAGGTAGACATCACACTCCGCCATCTTCGCGCCGCGCTCCGCGGCCAGGGCATAGGAGGCAAGCGTATTCTCCGGCGCATCAGCCGACGCGCCACGGTGGGCGATCACCATGGGACTCGTGCCAACCCAGCGGTTCGTGTTCGCCCCAAAGAGGCCGAGCACGACCAACAAGAGGAGCCAGAATCCGCCACCCTGTACGATCCGTCTACTCATCGTCAGCACCTTGCTTCGATTCCCTTGTACGCAGAATCCACGCGTGGGGATCCACTTCGACGGCAGTTCCCGTGGGCACCTTGAGTTGACCCTTTCCGCCGGGCATATCCACACGCACTAGGGCATCGCCGAGGCGCACCTGCACGGGCAGGGGAAAGTCCAACCCCTCCGGGACCTCCCAACGCAAATGCAGTGCGCCGTCCCTTTGCTCCTGGTGCAAAGTGGGCAGCTCCGGCTGGCGCAGGTAGAGCTCGAAGAACCAATCCAACTCTTCACCGGCAACACCCTCTGCGATTTGAATGATCTCCTCGGTGTTTGAGAAACGGCACTGCCCACCATCGGTAATCGCCTCCATCTCGACGGTCGGGTAGGCCGCACGACGCAGGAACTTAAAGAACATCTCGTCCCCCATCTGCCAACGTAGGGTGTGCAGGACCCAGCAACCCTTGTTGTAGATGTCCATCCCCGGCGCCGTGGACGTCTCACGGGAGAAGTACATCTGGTTGGTGGAGCGACTCTCACGCGGGGCGGTGGGCCCGGCATGCAGCATGCCTCCGCGCTTCTCGGACATCTGCAGCTTGTAGCCCTCGAAGCCCGAGATCTCCTCGACGTAGAGTGCTTCGGAGTAGGTCGCGAAACTCTCGTGGATCCAGAAGTCCTTCCAGTCCTTCGCCGTCACCAAGTTGGCCCACCACTCGTGGGCAAACTCATGCAGGTGCAGGAAATCGAAGCCATGCTGCGATCCCCACGGATTGCCACGGTAGTTGTTGCCGTAGGCGATAATTGACTGGTGCTCCATCCCCAGGTGGGGCGTCTCCGCAACACCGTACTTATCGCCGCGGAACGGATAGGGCCCGAAGGTTTTCTCCATGAAGGCCATCTGTCCAAGGATGTCCTCCATGAGCTTCTCGCCCTGCTGTAGACGATCCGGCAGGACGTAGTAGATGACAGGAAAAGTGTCGCCCGCGATGCTGGTGTATTCGCGCTCAATCGTTTGATAGGGCGCGATGTTAAGGGCCACGCTGTAGGTGCTGATGGGCATCGAAACATGCCAGTTGTAAGTGCACCACTCGGCGTCCGATTTATCGATGCCAACCAGGCGACCGTTGCTGGCCGCGACCAAGGGATATGGCACGGTGATGTGGATGTCCATCGTCTTCGGTTCGTCGCTCGGCTGATCCTTGCAGGGCCACCAAAGATCAGCGCCCTGCCCTTGGCATGAGGTCGCGATCCAGGGCGCGCCCGCTTCCGTCTGCGCCCAGGTCAAGCCACCTTCCCAGGGCGGGTTAGGTGCGACCCTGGGTTGGCCACCGTAGGTCACGCTGACCTCGAAGACGAAGCCGACATCCGCGAGGGCAGTCGTGGGGTGAATTCGGATCTCCCCGCCCTCGTGTTCGAAGGTCGCCGCTTCGCCGTCAACCAAGACGCTCTCCACCGCCAGGCGTTGATTCAAGTCCAGAACCAGATCCGCCGTGCGCGAGAGTAGCAGCGCCTGCATGCGTAGGGTGCCATCGATGCGCTGCTCTTCGGGATCCACCTTCACACTCAGGTCGTAGTACTGCACATCGAAGCAGGCCTGTTCCGGCGGAAGCGGGCGCCCCGAGGTCTCAGAGTCGTCGAGGGGTAAGAGCGAGGCCAAGCCCGCGAGCAGAAGAGAGATCGTCATGGATAGCGTTGATGTTTGACCGCCGGGCGGCCGCTGAACGACCCCAGGCATTCGCACCGGGATTGCTGACCAAGATAGCCAAGGTACGTACCCAGATCGGTATCCTCCTCGTATGAAGCGCGCAGCGAAGGCCGATCGTATCCAGGAGATCCTCGCAGAGCTCCACTCCCAGACACCCATTCCCCTGGATCACACCGATCCCTTCACCCTTCTGGTGGCCGTGGCCCTTTCGGCTCAGACGACGGACAAGAAGGTCAACCAGGTGACCCCCGCCCTCTTCGCGCGGGCGGCCACGCCAGAGGCCATGGCGGAAATGGAAGTGCAAGAGGTGCGCGAACTGATCCGCGAGATCGGCCTGGCGCCCCAGAAGGCCAAGAACCTGGTCAACGCCAGTAAGCGCCTGCGGGATGTCCATGGCGGCGTGGTGCCGGACACCTTCGCGGAGCTCGAAGCCCTCGCCGGCGTCGGGCACAAGACCGCATCCGTTGTGATGTCCCAGGCTTTTGGGGTGCCCGCGTTCCCCGTGGACACGCACATTCACCGGTTGGCTGCGCGCTGGGGTCTATCCAACGGCAGCTCGGTGGAGCGCACGGAACGCGACCTCAAGGCACTCTTCCCCAGGGAGGAATGGAACCGCCTGCACTTGCGCATCATCTTTTTTGGGCGTGAGCAGTGCCCCGCCCGCGGGCATGACTTGAGCACCTGCCCTATTTGCTCCTGGGCAGCCACCAAGACACGAATCCGCGAGGAAGCCGCGGGCCTACCCGGAAAAAAACGCCGGTCGGCCAAGGCCTGAGGTTGGCTCCTTAGTTTTCCCCGGGAGGTAAGCTGCTTGTTTCAAAGAAGAGCGCAGGCCGGCCACCCCAAGTGTCGAGGAACTCTCCCAGGGCCGCCCCAAAGAGGTGGCTCCTCACAATTCATTGGCACTGAACCAAGGGACTCCGGTGGCAATCACTAAACAAGAACGGGATACGATTCTGGATGAGCTCGAGCTCCTCCTTGGCCAAGAGCGTTGGGCCGAGGGCCTCGGGCTTCTGGAGCAACTCCCCGAGGACGACTCCATGCGCTACCTTCAGGCCGTGGACATTTGGATCGGGATGGGAATCAAGAATCGCGCTAAAGCGATGCTCGATCGCGGCCGCAAGTTGGTCGGTGAGGACGATCCCCTGGTGGCGTTGTTGACGGCGCGCATGGAGCTCGCGGAGTGGAACTTTGGGGGAGCGCGCACCGCCCTGGAAATGGTTCCGAAGAAGCAGCGCGATGCGGACCTTGAAGCGGAGTTCGCACTGTTGTGCGACTTAGAGGGTGACCACAACCAGGCGGTTAAGCACATGGCGCGCGCGCACAGGCTCGACAACGAGGTCTTCGCCAAGCCGGTGCAGGTGGACCCGACCGAATTTCTACGGATGGTTGATCACGCTTCGCAGTCCCTGCAGCCGGAATTGCAGGAAGCACTGATCAACATGACCCTGACGACCCGTCCCATGCCCACGGCCGAGCTCGTCGGTGGATCCGAAGCCGGCAATGCCCCGGACAGCCTGAGCTTCTGCGACTGCCTCGATCCCTACAAATGCGCGGGCGGCGACCACGCGAACTACCCCCACTCGATCGTCATGTTCCAACGTAACCATGAACGCAAGGTGACCAGCGTCGAAGGACTACAGCATCTAGTGAATGCCTCCCTGCAACGCTCCGTCCAGCGCGCCATGGGCTTGGACGCAGAGATTTAGCCAGCGGTTCGAGACCAGGTTCCCAGCCACCGCTTAGCTGGGGGGGCTTAGCAGGGGCTTCAGTGGTTTGTGAAGTGCACGGGAATGGTTGCGGAGGATTCGACTTTGAATCGGCGGGTGCTACCCGAGCCCCCTCGTCTTCTTCTATTGAGATCTCCCAGCGGCCTGCCCCGAGGGGTCCCTTCCAGGAAGGCGGCTGGCAGTCTAGACCCTCGAGCTCCAACGCCTCCTGGATACGATAGAGGTGCTGCTGACTCTGGCCACTCCACTCGCTACGGATAGGGGCGATAGCTTCGCCCGGATCGACCGCCCGCAGGTAGAGGCGAGCGCCAACAGGGAAGCACCCTTGGCCTAGCTCACAGAAGGTCAAGCGCACGTCGTGGGCGTCCTGCAGGACGATCTTGATCGGTTGCCCGGCAACACCACGCCCCGTTAAAAATCCCTGGGAGTGTGGGTCCAAAGGGGCGGCTGGAACTACGCGCAGGATGGAGCCCATGGCCCCTTCCAAACCGGGGCAACCCTCTTGGCTCTCTTCGAGGCGCGTGACCAGGGATTCGACATCCCGACCGACGTCGTCGAACGCGCATTGGATGCCTTGAGTTCTGGCCGCCATGGGGAAACGGGCGCCCACGCCTATTCGGGCCGTGGCATCGAAGACATGCATGCATCTTCAGCGCGCGCCTCCATCGCTGAACTGTGCCTCTTCCGCGCCGGACGCAGTGACGTTGACGAGCTGCGTCGCGCTGTAACGGGCTTCTTTGACGGCTGGCCCGAACTCCTCAAGCGCAAGAGTCAACAGGACACCCACATAGGCCCCTATGACAGCGCCCCCTACTGCTTATTCTTCGGCCATACCTACGCTGCCTTGGGCGTGGGTTACTTGCCGGAGGCAAGAACGCCCGAAGTGGAGGGCACGTATGCGCGAAGTTCTTTGGCGTATACGCGAAGAGCACGGGGGCTGGAATGATCACCTTTTCCCGCGTACGGAGTCATTCTCGACGGCAATGGCGTTGCAGGCGCTCTTGGCACCCAGCCTGCCTGAGATACCTACCTGGACCAAGTAAGGTCGATTCAATCGGCGGTTACGGAACCAGGCTCCCAGCCGCCGATCCTGAACCCACGAATCTAGGTAGTCGAGGTGGGTAGATCGGTCTAGGTGGCGCGGAGGGATGTTCCAATGAATCGATCTCATCGACTTTTGACCGCCTTGATCCTTGGTGGTGTGGGTCTCGCGCTCTTGCTTTCCTCGCTCATAGGAGGGGATCAGTTCGACGACCGACACGCCTCTCCCTCCGCAGCGTCGCCGCCCGTAGTGGGGCCTGAGGCCTCTGTGGAACTCGAGAGAGTCGGCTTGTCTTCCCAGGACCCCCCAGCAACTTCCCCTGTGAAGCTCCCGGCGGATCGTCGAGCCCAGGAACGCCTGCCCGTTCCACATACGCCTTCAGAAATGGGGGCCTTCGTGCGCATCGTCAACGCGGCCGACGGAAAGCCGCTGCCACAATTCAAGCTGGGGGTAGTGCTCTTCCACCCGGACACGATCAATGCCAATGGAACGCTGACGCCTTCTGTGTACGGTCATCACTACCCGATCTCCTCCGATGAAGGCCTCGTCGATCTCCTGCCCATCATCAGAGGCCTGGGCGATACAAAGGTCGATTCCTACCTGTTCCTTCCGCAGCAACAGAGCGAGATGGAGATTCGTCAGGGCGAAATACGCGCCGGGGAACTTGGTGCGACCCCCGAAGAAGCGCCGGATGTCCTCGTCTACCCCCGCGCCGCCGCCCCGATCCGAGGCTTGGTCGTCGACGAAGCGACGGGTCAACCGCTGACTGGGTTCGCCCTCCGCATTCAGCGCTGGCTTGACCTGCAGGACCCTGCTGCTGAGCGCATTTCGCTCCATCAATCCGGCGGTTTCATACGCTCCTCCGATGCCTTCTACGGACCGATCGCAGAGTGGATCATCAGCGATGAAGAGGGGCGCTTCGTCACGGAGAAAGCCTACCCCGCGGGACGTGTCGGCTTCCTCACGATCGACCAGCAACGCACGGATGGACAGCACGTTATGACGCCTCAGGGCGGAGCCCTGGAAACACGCTTCGAAGTTCCCCTTGGGCCGATCGTACTTCTGGACTTCGCTCCCCCCGGGGGGCGCTCGCACACAGACTTCATCGCTGGAATTTGGCGCGCCCCGGAGGAGTTGCTACGTAACGGTGGCTTAGGGGAATGGCCCTCTCCCTGGTCAAGTGACGGCGGTGCGCGGTCCGGGACCTGGGGCAATGCAACACCGGTCAAGGGCGCTTGGCCCGCTTGGTTCCGGCCCACACTCGAGAACATCAAGGACACTCCCCTGCCCACCCAGGTCTTCATCTCCTCGCGTGACGGACGTGTGTTTGGGCACACCCTCGTAAATGACTTCGCGGACTACGTTCACCAGCCCCTTCACATTGAACTTGAGGAACGCACCTGTCTCAGCGGAGTCTTGGTGTGGCCCGAGGGAGAGCCTGCCCTGGAGAGCGCGGAGTTCACCCTCTCGGGTGCCTCACCTGTGGCGGAGAATGAAGTGCGTTTCGAAGCGCAGCGCTGGGCCTCCCGCTGGGAGCTGGAGCCCGAGACCTCATTCTACATTCAGTTCGTCCCGGCTGGCGACTACACCTTGCATGTGGAAGTGACCGGCGCGGTCGAGCAGGCCATCGCGGTCACGCTTCCCTTGGCGTCCCCGCTTCGAATCCCGCTGAATCGGGACTTGCCGATAGCAAGGCACCGTGTCAGCGGTCGCCTGGAAACGGCTTCCGGCGAATCCCTGGACGGCCAAGGGGGCCGCGCGAGCCTGACGTCCCTATACCTTTACGGTACCGCGGGAGCCCCATCACAACCTCGAGTTGCCCTCGAATGGCGCGCCGGAGTCGCCTCCTTTCAAGTCGAGGATGTACCCAGCGGCAGCTACTTGTTCCAGCCCTATTGGGAAAGCGGAGCCTTCGAGATCTCGGGAGCTGAACGGTCCATTCAGGTCCCGGTTGACAAGAACGGAGGCACGCTGGTCTTCACTGTCGCGGACAACGTACCTGATCAGGTCCTAGAGATCCGGGTGATCGATCCCCAAGCGGAAGGTCGCGTGAGCATGACCATCCGCGACGACAACGGGACCGCCGCCTCCACCTTCTTCTCTTTCTGCCGGGGCGGTGACCTCGGACAGGGCGTAACTACGCTCCCCGATGGCCGCCGCGCTGCGATTTCTCGCAAGGGTCCCTACCCGGCCGATGCGCGCATCAACATGTCCCTGTGGATGGACGGCCACCAGAATCCCATCCTCAACGAGGACATCTTCGGGCCACCCGATGCCGAGGGAGTCCGTCACGCAGAGATCCAACCGCGCAAGGGCTGGAGCGTACGCATCCACGTTTACGAAGGCACTAACGACGAAGGAGCTCGATCCCTCGAGGGCATCGTCTTGGCCTTCGACGGGCAAGCGACCGCTGCCTCTGACTCGAATGGCTTCCTCTACGCCACTGCCGGCGAGCAACCTCGTCAGATCTCTGTCCTGAGCCCCGGGTGGGAACTCGTCGACCGCAGTTCATGGGAAGAATGGGGCAGCGTGATCGCCGCCGACCAAGCCTTTACCGTCGAGGATGGGCGCCTGACGGTTCACCTCCGCGCGCGCTGAGCGGAGGCGCTATACATCGCGCTGCCCATCGGCTATTGCTGGGTCGACATGACTCCGGTAAACGAATCATCACGGCCACTTTGGCGCCAGGGTCTCGACCGACTACGGCGGTGGCAAAGCGCTCGCACCCTGTCAATTTCGGATGACCCGGAACCGACCCTAGAGCGGCCTGTGAGCCAAGCCGCAACGGCCTCGCAATGCGACGACCCGATCTACATCCGCTGGTGTGATGTCATTCGCGAAGAGCCCAAGCTGCACCGCAAGCAATGGGAGTTTGTGTATGTGCTCCAGGCCCTGGAGGTCCGCGGGATGTTGGCGGAAGGTCGTCGCGGGTTGGGCTTTGGGGTTGGGCGTGAGCCCCTGGTCGCCGCCCTCGCAGCGCGCGGCTGTGCGCTGCTCGCAACGGACCTGGAGCCCGACAACCCTGCGGTGGAGAACTGGCGCGCCAGCGGCGAGTACGGCGGCGCAAAGGGCACCCTCAACGGGCGCGGGATCTGCCCCCCGGACACCTTTGACGCCAACGTTGAATTCGCCTTCGCGGACATGCGCGATCCCTCGACGATCCCTGGCTCCTTCGATTTCCTCTGGTCCTCCTGCGCCCTGGAACACCTTGGCTCCCTTGCCGCTGGCTTCGACTTCCTACGCGCTTCCCTCGCACTGTTGCGACCCGGCGGAGTCGCGGTCCACACAACGGAGTACAACGTGTCTTCGGACGCGGAAACGGTCGAGGACGGACCGGTTGTTCTCTATCGGCGGCGCGATCTACTGCAGCTCAGAGATGAGTTGCGCGCCTTGGGCTATGAACTCGAGCTCAACTTCAACACCGGAAGCACGCCCAGCGACCTGCACATTGACATCTGGCCCTACGACTCCCCCCGCCATCTCAAGATGCTGCATACGCGCTTCGCAACGACTTCCATCGGGCTAACGATCACGCGCGCGTCACCAAGCTAGTTCCACTGTACATCCGGCGGCAGGTTTTCGAGGTCTTCGCCATCGGGGCGGGCGGAGCGGATGACTTGGCGCCAGAGATCTTCGCCGGCGGCCCCAAAGACGGCATTGTTGTTGGCGGGAGCGGGGAGCCAGGAACCGGTTGCTAGCTCCCCCTCGAGCTGTCCCGCACCCCACCCTGAGTAGCCCAGGAATATGCGCACATTGTCACGCGCTTCCTCGGGGGACGTCGCCAGGTACTGGGCCAAAGATTCTAGCTCGCCGCCCAAGAAGATCGTGTCCGTGAGGGGAACTCCGCCGGTGACGAGGCTCGGAACACGGTGCAGAAATTGCATCGATCCATGGTCCACCGGACCACCGAGGTACACGGGGAAGTCCAGCTCGCCCAGCAGCGGGTGCTCCGGCATCAACTCTCCCATGGTCAATTCCGTCCTGCGATTGACCACCAAACCATAGGCGCCCTCGGGGGAGTGTTGGCACATGAACAACACGCCGTGCATGAAGTTTGGATCCTGCAGATCCGGCCATGCGGCCAAGAACGTTCCGGGGGCAACGAGGAGCTCGTCAGTCATGACTTTGAGGCTAACGCCTCCAGCCCAAACACGAAAGGACCGGCTGCTCTGGGTACTTCGGGAAGCTCGTATCGGACTTGGACAGGGAACAGCGCAGAAAGCGGCTGCCGCGGTCGTTGGTGGACAGGAGCAGGTACGCGCAACTCACGCAGAGACCCTCGCTGGATCCCGGAAACACGGGCCTACGTGGGCTTGGCTCCACTGGGTCTTTCTCGGATCCTGTGCTCAAGGCATGTCCCCGGGCTCATGAACGTCGACGTCCGTGGCCGAGAGTTCCGGCCCAGCGTCCGGCGGAGCCTGGGCCTTCGCATCCGCCACGAGGGTGAAAATGCACTCCATGTGGGGTGTGTGCGGAAACAGATCCAAGGGGTCGATGGCAAGCAGTCGATAACCCCCCTGCAGCAACACCGGCAAGTCGCGCGTCGCGCTCTTTGGGTTGCAGGAGACGTAGACAATACGGCGCGGAGCGAGGGTCACTAGGGCACGCAGCACGTCCTTATGAACTCCGGCGCGCGGGGGATCCACGAGACACACATCCGGGCGCGGAGCGCCGAGTTCGTCCAAGCTGTCGGGTGCCAGGGTTGCGGCCACATCACCTGCGATGAAGCGCGCGTTCGTAATGCCGTTGCGTTCCGCATTGAAGTCGGCGTCGGCGACAGCCTCGGGCACCAACTCAAAGCCCCACACGACGCGTGCCCGCTGTCCCGCGATCAAGGCCAATGCACCGCCTCCGCAGTAAACATCGAAGAGTGTGTCATTGGGACCGACCTCCGCCCGAGCGGAGACCAGGGCCGCCAAGCGTTCCGCCTGGGGTGTGTTGGTTTGGAAGAAGGAGCGCGCGCTGATACGGAACCACAGTCCACAGAGTTGCTCTTCGATTGTCCCAGATCCCGCCAGGACTTCCTCATCCCCCACGGCAACGAGCGCCACACCGGCGTTAACGGTTTGGACGAAGCTGGCGATTTCGGGGTGCGCTGCGCGAATGGCGGCGACGAAAGGCTCAACGGCTTCCGGCCTGCGCTCCGTCGTAACGAGATCAGCCAAGACTTCCCCACTGGCCCAAGACTTACGCAGCACAAGGTGGCGCAGAAGCCCCTCATGGGCGCGCACATCCCAGGCGCTCAGCTCGCGCTCCTGTGCCTCGCGCCGGACCGTGTCAAGGATCGCGCTGGCCTCCGGGAAGGCGATCTCGCAACGCCCAACATCAAGTACCTTCTCGAAGTGTCCGCGGGCGTGCAGCCCGAGGGCGAAGTCGTCCGCTGAGCCTTCCGCTTCACCTGTTTCCCTCCAGCGCTTGTTGCCAAAGGTGAAGTCCATCTTGTTGCGGTATGCGAAGGGTTCGTCGCAACCGATGACAGGGCCCAGCGCGGGCTTACGCTCCCCAAGAAACGGATTCAATGGCTCGAGCGTGCGCACAAGTTGCGCCCGCAACTCGACCAACTGACGACCATAGGCGAGTTGCTGGAAGGCGCAGCCGCCGCAGCTTGCGACGTGCAGGCAACGGGCCTCGACACGGTCGGGGCTCTCCTCCAACATTTCCTCCACATGACCCTCAACCGTCTCCTTTCGGCGTTTGTGCACGTTCAGGAGCACGTGATCCCCGGGCACGCCGTCACGAGTTCGCGCGGAGTAGGTGTGCGGCTTGCCCTCCGGCGAACCGGCCAGGCCATAGCCGATGGCACGGCCCTTCTCGCCGAGCCCCGTGAGGAACACCTCAAGGATGTCACCCCGGCGCGGCTTGCGGGCAGGCCAGATCTCTTGCGGCGCTGCTTCGGCTTCCGTCTCGGAACTCATGCGTCCGGCTCTCCCGCCCGCTGTGCAACATCCGCCGGGCGCACGTCTTCCGCTGTTTGACTGTGGGCCACGTAGCTGCCGTCGTTGTCCGGCAGCGGCACACCGGCGCGATCGAGGGCGGTGTAGGCGCCGAGGGCCACAACGTTGGCGAGATTCAAACTGCGTACACCGGCGCGGATCGGGATGTAGACGCGCTGTCCTCCGTAGGCTTCCAGTAGCTCCGCCGGAAGCCCCTTTGTTTCACAACCGAAGAGCAACACGTTGTCTTCTTCGAACTTGGTCTCGAAGAGCGAGCGACCGCCGCGCGCACTGAAGAGGCGTACGCGTTCTGAGAGGGGCCGCAGGGACTCCCCTTCCAACTGCCTTCGGCAGGCCTCCCAATCGGGGTGAATCACCAGGTCTACCTGGGGCCAATAGTCGAGGCCCGCACGCTTTAGATAACGGTCCTCCAGGGAGAACCCCAGGGGCTCCACCAGGTGCAGGCGCAAACCGGTTCCGGCCGCTAGACGCGCGGCACAACCGGTGTTGTGCGGGATCTCAGGGTGCATGAGTACAAGGTCCATGGGCCGCGGAGGATAGAGCAAGAGCGCGGTCCTGTATCCGGACCTGTGCCGGTCAATCCCTATCCATTCGGTTCTGGTTTTGTTAGGGTTCCGAGTAGCCACCCCCATGAGCCCCCACGACACCACTCCTCCCGCGTCCCCTTCTGGATCCCCTTATGGGCTAAAGCGCGGTCGCGACGCACATCTGGCGCCCGGGACTCGCCGGATTCTGCACCTGGATGTGGATGCCTTCCTGGCCTCGGTCGAGCAGGCCTTGCACCCCGAACTACGCGATCGCCCGGTCATCGTCGGTGGGTCCCCCGATTCGCGCAACCTGGTCATGAGCTCCTCCTACACAGCGCGCGCCCGGGGAGTGCGCTCCGGCATGCACCTTTCCGAAGCCCGTCGCCGCTGCCCCCAGGCGGTCTTTCGGGACGGTGATGCCCAGGCCGCGAACCGCTTGCGCGAGGAGATCACACGCATTCTCCTGGACCTCACGCCCCTGGTCGAGGTTGCCTCCATCGATGACTTCTTCCTAGATCTCACGGGGACCACGCGACTCCTGGGGGATGCCTGTCAAGCAGCGGTCTCCCTGCGTACAACGGTTTGGAAGGAAGTGCACTTGCCCCTGACCATCGGCGTCGGCACGTCGAAGTTGCTGGCACGTTTGGGGGGCAAGTTGGCCAAGCCCGGTGGCGTTGCCGAAGTCCTCCCCGGTCACGAGCGTAGCTTCCTGGCCTGCCTCCCCGTGGGTGAACTTCCCGGTGTGGGTTATTCCATCGGCACGCGCTTGG
>JBLHLB010000012.1:0-33346 GCA_047618505.1 Planctomycetota bacterium
AGGTACAGCTACGCGGAGAACCCGACGCCTTGCCAGGCAATTTGTGGAGACCAACCGAGAAGCTGCTGTTTTTCAACGGACTGCTAGGCCTAGAACGTGCCCAGGCAGAGGTCGATGGCGTTGGTAAGCGTGCCACCAGTCGGAATGTAGACCTGAACGGAGATGGCAAGACCGTCAAGGGCGATATCCGAGGGGATTGCAGCGCTGTGCGCCGCCAGGCCGTTGTTTTGAATCCTGGCGTCCGTCGCGGCTTGCAGGGCGGAGGCCGGGTTGACAAGAACTTCGCCCAAGCCGATCGTTAAACCGGTGTTCAGCGGCTCGGCGAAGTAGAAGGCCCGCGTGAATGTCCCGACGGTGCCGATGCCGTTGGCATCGACCGTGGAAGCCCAGCTGCTACCGAGGATGGGCAATGCTGCCGTGGTGTAGACGTCGGGGTTGATGCCGGTGCCGTTACGCGTGGATGCCTTCGCCTGGCTGCCACCAATGATAATGCCGGGGAATCCCTGGATGCGGAAGCCGCCGTCAATGTCGTTGAAGTTGGGTGTGCCGTCTTGGAGGTCACCGTTGTCATCGTCCAGGGTGAGCCACTGCAGCTCAATGATCGAGTCAATCGTGCCCTGGTCGTAGGCGTTCATCCAAGCGCCGAGGAGGGAGTCGCAGACGTCCCCACCGGGGCCGTCGCCGAGGCTAGCCTGGACCGCCGTGCGGACCTTCCAAAGGGCGCCCATCAGGACCTCACCATCGGTGTGGACCTGACCGTAGCAGCCGCCGTTGCCGTCGCCGCAGTACTGGCGCAGGTTCATGGCGTCACGAACGGTTGTGCCGGGACCAAAGAAGTCCTCGCCCAGGAGGTGCCAGTTGGTCTGGTAGGTGGCATAAACGTCCGCGTTGCCTTCACCAAAGCCATCGGAGCCGTTCCCGCTGTTGTAGCGCACGTTCTGCCAGTGGCCCTGCTCGTGGTAGATCACCGTCGCGTAGGCGGTGTTCACACAACCACCGCCGGGCTGGTAGTAGTTCGTGGAGGAGCCGTCGAAGAAAGCGTTGCAGGAGGAGCTGATGTTGGCGTTGGACGTGTTGACCGCGTCCATGGCCGAATCCCCGGCGTTCTGCGTGCGCGTCCAATCCCGCATCTGGTTGATGAAGTAGAAGACGTTGGACTGGGCCGTGACCAGCCCGTTCGCGGTCGGGTTCAACGCCACAGCGTTCCCGGTTCCCGTCAGCGTCTCAGTGCGGCTGTATTCTGATCCAGCGGAGTTGTTGACGTCGTTGTAGAGACCACTGTAGGAGAAGGTCACATCCAGGGGACCAGTCGCACCGGCGAAGTTGAAGTCGCCGTTGGCATCACTCGTGATCGACCCTTGACCGGGGGCGGTGATGGTCATGTAAGCGGCGGGAACAGCGACCGGCGGGTTGGCCGCCGTGTCCGGCTTGTTCGTAAGTGTGGCGCCGGTCGTTACCGTTCCACCTACGTCGAAGTTGTGGATGCCATTCTCGCGACGCAGCACTCGAGCCGAGCCCTGGGCCGCAACCTGATAGACGAAACTCTCGGGCTCAAAGCCGTCGACATGGTTGGTGACCTGAATACGCCAGGCCAAGTCCGAGCTGGTCACGCCACCGCCTTCACGGCGGATAATGTTCAGCTCGATCATGCCGGTGCCCGTGGGGGCGGTGCCAGTCTCGCTCTGGAACTCTGCCACGGCGATTTGGAGGGCCTCGTTGGCCTGGATCGTCGGGACGGTGTCCTGGGCGGCTACGTTCGGGATCGAACGGGCATCAATGGAGAGCAGGCCACCGGCCATGTTCATCAGAACGTTGACGGAACCGTACTCGACGGGAACGCCGTTTACGTGCTGCTGGAAGCGCACGGTCATCTTGTCCGTGGATCCAACGGACCCCAGGGGCAGAAGCAAAACTTCGTCCATCTCCAGGACTGAGTTGTCGACGGCAAACATGGATCCCGTTTGATCGACGTAGCTACGCGCCAGGTCGACGAAATCCGTCTCGGTCACGGGTGCGAAGACAGCTTCGGTCGAACCGCCGAAGAGCATGCGAGCGTAGGTGCTCTCGTACGCTCCACGAACTTGCCAGGAGGCGCCGTTGTCAGCGCGCCAGCTCTCGAGTTGTGAATCGACCTGGGCGGACTGCGCGGACAATCCCGAGCTAAGGCCGGCGAGGGCGAGGAGCGATAGACCGCAGGCGAGGGAGGGCCTCTTCATTGGGTGTTTTCCAGTGGGTGAGTTCTGCCCCCCACCGCCCAAATAGAGCAGCCGGTGGGGAGGGGGAGCCGCCGCGATAGACCGCAACGACGTATTCATGAGGGTGACAATGCTACGCAGCACGGCCTGACCTCGCCAGACAGCTCTATGCCACCATGGGGGAACCGAGAAGACACAAACCTACTGACAAATTACAGGCATTCAGGGAACCCCACTTCCTACCCCTTCTCACCCCGGAAACGGCCGGGGTTGCGCTCCTCAGGGATGCCCGAGGGCCACCAAGACCTTTGCGACAGCGCGTTTGGTTTTGTTCTCCAAGCGACGTGTGGACCCATCGGAACCGAGGATCGTCACGCTCGTGCGATCGGCTTTGAGGGCGCTCGCATCGTTCAAGACAACGAAGTCCGCATTCTTTCGCTGGAGTTTCTTCCGCGCTCGAGCCAGCCCTTGCCCTGTCTCAAGGGCAAAGCCAATCACCAGACGCTCGCCCTTGTTCTTCGCCACCGTGGCGATGATGTCGGGGTTCTTTACGAGCTCGATGTTGGCCTCTTCGGCACCCCCATCCTTCTTGCGCCACTTGCCCGCAAGGCGACGCTTCGGTCGCCAATCGGCAACGGCGGCACACATGATCAACACGTCGGCTGCTTTGAATTGTTCGCGCACTGCCCTCAGCATGTCCCGTGCGGAAACAACGTCGATACGTGTCACACCGGGTGGAGTCTCCAGGTGCACGGGGCCAGCCACCAGGACGACCTCGTCGCCTCGTTCGGCCGCGGCCCGCGCCATTTCAAAGCCCATCTTCCCGCTGGACTCGTTCGTGAGATAACGCACCGGATCAATGTGTTCGCGCGTAGGTCCCGCGCTGATCAAGATCCGGCGAGCCATGCCCTTGGAACCCTTCGCCATCAGCCCAGGATCTCGCCAAGAGCGCTGAGGATTTGCGCGGGCTCCGGGAGTCTTCCCTGGCCTTCATCGCCGCAGGCCATATAGCCGGAGTCGGGCTCGAGGATCTGCCAACCATCATCGCGCATGCTCTTGAGGTTACGTTGAGTCGTCGCCGCCGACAGCATGTTCGGGTTCATGGCAGGGCACAACAGACGCGGTACTCCGGCGGGAATCGCCAGGGCAACCGTCCCCACTAAATCCCCTGCCAAGCCCAGGGAAAGGCGAGCGATCAAGTCCGCTGAAGCAGGCGCCACCAGGAACACCCCTGCCCACTGCGACAGGGTGATGTGGTCCATGGCGCCCCTGCGCGTCGGGGCGAATTCATCGACAAATGCAGGCTCGCCGGTCATGGCCTCGAAGAGTTGTGGCGACACCAATTGGGCTGCACGCGGGGTCAACACGGCGCGCACGGTATGTCCTGCTTGGGCCAGCTTGCTGGCCAAATCACAACCCTTGTGCAGGGCCGCGGATGCGCCACAGGCGAGGAGAATGTTTGCCATGGGATAAAGCTGGGGTTCGAGCTCGGCGCTCGTTGTGGGTTCTCCCAATCCTGGGAGTCTAATCCTGGGAGTCGACCAGGCAGACCAGGGCACGCACCTGTTCCACCGCGGACTCAAGCTCATGGTTGACGATCACATGGTCGTATCGATCACGGGCACGCATTTCGTCCTCCGCTTTCTGTAGGCGACGCTCTATGACCTCGGGCTCATCGGTGCCGCGCCCCTCAAGCCGGCTGCGCAGATCGTCCATTGAGGGCGGCGAGATGAACACATAGAGCCCGGGCAACCCCAATTCCTTGAGCTGCTTGCCTCCCTGAACATCGATCTCCACCAGGTAGATCTTGCCGGCGGCAAGGGCGTCTTCCATGGGTTGACGCAGGGTTCCATAGAGGTTCCCGTGGACCTCCGCCCATTCAATGAATTCGCCAGCTTCGATGTGCTGGCGGAAGCGATCCTTGGGGACGAAGTAATAGTCACGCCCGTGCACTTCGCCCGTGCGCATGGGGCGCGTGGTGGCTGAGATCGAGAAGACGACGCGGTCATCCTCGAGAAGCTGGCGGCAAATCGAACTCTTGCCGGAACCCGAAGGGCCCGAAATCACGAGCATGCGCCCAGTTGTGCCTGCTGACTCATTCAACATTCTGCACCTGTTCACGGAGTCGCTCGGCGTGGGTCTTAGCGTCAACCACAAGGTGCGCAACGGTGGCGTCGTTGCACTTCGACCCGATGGTGTTGATCTCGCGGAAGAGTTCCTGGCAGAGGAAGTCCAACTTGCGCCCCAGGGGTTCGCCGTCGTCCTTCGCGCCGCGGCCGAGCAAGTCATCAAACTGCGCGAAGTGGCTCTTGAGCCGTGTCAATTCCTCGGACACATCGAGCTTGTCGGAAAGCACAGCGATTTCCCGCGCGAGGTCCGCCTGGGAAACGCCGGCATCGCCAAGCAATTCGTTAATACGCGCGACCAGGCCCGCCTGGTGATCGCTGACCACCTTCGGCATACGCTCTGCGACCTTGCCTGCAATACCGTGTAGAGCTTCAAGATTCTCGCGCAGGTCGCTTTCGAGGGCGCTCCCCTCGGTTTCACGCATGGCCACAAGGGCATCAAGCGCACGTCCGAGGATCTCAAGCAACGCGGCCTCCAGGGCTTTTTGCCCTTCGTCATCCTCGGTCACATCGTTGCTCCCAAGGACTCCGGGCATGCCGATCAGGGTGCGCAGGTCGAGGGCAGTGTCTACTCCCAGCTCACTGGCCAAACCCTTGAGCTGTTCCACATAGGCGTGCGCGAGCTCGGAGTTAATGCGCGCCGGAGCGGCGCCACCGGCGCGCTCCAGATTCACATGCACGCTGACCGATCCGCGTCCCAGCCGTGCGCGCACGCGCTTGTCCACTTCGCCCTCCAGGGCCGACAACTCCGTCCCCAGCCGCGACTTGATCTGCAGGTGCTTGTGGTTCACCGAGCGCAGGGAGACCTCCAAAGTGAATTCTCCACCGGCTCCTGAGACGGAACCCGATGCGGCGCCATAACCGGTCATTGATCGCAACATGACTTAGGCCCTCAGGTGGCGAAACGGGGTGTAATCCCCAAGGCAAGATGGACCGTCCGAAGCGGCGGCCCGATTCGATTCGATCCTGGGGATCAAACCACTCCCACGGATCAAATCAGCCGTCCGTCGGGACGCTGCCAGGGGGGAGGCCCAACCCCTCGAGCGGGTTTATGGATCCACCGCCGCCAAGTGCATCCTGCATCGACTCCGTCGCCCAGGCATCGTCATCGATGATCGAGTCCGAAAGGGCGCTCCGATTGAGCATGTGCAGGAGCAGCGCCGTGACAATAAACGTCCCCGCCACGTAGCCCGTGAAGGTGTTGATGCCCTTGGCGCCGACACCAATGGTCTGCTGCCCCGACTCACCCAGGGCGGAACCGAGTCCACCACCCTTGCCCTCTTGCAGGAGAACGACGGTGATCAGGATGATCGCCGCAAGGACGAAGACGATGTAGAGAACGGTGGTGAGGAGAGTCATGGCAAAGAAAGGTGCTGCAGCTCGAGCGGGCCGAGCCTCGAGGAGACCGGACCCGTGTCTGAGCGCGAGAGAATAGCGCTTCTAGCCCCGCGTAGCGTCGAGGATTGGCAGGAAGGTCTCAGCCTTTAGGGCTGCACCGCCCACCAAGGCCCCGTCGATATCGGGGACAGAGAGCAATTCTGCCGCATTTCCGGGCTTAACGCTGCCTCCGTACTGGATCCGGATGGAGTTGGCCACGCCCTGGTCGTAGAGGCCAGAAATCAGCCCACGCAGGTATTCGTGGACCTCACCCGCCTGGGCGGGGCTGGCCGTCAGGCCTGTTCCTATGGCCCAGACGGGCTCATAGGCGATGGTCACGCGCCCGATTTGGCCCGCCGTGACCCCGGCCAGTCCTTCGGTCAGCTGGCGCCGAACGACGGTTTCCGTGTCCTTGGCCTCGCGCTCTTCGATGGTCTCCCCCACGCAGAGGATGACATCCAGGGAAGTTGTCAGGGCCCGCAGGACCTTCGCGTTCACCAGTCCGTCGGACTCGCCATAGATATGGCGCCGCTCAGAATGCCCAAGGATCACGAATGTGGCTCCGACGTCCTCAAGCATCTCCGCCGAGAGCTCGCCGGTGAAGGCTCCGGAGACCTCATCGCACATATTTTGGGCCCCAACTTTGACCGCCGACCCGGAGGCTGCCCGCGCCACTTCCTCGAGGTAAACCGAGGGCGGCGCAACGGCCACCTCAAAGGAGTCGGCGCCCTGGGAGTGATCACGGATCGCCGCCACCAGGGCTAGCGCCCCGCGACGGTCGAGGTTCATTTTCCAGTTACCAGCGATGTAGGGCTTGCGCACGGGGTGTGTCTTGGGGAGAGGGGTGACGAGCGGTGAAAAAAAAGAATCGTGTCAGCGAGGCGAACTCAAACACGCTGATTTTCGCGACTGTCATCGAAGCACGCTAGGGTGCGTCCGTCGATGGCGAGAACGCGCTGGGCCTCGCGAGCGAGTTTGGCGAAGCTCGCCGGCAAGAGAGCTTGCTCCGCATCCGAGCGCAACTCGTAGGGAACCGGGTGAACCTCGACGATCAGGCCGTCGGCACCTGCGGCGAGACCTGCGCGCGCGAGGGGCGCCACGAGGTCCGCGTGACCGGCGGCATGGGACGGATCGGCGATCACCGGCAAATGCGTTTCGCGCTTCAACCAGGCGATTGCCCCCACATCTAGGACGTTTCGTGTGACGGAGTCAAAGCCGCGCACGCCACGCTCACACAGAATGACCTGGTCGTTTCCCTCGGCCAAGATGTACTCAGCGGCAAGGACATACTCACGCACCTTGGCGGCCAAGCCTCGCTTGAGAAGCACGGGTTTACCGGCCTTTCCGACCTCCTTAAGGAGCGCCGAGTTGCACATGTTGCGCGAACCTATCTGGAGCAGATCCGCTGCCTCGGCAACAGCTTCGACATCGCGCGGATCAAGTACTTCGGTCACGATGCCGAGTCCCGTTTCTGCGCGCGCAGCCTTGAGCATTTCCAAGCCGGCGACCCCCAGGCCCTGGAAAGAGTAGGGCGAGGTACGCGGCTTGTAGGCACCGCCGCGCAACATCGTCGCGCCGGCCTCGCGCACGGAGTAGGCGATCTCGATCAAGCGCTCTTCGTCTTCAATCGAACAGGGTCCCGCGATCAGCGCCGCACGACCACCGCCGAAGACCGCCTGCCCGATTTGCACGACGGTCTCACCGCCGTCGGCCCGGCGCAGGACACGCTCCGGAGCGTCGCGGCTGTCGAGCACGGACTTGACCGCCTCGAGGTCCTCGAACATCGAGCGATCACCGAAGCGCTCCCGGACCAGATCGACGTCCTGGTCGAGCTGCAGCAAGGTGCGCTCGGGGTCCAGGAAGTGGGGACGGTACCCGAGATCGCTGGCGAGCTTGAGCACCCGTTCGAGGGAGGGTGACGAGACGTCACGACGTAGTTGAAGCAGCATGGATCTTGGACCTGGGAGCGCACGCGGACTTGCGTCGCGGGCAGTATATGCTCAGGCTCCCCGCGGTCGATGTCCGGCCGCGTTCTCCTAACGCATTGAACCCCGGCCCCCTGGGCCGCGCATCGATCTGGAAACACCGAGGAAGAATTCAGCTCCGCCCGGCGGGGCAGAGACCGGATCCCCCCGCGAGTCTGTCGAGGAGGACCAGGGTGCCCTGCTGGAGTCCCTGCTGCGCCTCGACGGGCTCGGTCGCCTTCCGCGCACGGGGTGGCTTCAGGCCGGATTGACTCAGCCGGAGTCCATCGCAGCCCACACTTGCGGCGTTGCCCTCATCGCTCTGGCCCTGGCGGAGCGGGAGAATCCCCCCGTAGATCCGGAGCGCGCCTTGTCTCTGGCGGTCCTGCATGACACGCCCGAAGCGCTCCTGGGGGATCTACCGCGCAGTGCCACGGATCTCCTTGGAAAGGAGGCTAAGCGCGCGGCGGAGGAGCAAGCAGCCGCTCAGCTATTGGGTCCGATCGGCCCGCGGGCCCAGGACTTGTTCGCGGAAGGACACGCTCGGAAGAGTCGAACGGCGCGCTTCGTAGCTCTTTGCGACAAGCTGCACCTGGGCCTTCAACTCGTCCACCACCGCCGCCTGGGCCGGCGCGGGCTGGGGGAATTTGAGGCGTCCCTGGCCGCCCTCGACTGCGCTGGGTTCACTGCCTGTGATGCATTCAAGCAAACGCTGCTGAGGGCCCTGGCCGGGGAGGATCAAGCTCGATGAAACGTCGCCAACTTGTCTTCGTCTCCGTCGTTTTCAGCACTCTCATCACGGGTATCATCCTGGAGAATCAACGCCAGGACGATCCCTTTGACGTCATTTCCATCACGGCGCCGGGTCGGATCGAACTGCCCCCCGTCGAGCTACCCCCAAGCGAGGAATCTCTCGGGGGCGTCGTCTTGGACGAAAACGGTGTCGGCCTCGCGGGCGTGGGCGTACACCTATTTCGCCGGGATCGTAGCAGCGCGGCTGAGCCGGGGACCCGCGACGACGGGGCCGAGTCCATCCCCTGGGCGCGCACCGACGCAGCCGGCCGTTTCCTGGTGGAGGGGGCGGCACCCGGTGACTATGGAGTGTCTCTGTTGGCCCCTGGTCGAGCCGTGGGCGACGAAGATATCAGTTTACCCATTGGAGGCCCAGTGACATGGCGCTTGGGCGCACCCCTGGAAAAGCCCGTCGTCATGCCGGAACTGGTCGTGCGTGGACTCAGCGGGAAACTCTCCCCCCCCGTCGGAGTCTCACCGGAGGAATATCCCATGGCCGGTTACGAGGTTTGGTTCGAGCCCGTCGGCGGGAACCAGGCTTGGCTGGCCGGTCAGGTACCTCGGCGCGTGGTCGTGGAAGAGGACGGGAGCTTCGGGCTGCAGGAGCTGACTTTGGGCCGCTATGACATCAGTGTCTTACCGCCCTGGGCCACCGGCGGTCGCTGGCCACAGCTTGAGAACCTCTCCTTCGCGCATTCCGAAGCGTCGGATTCCGAAGAGCCGAACAGCGCCGCACGACTCGGCCTTCGACTACGCTGCGGGAGCATGGGCGGCAATGTCTATGACACTGGCGGTTCGGCGATCGAAGGTGCCCTGGTACAGATCTGGCCCGTGGATCAACCGGAGCGAATTTGGCCCACCGCAGCCACCGATGTGGGGGGCGCCTTCCTCCTGCGCGGGTTGCCGCCGGGAACCTATCGACTACGCCTCCACGCGGGCAGTGGCGAGCACGAACAGGACGTCGTGGTTCGTATCGGCGCACACACGAAGGTCTTGCCCTTAGCACTTTCGCCCAAAGAAGAGGCGCAAGCCAAGAGCCAGAAGGAGACCGAGGGCCAACGCTAGGCCGGGGCGTCTATACTCTCGGACTGCATCTGGTTTCCCCTGGGTTTCCCTCGGGCCGAATAATGGATTCCCCTTCCGAGTCACACCCCGAGCCGTCCCTGGTTGACCTCGACCGCGCCGCGACCACGCCCCTGGATCCCCTCGTGCGCGCGGCCATGGAGGCGGCGGAGGCGAGGTTTCTTGGGAACCCTTCCTCGCGCCACGGGTTGGGCCTCGAGGCACGCAGAGCGATTGCGGAAGCGCGCGCCTCCATTGCCCGTGCCCTGGATGCGCCCCTGGAAGGAGTGATCTTCACGTCCGGCGCCACGGAGGCGAACAACCTCGCGGTGCTCGGACATGCGCGGGCCCAACGACGCGAGGGTCGGCACGCGCTGATCGGGGCTGCTGAACATCCTAGCGTGGCCGAGGCAGGTGATGCACTGGCCCGCGAAGGGTTCGAAGTGGAGCGCATTCCCCTCGATACTAGCGGCCTCGTGGATCTGCAGGCGTTCGCGAAACTGCTACGGCCAGACACCGTGCTCGTCGCACAGATGCTGGTTAACAATCTCCTGGGGACAATAGCGCCAGTCGCCAGAATGGCGCGCCTGGTCCGTGCCCAGTCCCCCGCTGCGCGTCTCCACGTGGATGCAGTGCAGGCCCTCGGGAAAATCCCGGTGTCCCTCGAGGACATGGGCGTGCATTCCTGCGCCATAAGTGCGCACAAGATCCACGGTCCGAGGGGCGCGGGTGCCCTACTTCTCGTGAACGGTACGCGCATCGAGCCCCTGGCCTACGGCGGCGGTCAGGAGAGCGGCCTACGCCCGGGGACAGAGAACGTCGCAGGCATCATCGGGTTAGCTGAAGCGCTCCGGCTGACCTTGGACCACAGGAGGAATAGCGCCGCGCACCTAGGGGAGTTGCGCGAGATCCTGACAAGTGCGATCGACTCAATCCCCGGTGCGCGCGTCCTCGCGGCCGGAGATCGGACGCAAGCTGTAGCGTCAATCCTAGGCGCCTATCTGCCGGGGCCGCCGGCTGAGGTTTGGCTCCATCATCTCGACCAGGCCGGGGTCTTGAGCAGCGTGGGAAGCGCCTGCCAATCACGTTCGAAGTCCATTCCCGCGGCCTACTTGGCCCTCGGCCTGAGCAATGCGGAAGCCAAGGGTGTGCTACGCCTTTCGACTTCGCGTACGACAACCACGGCGGAGGCCCAGGCGGGTGCAACGCGCCTCCGGGCTACTGCAAAGATGCTCGAGTCACTTGGACTCATGGCGAAGGCAAGCACAGAAACTCACCGGTAGTTTTCTCCAAGTTATTCATGACTACATCCACCGGAAGCACACTCCCGCCGCCCACATTTGTGATCGCGCGCTATGGAGAACTCGTGCTCAAGGGCAGGAACCGGCCCTATTTCGAAGAGCGTCTCGTGCGCAACGCTAAGGCGGCCTGCAAAGACATCTCGGCTATCGTTGTCCAGCGCGAGCATGGTCAACTGATCCTACGCCCCGAGGAGCGCACCGCCCAGGTCGCCCGCCGGCTACGAGAGGTCTTCGGAATCTCAGTGATTTCCCCCGCCTGGGAAGCGCAGAAAGACCCCGATTCCATCGCGCGTCTGGCGGTTGACATGGTGGGCGATGCCCTGCTCGACCTTCCATCGCGCGACAAGGTGACCTTCCGCGTGCAGTCGAAACGGGCCGACAAGCGCTTCCCCATGACATCCATGGAGCTCGACCACTTTGTGGCCGATCGGATCTTCGAGGTCTACGGAGAGCGCTTGCAAGCCAACATGCGCGAACCGCAGCTAACACTGGGGATCGCCGTGCGCAACGCGCGCATCTATCTCTTCGCCCAACGCCTGCGCGGCGCCGGGGGCTTGCCCACGGGGACGATTGGAAAAGCAGTGTCACTGCTTTCGGGCGGTATTGACTCCCCCGTGGCCTCCTGGATGGCAATGCGCCGGGGGCTGCACCTGCAGTTGGTCACCTTCGAGTCAGCCCAGTTTCTGGGGCGTGAGCCCGAGGAAAAAGTGCGCCGCCTCGCCGGTCGACTAGCTCGCTGGCAACCGACCACACGGCTCTTTCGCGTGCCGTTCTCGGAGGTACAGCTCGCCGTGCGTGACGCTGTCCCCGAGAGCTTTCGCACGGTGATCTACCGCCGCATGATGCAGCGTATCGCAACCAAGATCGCCGAGGCCGAGGGAGCCGGGGCGCTGGTCACCGGCGACAGCTTGGGTCAAGTCGCCAGTCAAACTCTTGAGAACCTGGGGGCCATCGGCGCGGCTGCTACCCTCCCGGTGCTACGTCCGCTGATCGCCATGGACAAGCAAGAGACAATCGACCGCGCACGGCAAATCGGAACTTACGACCTTTCCATTGAGCAAGTTCCCGACTGCTGTTCGGTCTTTCAACCCAGATTCCCCACGTTGCGGGCCACTCCAGAGGATGCCCATCGGGTGGAGTCGGATCTGGACATTGACGCCCTGGTGCAGGACGCCTTCGAGCGTACGGAACAGGAACTTGTTCCGCCCAGCCCGTGAGTGACTAATTCAGTTCTTCTGCAATTGCGGAAAGCAATTCCCCGGGGGGACAGGGATTCGGAAGGGTACGAACGCCCGGGCAATGGGCGCCTTCTCCCAGGATGATGACGCGCAGGGACGGCGTGATGTCGCCTGCTTGGATACGCTGCAGCAAGTGGGGATTGCCCTGCAGAATGCGCGCGTCGATCAGGGCCAGGTCTGCGGCAGACGTACGCAAAGTGCCTTCGACGTCGCCATCGACTTGTCTTTCCACGGTGCCGTAGCCGCTTTCCCGTAGGACTTCACCCAATTCCTCGCAACAGAAGGTTTCGAGGCCGAACAGGAGCACGCGTTGGGATTGAGCACCCGCTGCGCCCTGATCAGTTGCCAATGTCGCCTGCTTGGCGATCTGGGCCGGAAGTCGCAGTTCGATAGAACGCGCACTCTGCGTTCGATGACGCCGCACCTCCGTGGCCCCCTCCACCTCGCCCAGGAATCCGGCGATGCAAGCCCCGACGAGAGCCTCATCCGCGCCGGAGGTGCTAGCGACGAAGCGCAGAACCACGGATTCCGCCTGAACCTTCATCCGGAGGCGCACGCGCGAACGCAGGCCCGCAACCTTGGCGGATCGAATCAAGACCAAGCCTAGGGTCAGCAGCTGCCGCGAGAAGCTGCGCGGGCCGGTACTTAGGATGGCCTGACCTTCCGGCGCGCTCACCTGGAGTTGCACGGCCAAGCTGGTGGCGAGAGCCCTCAGGAGTGAAGTCACGCGATTGATGAGCTGAGCAGGATCCTGTACCCCTAGCCCCTCGCGATCCCCCTTGGCATAGATCGAGAGCACGGCGAGAAGTTTGGAGGCACTGACCGACTCCTTGATCGCGTGCCGGGCGCTGGCGTCATCCGTGTCATGGGCAATCAACTCAAGCACCCCTCGCATCACGGAGAGGGAGTTGTTTAAGTCGTGGACCACCGAGGGCACGACTTGGCCCAGGAGCTCGCACTGAAGTGCGGCGATACCCGATGCATCGAGTTGGGACTGGCGTGCGTCGGTCACTGGTGAATCCTGGGGGGAGGCATCGTCCAAGTCTGGAATGCGAACTCACGGCGATTGGGATCGCCGCCTTCACCGAAGGCACTCGTTCGGGATGCGAGCACCGTAGCGTGAAGCCGCGCTGGACGCCCACACTTCTCTCCCCCGCTTCTCTTCTTTCCCTGCTCGACGCAGGGCCGAAGATTGCGGACCATAGGCATCCCTACCTGAAGTAGCGCTTCCATGAACCGAACCGCAATCCTATTCCTCGCCCTCGCTGTCTTGCTAGCGCACATGCTGGCTATCCATCAGACGCCGAGCGGTGAGTTTGCTCCCCCCTACGATATCGCCCACGTGGCCTTTCGCCTGGGGCGCAACCTGATCCATGAGGGGGCACTGACATGGAACCACGTTGAGGGGATCTACTCTTCCTATCCATCTCTGCTTTGGGTTGCCCTTTGTGCCTTCGCGGAGCGACTCTACATCTCTCCGATTCTTGTCACACAGGCTGTCGGAATGGCCTGCACCTTGGGCAGCGTAGTCGTTCTCACACAGTTTAGCATGGAGCGTCGCTCTGGACTGATCGCGCCGCTGCTGCTAGCCACCAGTGGTTGCGCGGCAGCAGCGGGAACGAGCGGAACTGAAGCTTCTCTTTCAATGCTTCTACTGACCACCGCCATGCTGGGGTTCGAGCGACGCAAGGCTCGCACACAGACAGTAGCCGGCGTCCTATTGGCCATGTCTCAACCCACCGCTATTTGGGCCCTGGGCATGCTGTTGATCCTTGAGCTCATCGGACGCCCGAGGGATCAAGAGGGACAAACGTGCCGCAGGAATCTAGTTCCTGCGCTGACTCCTTTTGTAGTCCTCGCTAGCCTCGCGATTCTTCGCCACTTTGTGATTGGGGCCTGGCTTGCTCCCACCGAAGCGATGCTTGTAGACGACCCCTTTGGTCAGCTGCGATTGGGCCTTGCCTACATCCGGGGATTCATCCTCGGGTCCGGGAGCGCACCACTTGTCTTGATCCCCCTGCTCTTGCTCCTGACCGGGAAGTCTAAGAAAGGCCACGGCCATCGCGCGCTGATGGTCTCCTTGGCCTGGTTCCTCGGGGTCGCCATGACCGGTGGTAGCGAGCTGCCCTTTTGGAATGCACTCGCCCCTGCATTGCCTCTGCTCTTCATCGCGATCCAAAATTCGTTCACGCGTCTGATCGATTGGCAACGGGCGCTGCAACCTGCCGTTGCACTGCTGCTCGTCGCGGGTGGACTCGCCTCCATGGCGGTCAGCAAGATTCCTGGAAGTCTCGGCCCTCTGCAACTTGAGGGCTTACACCGCGCCTGGATGACCCCCTCCGCCTTCCTGCAGGAGAGTTACGACACGCCCCATGGACGCATGGGGTTGCTGGAGGAGATTCGACGCGTCGAGCGCCTTCGGCAGGTTGGGCTCTTTGCGCGCGACGAACTGCCCAAGGGCATAACGATCAGCAGCGCTTGGCCCGGAGCCATCGGATACCTATCGCGGCGACCCGTTCATGACCTCCTGGGCCGGACAAATCCTCTGCCCAACGGCTACCGGACCTTGCCCTGGACGGGTTGTCCGCAGGCGAATCTCGGTGCGGCGTTCGGGCGTCTGAACGACTACCTAATCTCGGTTCCTGCCCAGGTGACAGGTGGTGAACAAAGTCCAGAGGAGCACCAGGAACGTCTACGTGCTTGGCTTGGGCGGCCGGGTAACTTCTCTGCCAAGAACTTCTCCGCGCAGGACTTGATCTCGTCACTTGCCCCCTATGAGCCGGTTTCCGTTCCGGTGATCACACTTTCGCCCCACGCGGGCGAACCGGACCCCATGCCGGCGCTGATGCTCCGCCTGCGGTCCGCACAATTGACGCCGGAGATACGAGTGGAAGAGCTGGGCGAGGCACTAGTGGTTCTCGCCAATCATCACGGCCATGCCCAGGTGGTTGACCTATCCCTGTGCTTCGAGACTGCGGCCGGAGCAATATTGTGGATGCGACCAAACGGAGAATGGATTGAGAAAGCGTCCGGAGAGAAAGGGCCGAGGGCACGGACTGATCTCATGTTGAGTGAGACAGGACCGCGCTCTTTCCGACTCGCCCGATTCCGGCCACCCAGTGGTTATGGTCCCGGCAAGATCCGAGTGCAGCTACTCGATCCTGACCCGTCCTTCTCCTGGCCAGTCGGAGACGCGGTCTCCTACGCCGTCGAATGAAGCGCGGAAGGAAGAAGCTCTCCCCACCGAGATCACTATCACGGTGGTGGCTGGCAAGGCCACTGAAGTAGAGATCGTTGTCGATAAATGACGCTCACTACACGCATCCGGGACTCAGTCCCGGAATTGACAGCGGCCCCGCGGATTGAATCCGCGGGGCCGCTGTCTTAGTTGGAGCGCCAACTTGGTGGCGCAGGTGACAACTCAGGTCAGGTCGTGACTCTTCAGCTTGCGGTAGAAGGTGCTCTTGCCAACGCCCAGGAGTTTAGCTGCCGCCAGCTTGTCCCCTTCCGTCCGCCGCATTGCATCCATTAGCCCGACCTTCTCCCACGCCTTCAGGGAAGGCTCGTGGTCTTCGCCCAGGATCAGCCGCAGGGAATCTTCACCTTCCGTGGCCTCACCGCGGGCACCGACGGCACTGACGCCGAAGGCCTTGGAAATGCGCGGGATCGTGTCGGACGCTTCGCGCCCCTCAAGCCGCCGTGCCAATTCCGCGAAGGGTTGGGGCAGGTCAGAGATCGTAATCTCGTCACCGTTGGCCAGGGCGCAAGCGCTCTCGATTGCATTCTCAAGCTCGCGCACATTGCCGGGCCAATCGTGATTACTAAGGACCCAAACGGCATCCGCCGCGATGCTGTTGATGCTGCGCGTCGCTCCGAAGCGACGCAGGAAGTGCTCGGATAGAATCTCGACGTCTTCCTCTCGATCGCGCAAGGCCGGAACGTGTAGTTCGAGCCTCCCGAGTTGATAGAGCAGATCCTTGCGGAATTTCCCCTGCTCGACGAGGGCATGCAGGTCGGCGCTGGAAGAAGCCAGAATCCGCACTTCGACGCGATGGCCCTTTTGACTGCCGGCGCGCGTCGAGTGTCCTTTTTCCAGCACTTGCAGCAACTTGGCCTGGAGGCTGTCGGGAAGTTCATGGACCTCTTCTAGGAGCACTGTCCCGTGACGTGCCTCCTCGAAGGCGCCGGGGTGATCCATGACCGCCTCGGGGAAGGCGCTCTTGTCGTGGCCGAACAGCTCGCTTTCGAGTTGTTGATCGCGCAGAGCGCCGCAGTGAACAGGAATGAACGGGCCAGTCGTGCCGCTGAAGTAGTGCATCACACGGGCGATAAATTTCTTACCAGTGCCCGCTTCACCGCGCAGCAGCGCGGGGGAATCAACATTGGAAGCCTGGGCGATGCGCGCACGCAGATCGACCATGACCGGGTTCTCACCGAGGATCGCGCTGGGGCGATAGGTTCCGCGGGCGGCCTCCACCAAGGCGCCGAGCTCTCGACGCGGGAAGCCCTGATCCTCCAGACGCATGATCTCCGATGCCACACGGCGTTTGCTGGAATCCACCAGCAACACGATCTTGAACAGATCCATTTCCGCGCCCTGGGAAGGAACCAAGGGCATTACAGAGGCAGAGAGTGCCCGACCGGCACGGCCACCGCGTTCCGGAAGGGTGAAGCGATAGGCCTCGTGGGGGTTCGAACGCGCGTCGCGAACGAAGGCCTCGAGACCACTTTCTGGTGCTAGTGAGGCGAGGTGCCGACCTTCGACCTCTTTGCCAAAGAGATCCTGGGCGCCGCGATTCACCTGGCGCACGACACCGTCGCCATCCACAAGGAGGGCGGCGTCCGGGCGACCGGCGGCGAGCTCGCGCAGCACCATTTCACGACCGCCACTTTCCACCAGTGCTTGTTTCAGATCGGCGCCGCGCTGGCGCTCGGTCTGCAGACGACGGTTTTGATCTTCTAGCAGGCGGTTTTGAAGCGCCAGATCATCCTGCAGTGACTTAATGCGGCACATGGCACGCACCACGTCCTCCATCAGTGTGATGTCGCCCTTCAGGAGGTAGGCCTCGCAGCCAGCCTCGTAGCCGCGGTGCAGGTCCTCCTGCCCCTTGACTCGACCACTGATCAGCACGACCGGAGTGCTGTGAATCGCCGGGATCGCCTTGAGACGCGAGCAGACCTCGTAGCCGTCGATGCCAGAGCCGAGCTCGATGTCCACCAGGAACAGATCGAAGGAGCCAGCTCGGGCTTCCAGGAGTCCACGCGCCCCGGTGGACGCGACCACGACCTCATAGCTAAGGTCCTCGAGGCGATTCTTGAACAGGAGCTGAGCGCCGGCGTCGTCTTCAATCAGCAGGATACGATTCATGACATCTCGGGTCTGAGTCCCTCGCCTGTGGAAGAGTCAGCGAAGGTTTTTGGGGTGGCGGCCGACTCGGGGGACGACAGCGGCAAGGGATAGCTAAACTGGGAAGATCGGGGCTCGCACCTAGCGATGCGCACCACCTTGAGTATCGGCCTTGGGACAAGCAATCCTCCGGTCTCCCGACTCTGGGAACACCGTGATTTCCCACTTATGGGACACACCCCCTCTCACAGCTCAAAAACGAAGGTAGTCCCTCATTTTCCCAGGTTCGGAACCCCTCCCAATCCACAGAACGAGTTTCAGAGCTGTCACTTGGACAGCGTCAGTCGGGGGCGGCCCCTCAGCCCAAACCACTCCCTAAATCGTCCCGGGACGCATTGCCCAAGTGGCGGCGAAGAACCTCGTTCCGTACATCGGTAGGATGCGCCGCGGGAACCCAGCAGGTCCCGGCCCAGACCTTGAAGGAACTCCTCGAACCACAGTATCTCGCCCTCCTGGACAGCCTCGACCCCGGGGCGGATCCCATGGCGATTCGGAAGCAGCTTGACTCCGCGATCCCGGCGGATGTTGCCAGGGCCCTAACGGAGCAGAACAGTCTGCGGGCGCGCGCCGGCGGCAAGTTCACCCGCACTCATGGGGTACTCCTGACGGCAAAGGGAGTGGAGCAGGCGACACCCTTAGGCGTGGCGCGGCGGCGAGCGCGACGCATTCACGAATTGTGGAAGCAAGGCGCCACGGGTGACATCGTCCTGGACGCCACTGCGGGTCTCGGCGCAGACGCAATCGCCCTCGCGGAGGCCGGTTTGCCGCTGGTGGCCGCCGAAGCCGATCCACTCATTGCGCAGTTCTTGGCCCAAAACCTGCGTGCCCACGGCTATCCGGACCGTGTGGTCATCGCCCGCCTCCAGGACGGCGCGGCCAGTGCACCCTATCTCCTGGCAGACCCCGATCGACGTCGTCCCGATGGAAGACGCGTCGGTCACCCCGAAGCCTGGTCACCGCCGCTCTCCCTCGTGCTCCAGGCCGCGGGCAAGTGTCGCGGCGCGGTCATCAAACTGGCGCCGGCCATGGAAGTCGCCGCACTCGAAGCCCAGGCCCAGGAAATGGGACCGGCCTGCCTTGAGTGGGTTTCCTGGAAAGGTGAACTCAAGGAGGTCGCCCTTTGGACCGGGCAGTTGGTCGACGCACCCGCCCCTGGTTGGCGACGTGCAGTCGCGCTACGAGAGGGTCAAGAGGAGCAAGTATTCGCCGCTGGCCCCGACGAATTGCGCCTGTCGCGCCCGTCGCTGACTGCGGAGGAGGCGCGCCAGGTTCGCTGGATCTCAGAACCCGGGGCCGCAGTCCTACGGGCTGGCCTTGTGGGCGCCATGGCTACGCGCACGGGCACCAACCCGATCGGGCCCGGCATTGCCTACCTGGGTGCGGAGGAATGCCCCAGCTCGCCCCTTCTGACGAATTTCCGCGTCCTGGGGACTGCCAAGGCCGACCCCAAGCGAGTCAGGGCCCTCCTTGGCGAACACGAAATCGGGCCGATCACCGTCAAGCGCCGCGGTCACCCGCTGAATGCGGACGAGCTGGCGCGCAGATTCCGCGGACCAGGAAAGAAACACGGGTTGGTGGTCTTTGCGCGCCTGGAGCAGGGGCATCAGGCTTGGTTGGTCGATCGCGAATCAGAGGCACAACAGAGCTCCCAAACCCTTGGGCAAACACCCCCTGAGGTCGATGAGGACCTCAGATGAGCGCGTCAGAGGAGGAGCAAGAGCAGGGCGGGTCAAACAAGCTCTCGGGATTGCTCAAGCACTCCGCTATCTACAGCGCCGCCCCCTTCCTGCGTCAATTCATCTCCATGGGGATGACGCCGCTCTACAACAGCTGGTTGCAGACGGCACGGGGTGGCATCAAGGAGACCGCCGATCTCTGGTTGATCGGGCTGCAACAGCTCCTGGGGCAAAACGCCCTGGGGTCGATGATGCGCTTCTACTACGAGCAGAAGAGCGAGCGCGACCGCAACAGCGTCGTGACCTCCTGCACCATCGCCGTGACCTTGATTGCCTGGGTGGTCTGCGGATCGGCGATGTTCTTTGCGCCGGACTTGGTTCGGCCGCTCTTTGGATCCGGCAATGAGGTCGGCGGGGATGAGCTCGTGCGCGTTGTGCAGCTCGTCCTGCTCTTGATCCCCTTCCAGCTCAGCACGATGTCGGGGATGTACTACCTGATGACGCTGAAGCGCTCGCGTACCTACACGATTATCCAGACGGCCAAACTGCTGCTTGAGATTGGGTTGAACATCTGGCTGATCCGCTACCGGGGGCTTGGCGTCCAGGGCTTTCTGACGAGCATGCTGTGTGGGGAAATCGTGACCAGCCTGGGACTCACTGGCTGGATGTTGATCACCCTTAAGCCACGCTTTGATCGGCGCGTCTTCCGTCCAATTCTGGTCTATGCAGCGCCCCTGATTCCGGTGGGGATTTGCCAACTGATTCTGCACCAGGTCGACCGCCGCCTGATCATTGAGTTTCTCCCGGAAGCCATCAGCCAGAGCAATGCCGGCATCTACGGCTTCGGCTACAAGATCGGCTACCTGGTTACGGCCATGATCCTGGGTCCCTTTGTGCAGATATTCCAACCCTGGATCTTCAATCTGAAGGATCCGAAGGAGCGCGGGAGACAGGTGGCGCGGGTCAGCACCTACGCTGTGCTTGCCATCGGTGCGGCCACATTGGGCGTGCAGTTGTTTGGGCGCCAGGCCACGATCCTACTCTCGGGCGATGAGACCTTCATCCCGGCCTATCGCGTGGTCCCCTTGATCGCCGCAGGCTACGTGTTTTGGGCCCTGTATCACGTATCTCAGATGCCGCTCTTTCTGGCGAAGCGTACCGGCCGTCTGTTTGGAATCAATCTGGCTGCGGTAGTCATCAACATCAGCCTAAATGCCTTCTTGATTCCGCGCATGGGCATCATGGGCGCGGCCACTGCGACCTGTGTCACTTTTGCAGCCTTGGCATGCATGGGCATGCTGGCCAGTCGTTCGGAGGCGGATGTTCCCTTTGAGACGGTGCGCCTGGTGAAGGTGCTCGCGCTAGTCCTGGCGGGGGCTGGGCTGGCACTGTGGCTGGACGACCTGGAGCACGCCGACACCCTCGCTTTGATCCCGGCCCTGGCCATCAAGGCCTGCGTTCTTCTGGTGCTTCTCGGCTCGCTCTGGAAAATGGTGCTTCGGAGCGACGAGCGTGCGGAACTTACAACGTGGATTGCGAGCAGGCACAAGCACAAATCGGATTAGCTAGCGACGCGGCTCTGCCCCATAGAGCGCCCGAACAAAGAAGTCCTGACGACGGCGGAAGGAGTAGGGCTGCCCGCCGGCTCCGTGGCCACCGCCGGGGATAACGATCAGTTCGAAGTCCTTGTCCGCGCGAATCAAGGCATCCACAACTTGCATGGTGGAAGCGGGGTCCACGTTGCGATCGAGTTCGCCCACGGTCAGCAGCAACTTGCCGCGCATCTTCTCCACGTGAGTCACGTTAGCGCTGGCTTCATAGTGCGGGCCCAAGCGACCCATCCAGGCTTCGTTCCACCAGATCTTGTCCATGCGGTTGTCGTGGCAACCACAGTCCGCTGCGGCGGCGTCGTAGAAGTCAGCGTGCAAGAGCAGCGCTCCGAGGGCGCTTTGGCCGCCGGCGCTCCCGCCGTAGATGCCGACGTTATCCAGGTCCATTTCCGGATAGACATCCGCCGCCGCGCGCATCCATGCGATGCGGTCCGGAAGCCCGGCATCCTTCAGGTCTTGCCAGCAAACGTCGTGGAAGGCCTTGCTGCGCCAATTCGTCCCCATGCCGTCGATTTGAACCAGGATGAACCCGAGTTCCACCATCCTGCGCTGTTGCAAGCGCAAACCCCAACTCTTGGGGACGTGCTGCCCGTGGGGTCCCGCGTAGATCTCTTCGAGCACGGGATAGGTGCGCGTTGGGTCGAAGTTACTGGGGCGAATGATGAGGCCATAGATGTCGGTCTCGCCATCTCGGCCCTTGGCGACAAAAGGCTCGGGAGCTCGATAGCCGGCGGCCAAGAGTTCCGTCGCATCGTCGCGGCCAAGTTCCGCCACTAGGGACCCATCGCTCCCCCGCCGCAGTTCTGTCACCGGTGCATGATCCACCCTCGACCACCGATCGATGAAAAGCGAGCGCTCGTCGTTGAAGGTGCAGCTGTGGGTGCCGGCCGCCTCGGTCAAGATGACTAGACCCGTACCATCAAGATTCACCCGCGCCATGTGTTCGAAGTAGGGATCCTGGTCGGGGTAGATCCCCATCGCCGTAAAGAGAATTGTCCCGGCTTCCTCATCCACCCGGTCCACGCGACGCATAACCCAAGCGCCACTCGTGACTTGATTGATCAGCTCGCCAGTGCGGCTGTCGAAGCGATAGATGTGATTGTAGCCATCGCGCTCGCTTGTCCAGAGCACCTGATCGGCCCTGTCCAACCAATACAGCGTGGTTTTCTGGGAGTAGTCGACGAAGGTCTCGCTGCGCTCCGTCGCAATGTCGGTGACTTGGCCGGTGCTGGCATCGATGGCCCGCAGGGCAAGCACCTGGTGGCCGCGTTGGTTGTAGACGCAATAGACGCGCGAGGAATCCGGTGCCCAGTGTTCGCGCCCAACGCTGTAGGAATCCAAGAAGGGCGCGTCCTCGACGGCGATCGCTTTCCCGCTTTCGAGGTCGAAGAGGCGCGGCCGCCGTTGGGGCAAAGAGTCACCTGGCTTGCGGTAGGTCATCCACTGCAGTTCCGGCTGCAGACCTTCCCTTGGGGAAGACTCGATCAGGGGCACGCGACGCTCCTCTTCCACGGTCTCCTGCCAGGCCAAGAGGCGCTTCTCGTCAGGCGAAAACCGATAGCGATTGAGGTAGCGATCGTCGGCGGAACCATCCGTGCTCAGGGCTTCGGTCTTCCCGTCTTCCAATACACGGTGGATGTTGTGATCGATGATGCGAAGTCGAACTGAGGGCTTCTTGACCTGCCTACCTAGCGATCGAACCTCCCGGCTTGCAGCCGTTTCCCGGGAAGCCTCGTTTACCTGGGCGACGCCTTCCCAGGTCTCGCCCAGGAAGGCACCGGCAACCTCGTCGTCGGGGAAATGAAGCCGCCAAAGGTGGCCCGCGAGCGTGTGCTGCGTGCGGCTCTCGCCCGCGCCAATTGTCCCGTATGGCTGCGGCCCGCCATCGGTGTCGATCCAGAACAGGCTCAGCTCTTGCTCAAAGTTGTTGACGAATGTGATGGCAGTGTCCGTGCCGCCTGAGCCGCTCCTGCGCCCACGCCCCAGCCAGCGCGGCGGCAGCAGATTCCAGTCCCCAGAAAGCCCAAGGGATTCGGGGGAAGACTCCTCTTGTCGCAAGCCCGTCGTTCCATCCACCCTGAAGTAGCGCAGCTCTGCGCCCTGGTTCTTCTGCCACCAGACTCCTCCACCCTCGGGCAACCAATGAACCATGGGCTGGAAGCGCTTGACCTTGCCTCGGAAGGTCGAATCGACGCTCTCTGATCGGCGGTAGTCCGCCTCAGTCCCCTGGGTAGCGGCAACTCCCTCCGGAAGGGCAAGGCATGCAATCACGAACAGGAAGGAGCGCACGAAGGGGAGAGACGTGCTTCGCCGATAGTTCATCATGCGGCAATCCTAGCAACATCGCAGTCGCCGGATTCACGCTGGGAATCCCCCAGCATCAGAGGCGCTGCCCTGCGTGGGGCGAACCCCAGGTCTTACTTTCGATAGGCGGGTTCGAGCTCGCGGGGGACACGTGCCCCAACCGAGGTGCGCCAGGACTCAAGTTGCAATCCCAGGCGCTTCGCCAGCTCGGGCTTCTCCGCCGACAGGTCGTTCTCTTCGCCCGGATCAAGCTCCAGGTCAAAGAGTTCTAGCTGGCCGGTTTCGAACCACTCGATCAGCTTCCAACGCCCGGACCGCAGAGCGCCGGCGGGACTCGTGCGCCAGGCGCCACCCGTTGTCCTGTCACCCTCTAGGTACACGGGGAAGTGCCAGTAGAGGGTGTCACGACCAAAGTCTTCGCCATCGAAGATCGGCCCCAGGCTCAGTCCATCAATTTCAATGTCCATGGGCACACCGATCGCCGCCGCATCCGCAAGGGTCGGCAGCAGGTCGATGGCGTGAACGGGAATGCTGCTCTCCGTCCCGGCGGCAATGCGCACGGGCCAACGCATCACGAGCGGCACGCGGAGACCTCCTTCGAAGATCATGCCCTTGGCACCGCGCAGGGGCGCGTTCGATGTCACCGGACCGTGACCGCCGTTGTCAGAGGTCAAAATCACCAGTGTGTTTTCCCTCAACCCAAGCTCATCGAGTCTGTCTAGTACGCGCCCCAAGCTGCGGTCCACGGCGGCGATCATGCCGGCGTACTTGGCATTGCTCTGCCCCCCATCGGCGGGCTTGGCTAGGAAAGCCGCCGCATCATCCTCACGCGACTGAATCGGTGTATGCACGGCGAAGTGCGACAGGTAGAGGAAGAAAGGTTGGCCCGACGAATCGCCGATGAATGTCAGAGCCTCATCCGTCAAACGATCCGTCAAGTACTCATGCCCAGGACCACCTGCGGGTTCCGGCCCATCCTCCAGGTCAGGGTTACCGTAGGGCGAAAAGTACGACTTGGGATGCCCCTTCTGATTGCCGCCAATATTCACATCGAAGCCCTGGGTGCGCGGGTCTTCGCCGAGGTGCCACTTGCCCATCATCGCGGTTCGGTAGCCCGTGGCCCTGAGCAGTTCCGCCACCGTGAGCTCCTCGTCTTCCAACACGCGCCGGTTCTCGATCGGAATCAGCACTCGATCCCTAGCCTTGCCGCGCTTCGAAGAATTGACAGTCAAGATCCCATGGCGCGGTGTGTATCGACCCGTCATCAAACTAGCCCGACTCGGCGCACAGTTCGGCGCCGCCGCATAGGCATCGCTAAAGACCAAGCCCTCCTTGGCAAAGGCATCCATGCGCGGCGTTTCGTAGAATCGACTGCCCTGGAAAGCCGCGTCGCGCCAACCCCAGTCATCGACGTAGACCACGACGATATTGGGGCGTTCCGGCGAAGCCGTCTGCTGCCCCTCCGATCCCTTCGCGGAGGCGGAACAACTGGCCAGGAGTGTCAGCAGCAGGACTGTCGTGCGGTATGTCATCTAGTTTCCGTCTCTCTGTGGTCCCCGTGTCCCGCGATCTCGCGGAGCTAGCGCCTAAAGTCTAGCAACCCGACTACGGCTGAAATCCAGGGCACGGCCAGTACAATTCCCATGTGGACCGGACCCAGTCCCTGACCTTCAGACCGAGCAACCCCATGAGCGCCATCCAAATCACCCACTGCGGAACATGAAGTTCCATCGCTACGAGGGCGGCGAGTTACGCCGCCTACATTCAGGAGCACCTGGACACACCCGTTCAGCTGACGCCGGGCCGTCGCGGACAGTTTGAGGTCGCCGTAGACGGCAAAACGGTCATCGAGCGCAAGGGTGGGCTGATCGCCATGCTCACCCGCCGCCCCTGGCCCGAGGCCAGCGTTGTCCTAGGGGCCGTTCGCGAGGCTCTGAATTCCAAAGCTTGACCATGTCCAACCACTTGCTCTTCGAGACGGAACACTTCACTGCAAGTCAGGCCGACGGCTACCGCATCCCCGGCTATGTGATCGTCAATGCGAAGTCCGAGGTAACCGAGCTGGCGGACTTCCCCCCCGACGTCGCAACCGAACTCATGCAATGCCTCGCCCGCGCCGAAGCTCTGGTCAAGGCGCTGATCCAACCCGAGCGCATCTACCTGATGAAATTCGGCGAGATGGTCCCCCGCGTCCACTTTCACATCTTCCCGCGCACAGCACGCATCGGTGACGCCTACGCCGCCGAAGTCGATGACCCTAAGCCCTACTCGGGCGCACGCTTGGTCGACTGGATCTGGCAGCACCACGCGGCGCTGGGATTCACCGACAGGGAGATCAAGCACTTTGTTGAAGGCGCTCGGGTGCAATCCCGTTAGCTCTCCCCCAAGTCGTTTGGCTGTGCCAACAAGAAAGCAGGTCATCCCTCCGCACAATCAACGGAGGGATGACCTGCTATTCGATCCAACAGGATCGCGAGCCGAAGATCCCTAGCCGGCAAAAGCCGTCGCCGCGCGGTCCCAGTTGATCAGCTGGCAGAAGGCCTCGACGTACTTGGGGCGGGCGTTACGGTAGTCGACGTAGTAGGCGTGCTCCCAAACGTCGCAGACCATGACCGGGGTCAGGCCTTCGGTCACGGGGCAAGCGGCATTGGAAGTCTGCACGATGGAGAGGGCTCCGTCGGTGCCCTTCACGAGCCAGGTCCAGCCACTACCGAAGTTCGTCGCGCACTTGCCTTTGAAGTCTTCCATGAACTTGTCAAAGGAACCGAAGGCGGCGTTGATAGCAGTTGCCAAGTCGCCGGAGGGAGCCGAGGCGCCACCGGGCTCGATGCCCTGCCAGTAGAAGCTGTGGTTGAAGTGCTGGGCAGCGTTATTGAATACACCACCGGAGGAGGACGTGATGATGTCGCCCAAGCTCTTGCCCGCGAACTCTGTGCCTGCGATCAGCTTGTTCAGGTTCGTGACGTAGGCGTTGTGGTGCTTGCCGTGGTGATACTCCAGGGTCTCCGCCGAAATGTGCGGCTGCAGGCCGTCCATCGAAAAGGGCAGGGTCGGAAGCTCGTGAGTGGTCGCAGCTAGGAGGGGGTTGGCCATGGTTCCGTAGGGAAATTGGTGCCGTTGGGAGAATCGAGGTCTTGGCCCAGGGGGGCCGGCGGTCAATTGGAGCAACTAGGTTGCCCTCAACTGACGGGATGTCAATTTGATCTCAGGATACGAGTTATCCCGAGATCAGCGTGCTAGCCCAGGCCCATCTGGGCGTGGAGGTACCACAGACACAGGACGCCAACGAGAATGTGAATCGGCTCGCCGTTGCGGGCCATGCTAAGGCGCAGAGACCAACCCGAGCGCGGAGCGTCCGTGGTCTCCTTATCGACATAGGGCGTCAGGCGCGGCAACAGGGCCCGCGTCTCAGCCGCCCAGCGCGCCCAGGGCTCCCCAAAGAGCCGGTGCAGCTTCTTGTCCTCGTACCGGATCGTATAGGGGTAGAAATAGAACATCAGGCCCAGGAAGAGGAGCCAGCTCCACCAGAGGCCCGAGGCGATGCAGAAGCCCACGCCCAGGAGCGTGTTACCCACATAGAGGGGGTGGCGCACGAAACCATAGGGGCCGGTGGTGGCCAAGAGCTCGTTCTTGACGACGACTCCGGAGGCCCAGAGGCGCACCAGCATGGCCACGGTGACAACTACCGCCCCGGCTACCCAGCTAGTGGATGTCGGGGTCCCGAAGCCCGTCAGCAGCAGGACCACGGCCACGCCCGCCAGCTGGCGGTGCTTCCGTCGCTTGGTCCAAAGAATGTAGGGAATCCGCGCGAACCCCGTCGGCTTGGGGCTCTTGTCAGCGGTTTCAGGGCCTATAGCTTCGCCGGAAGCGCCGGCCGGGGCGTCTGTGGTGAGAGTAGGTGTCATCGTTTCCTGGTGTAGCCCCCGGGCAGGTTCCCGGGGAAGCGTCGGCCGCGGCCATTGACTGCGCCAACTTGGACCAAAAACTGGCGAAAAGCGGGCCCTCCGCTGTCCAAAGGGGCATCCGAATGGTGGGCGATGAGGGGCTCGAACCCCCGACTTCATCCGTGTAAAGGATGCACTCTAGCCAACTGAGTTAATCGCCCTTGATCCGAATTCCGGTCGCTGGAGCCTTTCGGACGGTCTGCGGGCACCTCGATGTGGCGCCCGCGGCCCTCCAGGGTATCTTTCTGCTCTCCCGGGCTCCACCCCAAGCTCAAGCACTAGCCCGGTAGAGGTCGATTTAGGTTCATACTTACCCCTCCTCGGGGTCTGTGCGCCGCCTTTCGGCTGCTCTCCACCCCCTCTTCACTTCACGAGAACCATGAGAATCGCGGTCATTGGAACGGGCTATGTCGGCCTGGTAGCTGGCACCTGCTTTGCCGAAAGCGGAAACGACGTGATCTGCGTCGACATCGACGAGGACAAGGTCCGCCGACTCCTCGCGGGCGAAGTGCCGATCTACGAACCCGGTCTCGAGGAGCTCATCCGGCGCAATGTGCAGGACGGTCGCCTGAAGTTCACGACCAACTACGCTGACGCCATCCCCGGCGCCAACCTCGCGTTCATCGCCGTGGGCACTCCCCCCGGCCAAGACGGCAGCGCGGATCTCAAGTACGTCCTGGCCGCCGCACGCAGCGTGGCCGAGAACATGACCGACTACCTGGTCATCGTCGACAAGTCCACGGTTCCCGTGGGCACCGCGCGCAAAGTGCATGCGGCCGCCTCCAGCGCCACGAAGCACCCCTTCGACGTCGTCTCGAATCCCGAGTTTCTAAAGGAAGGCGCGGCCATCGATGACTTCCTGAAGCCCGATCGCGTTGTGATCGGCTCCGACAGCCAGCGCGCCGCCGACGTTATGGACGAGCTCTACTCGCCCTTCGTACGTTCCGGCAACCCGATCATCCACATGGACATCGAGTCCGCGGAGCTGACGAAGTACGCGGCCAACGCCATGCTCGCCACGCGCATCTCCTTCATGAATGAGATCGCGAACATCTGCAACCGTGTCGGCGCCAACGTCGACAAGGTTCGTAAGGGAATCGGCTCCGATGCCCGCATCGGCTCCAAGTTTCTTTTCGCCGGACTCGGCTATGGAGGCTCGTGCTTCCCGAAGGATGTTCAGGCGATCGTCAAGACGGCCGAGTCCAACGGCTACGACTTCCGCATTCTACAGGCGGTCGAAGCGGTCAACGAGACGCAGAAGCGCCTGCTCTTCGATCTGGTGCAAGAGCACTACGGCAACGACATCAAGGGCAAGCACTTTGCCGTATGGGGCCTGTCCTTCAAGCCCAACACCGACGACATGCGCGAGGCACCTAGCATCGTTGTGATCCGTCACCTCCTTGAGGCTGGCGCCACCGTCTGTGCTTACGATCCCGAAGCGATCGAGGAAGCCAAGCGCGAGCTGGGCGATTCGGTTACCTATTCCGAGGGACCCATGCGTGCCCTCAATGGAGCGGACGCCTTGATCCTGGTCACGGAGTGGAATGAGTTCCGCCGCCCGGACTTCGAGAAACTCCGGGACAAGCTGGCCGACAAGGTCGTCTTCGACGGCCGCAACATCTACCCGCGGCGGACCCTCGAGAATCTGGGGATGACGTACTACGGCATCGGCACCTGATCCCAGCAAAGACCCTGCTCTCCATTGCTCAAGGGTCAAGGAAACAAAAGGAAGGCCGGGCCGATCGCAGAAGCGTTCGATCCGGCCTTCCTGTTTTTGCCGGCGACACCAAAAGGTGTTGCTGGCCCCCACTTCAGCCGAAGCTTCGGTGGGGTTTGCACGATTCTAGAAGGAGCTGCGTTTCGCTCGCGCTGACCGAAGTCATCGCCAGTTCTACGCGACGCCAAAAGAAGCGCGCGGTGATGTCGTTTAGCAAGGGCCCCTCGGCGCGCCCGCGACGTGTGACTCAACAATGAGTCACGTAGTTGGGGACCGTCGTCGGACGACCGTGGGTCTTGGAACCGTGAGGCTCATGCTCACGGTTGAAACATGTGCCTCCCTCTGTCAAGAGTTTCTCGGACGATCCGTCATGGTGCTTGAATTGATTCCTGGTCAGACCCTGTTGTTTGTGTTCGCGCAAGTGCGGATCGAAGCGCGTCACGTGCACGCATTCGCCTAAACGCGTCACTTAATTTCTCGCCGCGCTCGCTCTCCTCCAAAAGCACCGAAGTTAGGCCGAAACCACAGCGCTCAAGCTGTGCTGCGGCCTCCTTGAGCTCGCCTTCTTCAATCCAAGCGAGTGTCAACTCGTCGTGGGCTCGCAGTGCCAGGAATGGGTCGAGTGCGCGTTCTGCAACGCCATTCCAAGCCCGTCGCGCCTCGACATGCGCTCCACGTTGCCACCAACAACGTCCTGCCCAGAGCCATCCGTTCTCACGGTGTCGTACCGCGGCACCGGAGTCCGAAGCCAAGGCCAAGTAGTGATCCAAGGCCTGGCGCAGGTCTCCGAGTCGCCGTGCAAGATGCCCGAGTTCCAGTCTCGCCCGCGCACGAAAAGGCGTCCCGACTCCCAACTTGCGCGCCAGCTTGAACTCTGCCCGGGCGGCATCCAGGTCCTTGTCCGCACGCAACAATTCCCCTGCGCGGAACGCCCCTTCCGCAGAGACATCAGGCTCATCTGGGTGGTATGCACGCACCGCTTGATAGGCCTCAATTGCAAGGGAACGCCAGAATAGACGGTCCTCTGGACCTTTCCCGCGAAAGGAGCGCATCTTCAAACGACGGGCATGCGCCAACTGTGCTCGACCACTGTCCATGTGGGGAACGCGAACCTCCAGGGGCAGCTCCTGCCCTTGATTCAACCGCTGTTGATTCGATTCCTGTCGCGGTCTGCCGTTCCTATCAAGCGCGCGTGCTTCACCCCCAAGCAACAGCAGAGACGAGCCCAGTAAGAGGCTCAGCAAGAAGCCCGGGCCTCGGCCAAACGACGCGTGCTCACGGCCCGCCCGAATCCTTTGGGGCCAACTCATGAGGACATGCCCAGGGTGAGGGCAAAACGGCGAGTGGAGAGAATCCGTTCCGCCCGACCAAGTAATCGTCGACGCGCTCGATAGAGGCGGACCTTCACAAGCTGGGCAGGAACCGCCAGGCGCCTGGCGCACTCTGGCACGTTGCACTCATCGCGATAGAAGTACTCCAGGAGGGATCGATCGGCCTCTCGGAGGTCGAAAAGCGCGCTCTGCACCAACTCCAGGGCATCTTCACTGGCCATCATCTCTGATCCCACACACACGTCGTTCGCCTCTTCCTCCACCACTAGGGAACTGGGAAGATTCGCCTCCTCCTCTTCATCCGCACCCGGGAGGCGCTGGGTTCGCTGTGCACAACGCCGCAAATCGCTATGGACATTGAGGGCGATCCGCGCTGTCCAGGCCCACAGGCGGCTGGGATCCTTGACACTGTCCCGATATCGGGCCGCGCGCAGGTAGGTCTCCTGAATCACGTCGTCAACATCGTTCTCATCGGAGCAGCGCAGTAGGAGCAACCTGCGCAAGCCCGGCTCCAACTCGCTCAGGCCGCGCCAGGGACCCTGACCCTGACCCTGACCCTGACCCTGACCCTGACCCGCCTCATGCTCTCCGGAGTCCTCCTCGAAGATGCCCATTCCTTCTTCGGGGACTAGACCCTTCGACACTTGCTCGATCGTTGCCGTGATTTCCAAGCCGGTTCTCCTGCGCTCTCCTTTTTATCCTGGCACGCCGAACACCGCATCCGACGTCGCACCCAGGGAAGAAGAACACCGCCAAGCGCCCCCGTGGCGTCACACCTCCGCCGTGGACAATCAGCACGCCCCGAATCCAGGCATCAATGCTGCTCGACCATTCGCCAAGCTCCCCACCCCGATAATTGGCTCCCCCCGCGCCCTATCAAGGGCAGCAACCCCAACAAACGGCCATGCATCCCGCAATCCCCAATGGCCTGGGGGAAACCCAATGGCTTCCCCCTCGAAGACGCTAGCTTGCGAGACGCGCGATCAACGCAGCAACTTCGCCGCTTCCGCGGTCCAGGGGCTGCTGGGGTAGTCGCGCTCGAGCTCGCGGCGCATCTGCCGCTTGCGGTCGCGGTCGCCCATCATGTCGAAGGAGCGGCCGGCCAGAAACAGGGCTTTGGGGACGTAGGCGCTTTCGGTTTCGTAGAGCAACGGCACTCGCAGAAGCGCCCGCACGGCCAGCTTCAAGGTGTCGACGTTCTGGCTGTCCGCGGCGCCCCTATAGAAGAGGCACTCGCCGAGGCCCGCGTAGGCACCCGCCAAGGTGCTGTCGTCCAGGGTTGCGTCCTTGACGATGCCTTCAAAGAGCTCCTCCGCTTCTGCTCGCGACTTGGCGGCGCGATCTTGGTCTGAGACGTTCTTGTCGGCATCCGCGAGCAGTGCCTCACCCACGGCGACACTGGCGCGACCGGCGACACTGGGGAAGCGCGTGCCCGCCTTCTGGCCGATGGCCTCAAGGGCGCTGCGCTGGGAGCCAAGGGAGCCACCCTTCGCGCGAGCTTCCATGAGGTCGGCTTCAAGGGACCAACGCTCGGACAGGCCCTGCGTGGAAATCGCGTTGCGGAAGGCGGCAAGTGTCTTCTCCAGTTCGTCCTTCTCACCGGCCTGGTGAAGCGCGCTGGCCTGGGACATGAACACCATCGGCAGGTAGCGCGACTCGGGGAAGCTGCGCACGAAGTTCTTGCTGCCTTCGATCACGCCGCCCAGGTCGCCGAACTGTCGGCGCAGGACGATCACACTCCAGGAAGCGTAGGCCGGGCCCCAGCCGTAGCGCGAGTCAGGCTTCTCCGCATACTTCTCGATGTACGCCAAGAGGGTGTCCACGGCCAGGCCGGGGTCACCACCGCGCATGGCAGATTGGGCTTCGTCCACCAAGGAGGGCAGCTTCTCGTATTCGATCTTACGCACGCTGTCGGAGTCGACCGTCATGCCCTTATCGCGGCCTGCGTCGTAGACGACCTCCTTGAGGCCCTCACTCTTGATCGTGACCTCTTCGATGACCTCGCCATTGTTGAGGATGATCTTGTCCGCCTGGGGAAGGCAAACTAGCGTCGAGAGAAGAACTGATGTGAAGAGTGCGCGCTTGAGGCTCATGGAATGGTGCTCCTGGGGGTCAGAGAGGGCTATCCGCCGACCAAAGGAGAGTTACGGAGGAGAGGCAACGAGAGACCGGGGGCGCAGAGGATAGGGGCGAGTCTTCCGAAGTGTCAATCGGGCGCCGCCACGACCATTGCCCGGGCCAGGCGGGTGGCCATTTCAGGACCGACCAGGTCGGCCACCAGGGCCAGGGAGAATTCCAGGGCAGTGCCGACGCCCTGGCTCGTGAGAAGAGTGCCCTGGCGCACTACGCGCGGGCTCTCGACGACCTGGGTCGGTCCTGGGGCGTCCCCAGAGGGCCCTCTGGCCAACATTCGCGCCAAGCGCTCCTGAACTCCGGGATGTGCCGTCACCTGCCCTGCGCCCAGGACACCGGCGGCGGCGAGAACCAAGGGGGCCGCGCAGATGGCCGCGACCGGTTGCCCCTGGCCGTGTAATTTCCGGACGAGTTCGAGGACCCGGGCATCCCCCATTAGGTTCGTCGTGCCGGGCATGCCCCCCGGCAGGACCAGGGCCATGACCCGATCCAGGTCAAGCTCTTCCCAAGTGCAGTCCGTGGCCAAGCTCAAACCGTGGGAGCCCCTGACCAGACCCGGCTCGAGACCGACCACGGTGACATTTAGCCCCGCACGCCGCAGGACATCGATGATCGTCACGGCTTCGATCTCCTCGAAGCCCTCGGCCAGTGGAACGAGGATCGCGTCGGTTTTAGTCATGACTTGGCAGCAGGGTTTGCCCCAGGAATAGACCCAGTGTTCGCAGCTGAGCTTGCAAGCTCAGGCGCATCGGAATCCGCGACGCCCTCGTGCTCCAAGTCCTCGGCTTCCTTCGACTCCAACTCCGCCAGGGCGCGCCTGGGCATCAGGCCCATGGCGAAGTGTGCCAGCAGGCCCATGGCGACGATGTTGAAGAGCTGAATCATGTGCACGCCGATGCCAACCCCGAGGGCTAGGTCATAGTCGTATCCCAGGAACTGATTGAAGCCTGTGACCCAACCGAACTCCTGGGTGCCTACGCCGGCGAATCCATTGACGGGGAGGAGGTTGAAGGCACCGGCAAGACCCGCTCCAAACCCCGCCTCCAGAAGACTGATGTCCCCGGACAAACCCATGGCCCGGGCTAGCACCGTGTAGAAGCCAAAAATCGTGAACCAGAGCGGTACAGTGCACAGGAGCGCCAGCCAGATGCGACCGCGATCGGCGGAAA
>JBLHLB010000013.1:0-31256 GCA_047618505.1 Planctomycetota bacterium
AAGGCGTCGGGTTCTCCGCGTAGCTGTACCTACACGGGTGGTTCCGACAACGCAGCCAGGCGATTTGTGGGGGCCGAGCGAGGAGTTGCTGTTTTTCAACGGGCTGCTAGAGCTGCACGAGCCAACTCGCGCCAAGGATCGCGAGAGCGGCGCCGCCGGCCAGCAACTGCGTGCGGCGATCCTGGGTCAAGTGGATCGGGAGGCGTCCGAGGGGGGCGCCGATGGCGAAACCGGCGAGCAGACCGGTGACGTGGGCACTGACATCGGTGGTTTGGTCGCGGTGTTCCGCGCCGCCCATGCCGAGGTAGGAAAGCAGCAGGAAGGCCACCAGGATGGGGGCGGCGCGGCGGATGCGACGCTGTTGCAGGAGGTGGCGGCGTACCACTTCGCTCCCGGCCAACACACCGACTGCCGCAAAGACTGCCGTCGAGGCACCGATGGAGCGGTGTTCAGGGTTCTGCACAAAGATGTTGATGACATTGCCGAGGACGCCACCCATGAGAATCGCCAACCACCCGATTCCGCCTCCCAAACCGTAGGCGACCAGGGCACCGAAGAGTGCGCCGTAGGTCATGTTCGAGGCCAGGTGCACGAGGTCCGCGTGGAGCGTCAAGGCAGTAACCGAGCGTAGCCATTCGCCGGATCGCATGAGCAAACCGTCGACGCGACCCGCGCTGCTCCAGTTCGTGTCGAAGGCGTCGCCGCGTTGGAACAGGAAGACGATCAGAATCAGTGCGGCGTAAACAATCGTGGCGTGGATCCAAAGGGCCCCGGCCTTGACAGGAACATCCTTCGGGGGCCAGTCGACGTTCTCGGAGCGATAGAGCATGAGCTCCTGCTGCGCCGCCTCGAAGTGTGTGTTCATCACCACCAGGGAGAAGCCCACGTTCGAAGGACGTAGCTCGTGGGGAATCTCCAGGGCACGCAAAACCAGGGAGAATTCGTGGGCCTGTTTCTGACCGCGGAATTGCCCGAGTAGGACAAGCATGTCGGGATCGAGATTCAGGGGAGCGGGCTTGCCCTCGCCATCGGAGCCCGTGCCTGGGGGGGCCGCGCTCACTGCGAAGCACCGTCGCTGACAACGTCCGCCAGACCACGTTCCGCCCGTAGGGACTCCACTAGGCGCGCAGTTGCGCTGTGCATGTCCACCTGCTCCACGTACCCGATGTCATTTCGCAGGGGCGACAAGTCATAGGAGTGACTTGCTGCCAACTGCATGGCGACGAAACGTGTCATGGGCGGCTCGCCGGAGAGGGGCAGGGTGTTCCAAGCTAACTCGCACAGGGCACCGGCGGCGAAGGCGACACGGCGCGGCATGCGGCGCTTGATCGGCGGCTCTCCGAGGCTCTGCAGTAGTTCGTTGACCCACTCCCACAGATTGACCGGCTCTTCTTGGGCGACGAAGTAGGCCTGGCCAGCGCAGGCCGCCTTGACACCCGACTCCAGAGCGTGTGCCGCAGTTATGTGCGCGTGCGCTGCGTTCCCGACAAAGGTCATGCTGACTTCATTTTCACCGTCGCCCACGATTGCCAAGCGCCCCGCACGGGCACGCTCAAGCAGACGCGGAATCAAGTGAGGATCGCCCGGACCAAAGATCAAATGCGGACGCAGAGCGACCGTCGCCAAGCCACCCTTGCCGTTAGCCGCCAGGACTAGGCGCTCACCGGCAGCCTTGCTTTCGGGATAGTGGGCCAACCACTTCTTGGAGTAGGGCAGGGTATTCCCGGCGCGCTTGTGGTCCTTGCCATCGAAGCAGACGCTCGGAGAACTCGTGTGCACGAAGCGCGTGGCCTTGGCCCGCAGGGCCGCCTCCAGGGTGTTGCGCGTGCCGATGATATTGGCGTGGTCGTAGTCTTTCTTGCGGCCCCAAATTCCGGCCAAGGCGGCCACGTGAAAGACGACATCAGAGCCCTCTGCGGCCACGCTGATCGCACTCAGGTCCGCCAGGTCCCCGCGGATGGTCTCGACGCCCTTCGCGCGCAGGAGCGGATAGTCCCCGCGGCTGAAGGAGCGAACCTGATAACCCTCGGCTAGCAGTTGATCGACGATGGCTCCTCCGAGGAATCCGCCGCCGCCGGTGACGAGAGCACGCTTCATTGGACCTTGGCCTCCGCCCAGCGCTTGAGCTCCAAGCGATGGATTTTGGCGTTGTGGCGCACGTCAACCGGGAAGGACTTGTGTGTTAGGTAGCCCTCGATGGGGGCAGCGGAGGGGCAGCGTGCGGCCTGGGCGCGGGCAGCCTGCAGCGCACTCGAACGCGATACTCCTGGTGCCGCCTCGAGGATGAGAAAGGGGCGTTCCTCTCCGCGCGCTCCGATCCCGACCAGGGCGACGCGTTGCAGTTCCTCGACGGTGTGAAACAAATTCTCGATGGGGACGGGCATAAGAAGACCTGCGCGCGTCTCGAGACGATGGGACCTGCGACCTTGAAACCACAGCAAGTTCTCCGCGTCTAGGATCCCAATGTCGCCCATGCGATGCCAGAAGCCGCCATCTGCATCGGCGATCTTGGCGAGCCTTGTGGCGAGCTCCGCATCCGCGTAGGCACGCGTTGCGACGGGGCCACGCACGCAAATCTCCCCAGGCTGTCCCTGGGCGACGGGCGAGGCTTCCCCCATGGAAGCGATGCTAGCGTCGGTGATGGCGATCAAGCGCAGCTCGATTCCCGGTGCCGGGCGACCGACGCAAGTGCCCGCGCCCGAGGCCGCGCGTTCCGCGAGGGGACCGCTCAATTCGGTGCCGGATATGTGCGCAACGGGCAGGGCCTCGGTCGCGCCATAGGGCGTATAGACTTCGCCTCCGACGGGGAGCAGATCCCGCAGGTCGGCGATCATCTTCGGTGCCACGGGGGCGCCAGCTATGGTTACGCGCTTGAGCTTTGAGAAGCGAAAACCGCGCTCCTTGGCCCAGGGCACGAAACGCCGCCAGACGGCGGGGGAGGCGAAGGTGAAGGTCGCGCCTTCCTCTTCGATGGCGCGTGCGACCTCGGCCGGCTCGGCCTTGGCCATGCGTGTGGGATCTAGTCGCGGGAACACGCTCGTCATTCCCAGGGCATTGTCGAAGAGGGCGAAGAGTGGGAAGCAGGCCACGTCTACTTCACCTGGTTCGAGCCCGTACATCTTGGCCAGGGCATGCAGCTGCGCCGCGAAATTCCCGTGGGTGTACTCGACGCCCTTGGGCGGACCGGTGCTGCCAGAGGTGAAGAGGATTGCGGCCAGGTCGTCGGGTCCGGGTCCTGTGGTCTCGGCTGTGCCTAGGGCGCTTCCGTCTTGGCCGACCTCAAGCTTCGCCAGGGTCGTGCCACCCCATCCGGCGCGGCGGCCGACGGTGACGTTCAATTCCAGGGAGCGGAAAGAGCGCGGAAAGAGAATGCGCGCGGCCTGGGCGCGGGGGACGCCGATCAAGGCGCGCGGTGCGCTGCGCTCGATGCAGGAGAGTAGATTGCGCCGTCCCATTCCGGGGTCGATCAGGACAGGGATCGCCCCAAGGCGGAAGAGTGCGTGGACGACGGCGACCATCTGCACGCTGGCGTTGACGAAGAGCGAGCAGCGGTCGCCGGGGCGTAGCCCGAGTCTTAGCAGCCCGCGCGCGATGCGATTTGTGCGTGCGTCCAGTTCCCGGAAGGTCGTGCGCTCGCCGTTTGTGTCAACGACGGCGATGCGATCGGGGGCGTCTTTGGCTTGCTTCGCCAGCAGTGTAGACACACCGTCTCGACCCTCGAGTTGACCAAGGCTTGGGCCCCTGAGGGTGACCCAGGCTGGCCTGGGGCTATCGCTTACGCTGGAACTCACGGCCGCGAGCCTGCGACGTCGTCGTTGGTCTCGCTCAGGAATGTGCGCAACTTACCCAAGAGATCTTGGCCCACGTCCTCGATCAAGTAGTGCCCAGCATCGGGATAGCTGTGCACGCGCGCCTCGGGAAAGCGGCGCTGCCACTCCGCGCGGAAGCTTGGGGAGAAGCACCAGTCCTGCTCGCCCCAGAAGATCGCCATGGGGCGATCGGTGAAGCTCGCCAGGGCCTCGTCTGTTGCCACCAACTCGTCCCAGGAACGGTGCCCGGGTTTGATGGGGATGTCCTCCACGAACTCATGGGTCGCGATGCGTGTGTCCCAGGAATCGTAGGGCAGGAGGAAGCCGCGCTTGATCGCCTTCGAAAGCGGCCGCACGGTTGTCATTACGGTGGCGGCCTTGGCGAATGCGTTCAGGCCACGCACGGCCAGCTTGCCCAGGAGCGGCGTGCGGCAGACCGCGATGCGCAATGGGATCTTTGGTGCGCGGAAGGCGGCGGTATTCATGACCACTACACGCGCGATCCGTTCCGGCGCACGGCGCGCCATTGCAAAACCGATAGCGCCACCCCAATCGTGGACGACTAAGGTCACGTTGCAGAGGTCGAGCTGTTCCACTAGACGCAGGACATTCTCCGCGTGGTCCGCCAGGCGATAACTCCAGTCCTGGGGCTTGTCGGATAGACCGCAGCCGATGTGGTCGGGGGCGATGCAGCGGTATTCGCCAGAGAGACCTCCCACGAGCTCACGCCAGAAGAAGGACCAGGTCGGGTTGCCGTGCAGGAACAAGAGCGGCGTGCCGTCGCGCGGTCCTTCGTCCAAGTAATGCTGGTGCAATTCACCTTGGCGGATGAACTGCGATCGGAAGGGGTAGAGTTCACGGATCGGCGCGAGCTTGGTCTGGGCTGCTTCGAGCGCGTCATCTATGGACGGGGTCGCCGCGGTCATCGTCGTACTCATGCGGATGCACCTCGATGGGGATCGAGGTCCGCCTGGGAATGTTCGCCGATCAAGTTCAGGGGCGTGATCTCGGGCAGCTGATCCAGGGGAGCTGCCACCGCCAGCGAAAGCACGTGATCGCCGCAGGGGGATGACCACACGGGGATTGTTTGCAGGCCAACGCGCACCACATGCCAGGGCGCGGGTAGCAGGACGGATGTGGAGTCGAGCTTCGTATCGGGCAGGCCGCTAACGCCGAGTCCGAGGAGTTTCAGGGCCGCCTCAAAGGCAGTCCAAAGGATTAAGGCCGCCGTTCCATCGCCACCCATGCGCTTCAATCCGGCGGGGTCGCGTTCCTGCAGGTAAGCCAGGAGGGTCTCTCGCCGCGGTCGATCGAATGGTTCCACATCGATTCCCACGGCGCAGTCGCTTACCACGGCAGCGACGAGTCCCTCTGCGTTCGTCAGAGACCAACTCCAATCGCCCTCGGGTGTCGGGGCGCCATCCTCATCGCGGGAAAAGTGAAGGTCCGGCGCGCTGGCGACACGCGCAGCCTGGATGAGGGCGGCATTTCCTACCTGGCGAAACGCGTCAACCCGCTCGCGCCGGGGCAGCTGGCGGGATAGGGCTGCTAGAACCGGCCTAATGGTGGTGAACTTCGTAGTTTCTTCCGTCGCTTGCATCAGGCTGTGGGTTCCTCGATGCGAGTGACGCGCTCGACGATCGTGCGGTCGAAGTAGTTGACTTCCATACCCGCGTCGACGACTACACCCTGGGCATTGATACCCGCAGAGCGCGGTGAAAGAAGGAAAAGAGCGCTGTCAGCCACCTCGGTTGTGGCAAGGCCTTGCTTGCGAAGAGTTGCTTCCTCCGCGTGCAGCCAACTGTCAACGTAACCGGGGATGCCGGCCGAGGACGACGTCTTCAGTAGCCCCGCGCGCACGGCGTTGAAGCGCACCCGTGAGAAGGCGCTGAAGCTCTTGGCCAGGAAAACGACTGAGGAATCGAGCGCTGCCTTGATGGGCGCCATGTAGCCGTAATTCTCCGCCGCCATGCGTGTGCTAGAAATTGAAATCGTGACAACGCTGGCATCGGGCGCGAGGACCTCGCGGCAAGCCTCTGATAGAGAGACCAGGGAGAATGCGGAGATGTCGAGGGCCTGGAGGAAGTCGGCCTTGTTGGTTTGGTGGAAGGGCTTCCAGCCTTCGCTGTAGCTGGCGAAGGCGATGGAGTGGACGAGGCCGGCGAGCTGAACGCCGCTCTCCTTGAGTGCAACGCCGAGGGCCTTCACTTCCGCCTCCAGGGTGACGTCGCAAACGTAGATCGTGCCTTGCAGTTTGGATTCCAACTCCGTGCGCCGGGCTTCCGTGTGAACGACCCAGATCACATCCGCGCCGGCGGCTTCGAGGCGCTTGCCCACATGCCAGCCAACGCTGCGCTTGTTGGCGACGCCGGCGACAAGCACCGTCTTGCCCGTGAGTTGAAGCCAGTGCTCTTCAGCGTTCCCCGAGGTGCTCTTGGATGTGCTGCTCACGCGCCCCCCGTGGCCCGCGCCAGGGCCTCGGATGCGCTTAGGACACAGCGCAGTTTGACGACGGTCTTCGAGCCGCACTTGACGACGGCGGACATGTACCATGCTGGGCCGAGCCGTTCGTCGACCTTGACCTCGGTCGTGAGGGCGTCGCCGGGGATGACCATATTGCGGAAGCGCGCCTGCTCGATCTTTGTGAGTACAGGGATGCCGTCAGCGCTACTGAAGCCTTTGATGTTGCGCGAAATCAATACCGCGCAGGCCTGGAAGACGTGCTCGGATACCAGCACACCAGGGACAACTGGACTTCCGGGGAAGTGTCCCCTGACCCAATCCGCGTCCACAGGCGTGCGCCAGATCGCGCACAGGGAATTCTCGTCCGCCTCGACGACCGCGTCGAGGAAGAGGAACGGATCGCGGTGGGGAATCGCTGCTTCGATCGCGGCACGATTCATCAGGACGCCGGATAGGGTTTCCTCGTTCGATACGCTCTTTGTTGCGTCTTGATCCTTCATGATTCTCCTCTCCGTTGTCCTATGGGCTGCGCGCCCTGGAGGTTGGACTTGAACTTGTGCAAAAGAGCGTCAGCCTTGTTGGCCACTATGGCTCCGTAATTGGCGGCGCCGAGCCAGCCGGACATGATGATCCCAACGCTGCCGGTGTGGAACAGACCGCGGACCTGTTCGGGCAGGTCGAAGCTAACCTGGAGGCCTTCGAATTTAGTGCCAAAGGAACTGCCGGCGGGCGCCTGGGTATAGAACCCGAAAGTGCGCGGCGTTGCGGCCTCGCTGTGGTTGATCTTCGCGACGGTTCCGGGGACGTAGCGTTCCAGCGCTTCCAGGGAATCGGCAACCAAGCGCGCCTTATTCTGCTCGTACTCCTCGGTCGCTAGGTCCTTCCAGTCTTCCCAACGCGAGTTCATCGAAGCTACGATCGCATAGCGATCCGAGCCGGGACGTTGATCAGGATAGTAGAACGAAAAAGTGCGACTCTCGCCGTGCATGTCTGACACGCTGGGGGAGTCAAAGGTCGGCCTCGTCGAAGTGAACAGGAGATCTGTAACGAAGGGCAGTGTCGCGCCCCGCTCAAGCCCCATGTAAACCTGGGTGCTGGAATTGTTCAGCCTGACTGCGCGGTTGGCGGCCACGTAGCTGTCGGAGAAGTGCTCTTCCCCGACGAGATGCTCGACGGTGGTTTTGACGCTGGCGTTCGAGACGACGATAGGGGCCTCGATGAAGCGTCCTGCGGCCTCAACACCTCGAGTCTCTCCGTCCTCTACGACGATGCGATCGACCTGCACATTCGGGAAGACATCTATCTTGTTCTCCTGCAGGACACGCTTCATCGCTTTGATCAGGGAGTCCGTGCCACCACTGAAGGTGTAGACCCCCTTGCTCATGAAGTTCGAGAAGACGATGCCGTAGCTGATGGCTGGATCCTGCAGGGTCGAGCCGTTGGCGTAGGTGATCGGTTCCATCAACAGCCGGTGGACATCATTGCGATCGGGGAAGAAACGCTGGAAGAGATCCTCCGTCGTTTCTCCCGAGTCGTCGAAAAAGTCCATGCGCCGGATGTGGGCGTAGAAGGCTTCGACCCTCGTGCGCTTGAGCCCGAAGACCTCTACCAATTTGTCCGTGAAGTCCTCGCGTGTGAAGACTGTTTCCAGCTGGAACTGCGGGTTGTCGAAGCGCACAGAGCGCAGGGGAACGATGCGATCGGCGATCTCCCTGCCCCAGTACTTACGACAGGTCTTCTTCATCCCAACGGGGAAGCCGTGCAGGGAAACGTCGAAGAGGTGACCGCCCTTGCGCTTGAACCAGGTGGCCAGGCCACCGAGGTTGTAGTGCTGTTCCAACAGGCACACGCGGTGTCCTTGGCGACCGAGGATATTGGCGGCCGTCATGCCACCCAGTCCCGAGCCGATCACGATTACGTCATAGCGCGACTGCGAACCCTCGAGGGGATTGAAGTTCAGGGGACGCTTGCCATCACGGGAACCCCGGAAGTAGCGCGTTCTACTTGAATCCTTCATTGGATGTCCTGGGGGGTTATTGGGGCGAGAGGGGGGACTAAGCCGAGGGCACGAGGGCGTGTCGGTTCGCCATGGCAATGCCCGACAGCATGGCTCCCACAACACCCAGGTAGCCCTGGTCCGTGCCGCAGAGAACGAGCCCCTCAATGGGCGTCTTCCCCGTCATGCGCTTGGCGGGGGAGCCGTAGATCGAACCGTCAATGTGACCGGTGTAGTCCACAACCGTCGTTGGCGTAAAGACGTCCCGGAAGATCGTGTGTGGATTCCAATCGCTGTAGATGGAGCGCGTGGCGGCGATGGCATCGGCACTAGCCTTGGCCTTGGCGGCGCCGTAGACCTCGGGCCCCTGATCCTTCAGAGCCTTCCACTTGTCGTGGTGGGCCAGGACCGTTTGACGCACCATGCCTTCCTTCTGGGGGCGTTGAGCCTCGAAGTTTTCTGGACAGGAGAGCACGCCGGAGTTCACGTCGATGAGCGCTTCCGGCCGGCGATAGCGCAGGCGATCCTCGAGGCAGTAGAAGCTCGTGGCGCAGTCGAATCCAAGCGTCCCTGCCATTCGATCGAGCACAGAGATGGACTCGACAAAGGAAAGCCGTCCGATATCCCCGGGGTCGATGGATGCGCCGACGTTGGCGTCATCCACCATGCGCGCCGTCTCTACCCAGCCCGCAGAGGAGAGCAAGGTGTCGCACTCCAGCTCTTCGCCACTGTCGAGGACGACACCGACTACACGACCGGCATCGGTCTTGATCTGTGCCACGCCGGAGCGCGTGCGAACTTCGCCGCCCAATCCGCGGTAGCGCTTAATTAGCAAGTTGAGCACGGGGCGAATACCACCCTCGGGCCGCGAAAGCCCCTCCAGAAGAATGCTCTGAAACAGAATCGCGAACTGGTTCCAGTCGCAATCGTCCTCGCGCGCGCTGCCGTAGAAACAGATCGGCAACATCAAGAACTCGATCAGCAGGGGATCGCTGATGTGCTCGGCGAGCACCGCGCGGGCGCTGACATCGGTCACATTGTCTTCGCGCAATTCGTGGCCTTTGACAAGCTCAACGATCCTTTGGAAGCCGTCCATCTGGGCGGGGAACTCGCGCTCCACTTCCGATTCGAAGAAGCTGAAGTCATTGGTGAACTTCAGGCGCACGCCGGGGAAGACCAACTCGGATTGACGGTGGGGCCCGAGCTGCAGCTCCTCATGACGAATGCGCAGTTGCCGCAGGATCTTCGTCAAGGGCGCGCCCTTTGTGCGCGGCGGCACGTAATTCGTCAGCGCATGCAGGCCCACATCGAAAGGACGACCCGCCTTCGTGTAGAAGGAATTGAGGCCGCCCCAAAGAGCGTGGCGTTCCAGGATCAGGACACGCCGATCAAATTGAGCTAGACGAATGCCCGCGGCCAGGCCACTCATGCCTGCGCCGATGACGATCGTGTCGTAGCGCTTTGTTGTCACGGGATGTTCCGGTGGGCGCGCGGGGCGCTCATCAGATCCGGATCCTAGGCCTGCGCGACGACGTGCAGCGTCTTGTCGGCAAGCAGCGGATGCAGGTAGTTCGCGCAGCTGTCCATGCTAGCGAGTTCCTTGTAGCTCTCTTCAGGGACTTGGACCTGGTACAGCTTGCGGAGCTCCATGACGATGTCGAGGAAGTCCATGGAGTCCAGATCGATCTGGTCCCGCAGGCGCTCCTCGTTGTTGAGGCTGGTGAGGTCCTCGTCCGGCGCGATCATGGCGATAATGTCCAGAACGGCGACGTACACTTCTTCGCGTGTCATGACTAGGGTTGCTGGGTTCGGATGTTTGAGGGGATGGAAACTGGGGTCGACGGAGCTCAGGCTCCGAAGCTTCGAACGACGACAGCGGAATTGATGCCGAGCATGCCGAAGGACATGTTCAGAATCGTCCGTACCGACCCGACGTCCTTGGGCTCGTTGATTACGAGGCCGCGGATATCACACTCGGGGTCGAGATTGTCGATGTTGATCGTGGGGTGGACGATGCCATCCGTGAAGGAGGGCAGGTTCCCGGCCAATTCGAGGGCGCCGGCGGCACCCATGGCGTGGCCGATGTAGCTCTTGGTGTTGTTGACCCAGACGTTCTCGGAGTCCCCGAACACTTCGTTCACGGCGCCGCACTCGATCACATCGCCGGAGGGCGTGGAGGTCGCGTGGGTGGACACGATGTCGATCTGGCCCGGCTCAAGGCCAGCGCTCTTGAGGGCGCCGCGCATGCAGGCGTTTTGCCCGGCGGCGTCAGGCAGGACAAAGTCCGTTCCGTCCGAGTTGACGTGGTACCCGATGACTTCGGCATAGATGCGAGCGCCGCGGCGCTGGGCGTCTTCAAGACGTTCCAGGGTGTAGAGGCAGCCGCCTTCTGAGACCACGATGCCGCCGCGATCCTTGTCGAAGGGTCGCGAAGCCTTGGTGGCGTCGGCGTGGCTTGCGAGGGCGCCCTCGGCCTTGAAGCTGGCGAAGATGCCGAAGGTGTGGATGCTTTCGGAAACACCGCCGCCGAGGGCCACGTCGATCTGGTCGAGCTGCAGCATCTGCATGCCCTGGATCAGCCCGAGGTTGCCCGCTGCGCAGGCGCCGCCGAGGCTGTAGGCCGGACCATGTAGCCCCATGTTCAAGGTAATCTCCCCGGCCGGGTTGTTGGCCACCGTGCGGGGATTGTGGTGGTGCGACCAGTAGCTCAGGTCGAAGCCGAACTTGGCGACTTCGTGGATCTCGTTCTCGGTCTCAACGTTGCCGTGTTCCGTGGTCCCCGTGTAAACACCGATTCGAGCCCGATCGACCGTGTCCAAGTCGATTCCGGAGTCTTGAAGGCTCTCGTTTGCACACCAAACGGCGATGGAGCCTGCCCGCGTTCCGCGGCGGACTTCCTTGCGCTTCTGGTGCCGCAAGGCGTTGTAGTCGCAGACTCCGGCGTGGGTCTTGCCGAAGTGGCGGATCTCGTAGTCCGTGATTCCAGACTTACCGGCCAGGAGGTTGGTCCGGATCTCGTCGAGGGAGTTGCCGTTGGGGCTGGTCAAGCCGATGCCCGTGATGACGACGCGGGGGAGGTTATTCATGGCTCCTGGGGCCTCCGTCACTTCCCGCCTGGTACGTGGGTTGATCGGATGTCTTACCGGCTGCAACTTCTTTGGCAGCTGCCGAAGCGGCAGCCCCGGCGCTGGCCTCTTCTGCCAAGATGCTCGCGGCGAAGGCGCTTTCCGCAATTGCCGTGTCCTGGGCCAAGTCGCTTTCGCGCACAGGTCCCGCTCCGAGCGGATGCCCCAACAACACGCGTGCGGGCAGCCCAACGCCCACTTTGAAGGCGGCATTGACAGCGCGCGAGAGCAGGCTCGCGGGATCTGTCATGGCGTTCTGCACGGCGGAGAAAACCAGCTGCATGACGGCCTCGCCAATGTCGCAGGTGGTCAGGATCGAGCGCAGGGTCAGCACCCTCGGATCCTTGTCGCCGTGGCGTTCCCGGATGAAGTTCAGGGACCGTTCCGTCATCTGACGAAACTGTTGAAAGACGACCTGTTCGCGCCGGCGAAAAACTGTCGCGACGATGGTCAGCGCATTGCCAACGGGGGCGTGCAGGTGACAACGGCGTTGGTTGTCGAAGCGAGAAGAAACCGCACCCCACTCCGTCAGTTCGTTCAGGGTCGCGCTCGTCGCCCCCTGGGAAATACCCAGGGTCGAGGCGATCTCCTTGCTGGAAACGGGACAGCTGCCCAATACAAGCAGGCCCCAGACGCGACCGTGAACACGCTTGAATCCGAAGGTCTTGAAGAAGGTTTCAAAGACCGGCAGCTCCGCGAGCAGCGCCTCTTCCACGAGGGGAGAGATGGTTTCGTCGGCAGCTTCAGCGGTCCCTGCAGCACCAGTTTCCCCAGCAGCAATCGTCTCTCCGGCACCGCCAAATGTTCCAGCGCTCGCGCCGTTGGGTGAAGCAGATGCACCGTTCATAGAGCCCGAGGATGCGGAGCCCGAGGATGCGGAGCCCACTAACGCGGCGTCCGCCGCCGAGGAATCCTGTGACAGGTCCTGGGCAGGCCGGGGCGCAGGCCGGGGAGCAGGCCGGGGAGCAGGTACGGGCGCTGTGTTAGGAGGCGATGCCATGGTGTCTGAGAGGGGGTGTGCTCACGGAGTTCAAGAATTCTTGATATCCGTGAGCAGGGCGGAGTTTTGACACGCAAAGCCCCCCAGATCCAGCAGGAACCACGAAAATGGCTCCCCAGCCCCCAAAACGAGGGGGCTGCACCCTCTACTTTACATTGGAATGCAGCTTCTTAGTTCTGAGCATCCGTCAGGGCTGACCTCCGGAGTTCCTGGGGAGAGAGGGTGAGGTCCGCGCTGGCGCCCGCCAGGAAGTCCAGCCGCACGTCACCTGAGGACCCTGGTGAACCTGGTGACACGCGGACTTCCAGAGGTCGTTGCAAGCCCCGGGCGCGATCCGGAGTACTCGCTGGACGGTGGCCTGAGCCGACGGCCGCTGGGGTGCCTCCGCCCAGGTCCCACTGGGATCCGGAGAGGGCGCCCAGGCTGACTTCGCAGTCTCGATCGACCACCAGGCGAATCGTTGTCCCAAGATCGGCTTCAAAGCCGAAGCCCGCGGATTGTCCGCCGCCACCCCTGCGCACTCCAATCGTCATCCAGGTTGTAGGGGGTGGCCGCATCCCAAAAAACAGCCCCAGGGGAAGGGGCGCCCCCATCTCATCCACGACTCCGGTCCTTACTGCAATCTCTCTGGACCGTCCCAGGGGAGTGGGGTCGGGAGCGGGATCGGGTGGGTGGAAAGGGAGAGTTGCGCTTGTCTGTGCCGAAGCGAATCGGGAGTTAGGTCGAAGGTTTCTCGCCTGCGACCTCCCGAGATTGACTGGCGCCGAAGGAGACGAATCTCCCACCGGGTCGCGCAGCTCAAACTCCAACCAGGTCGAGTCGCTGGGGGAGACGAGCACAAGGACGGAACGACAGTGAACCACATTCCCAAAGCGAGCTGTGATCAAGAGCCGCTTGAGCCCCGGCCGTAGCCCCGCAAAATGGAACCCTCCATTTCGATCGCAGTTCGCCAGAGCCTCGGGTTCCCAGCGCCTCCCTACGAGACCACCCAGAGCCTCAGCGTCACTTCTCTCGCTCGCAGCTGCGCTGCTTACGTCGTGTGGAGTGTTGCCAGTAGTTTGTCCAGTAGTTTGTCCAGTAGCTTGCCGGGAATGTCCCATTCCTATTCCTCCATGAGCGCTTTTGCGTTCCACGCGCACAGCGGCCTGGAACACGCTCCCTTCGGCCTCCAGATTTTCCGCGGTTTCGCCATGGAGCCGAAGCGTTCCTCCGAGGCTGCCTCCACGAACGACACGGACAACCAGGGGAGACGAATCTTCCGCGCGCAGCACCAACTTGTCTGCGACCGTAACGAAGGGCGGTAGCACTTCGAGTTGAGCCCGCACTCGCACCGCGCCATTCCCAAAGCCAAACCGTCCGTCCGCTTGACTCCGTCCTCGTTCTACTCTGCCACCGGCGCGACGGAGCCGAAGCTCAACCCCCGGACATGGCTGCCCATTCCCGTCAATCACCAGGACCTCCAGGGATCCGCCCCGAGCCCACTTCGGCGGGGTCCGGTTGGGGATCTCATCCATCCAATTCAGGTCCGGAGCTTCCGAGGGCGAGCGCCGCTCGAGCCCAGTTTCCATGGGCCTGTTCATTCGCCTAGTCGGTGGGTCTGTCACCGGCGGATTGGCTGGACGGGCGAGCGGCTCTTCGGCTGATCTCGCTCCGTCAACCCGTTCCATTTGGGCCGGACTCACAGGCTGAATCTGCGCCCCGGGATCCCCCTCTTGTCCCAGCAATGCCTCGAGCAACAATGCCCCGAGCAACAGTGCCCCGAGCAACAGTGCCCCGAGCAGCAAGCTCAGAGCTACTGCCAGCCCGCCAAGAATCGGCGCCCGCTTGATCGATGTGTTTCCCACAGGGAGGAGACCGATTCAAGCCGGCGCGAGTGTCTGCCCGCTTCCTGTTTTCTTGGCATCGATCGAATCTGCGCCGATCGACCGCTCCGCAATGGCGCTATTTCCAACCCGCGTCGTAACTGCGACCCAGTTTCACGATTCGATCAATCAACTCCTCATAGGAAACGCCATCCGCCTCGGCCGATTCGGCAAAGTCCTCGCCATAGGTGATGTCGGGGTTGGGGTTCGCTTCCAGGAAGTAGTAAGTGTTGTCCGGCCGCAGACGCAGATCCAGTCGCGCATAGCCCGACAGGCCCAGGGATCGATAGGCCTGTTTGGCCGCCGCGGAAATCTCACGCTCCAGTTTCGTGCTCAAACCCTCGGCGCGCTTATTCTGAACCCCGAGCTTCTGTTGGTACTTCACGTCCCACTTGATCCGCCGCGTGGCGATCAGCGGTTGCCCCTTGGGTAGCTTGGGAATGCAGAGCTCCCACAGGGGAAAGGTCTTGAGACGATCGTTCCCCAGCACGCCGATGTAGAACTCGCGTCCATCGATGTATTCCTCGGCAATGGCATCGGTGCAGATTTCCTCGTGGATGTAGAGCACACGGTCCTCGAGTTGTTTGTCGCTGTGCACGATCGAATCCAGCGAGATACCAAGGGAGGCTTCCTCCACCGCCGACTTGATAAACAGCGGGTACTTCAGGTGCGGCGGTAGATCTACCACGCGCCCATGCACGAAGCGCGCAAAGGCGGGCACCGGCACGCCATCGTGTTTCAGGATCTTCTTCGAAAGGTCCTTGTCCCGTGCCAGGGTCATTCCCTGGGGGTTGCAACCCGTGTAGTTCTGCTTGAGCAGCTCAAGGTAGCTGACCACATGTTGGTCGTAGTGCGCTGCCCCGTGGAATTCCGTGGTCAGGTTGAAGAGCACATCCGGGCGGAACTCCAGCACGCCCTTGCGAATCGCCTCCACATCGTCCGGCACGCCCAGGACCTGCACATCGTACCCAATGTCGCGTAGGGCGGTCCAAACATCGAACTCCGCCCGCCATTCGGAGATCTCCGCATCGCTCAGACCTTCGATGGATTCCTTTGGCACGAGATCTTCGTGGCAGAGAAGCTGCACGCGGACCTTCTTGGTGCGCTTTTTGACGGTCGATCTCGCAGCGGGTTTGAGTGTAGCCATGGTTGTCGTTTCGTCGCCTAACGCGAGAGCTTGGTGCCACCCCGGGCAAGCGCCCGCAGTGTGCTTCGAATCATAGGGATCAGAGTGTCCAGAGCGAAGGCCCCGGATTGAAGCGGTTCCCCTAGGCCCAATTCGCGGGCGTGCTGGATCATCCAGCCGATGACTTGGTCGCAGGTGTAGGCGTCGCAGTTCAGGGCTTCAGCGGCCTGCTGGGCCAGGCTCTTGCGATCCCTCTGCAGCAATTGGGCAGCCTTGGCGTTGCGGATCCAAGGTCGACCCGGGTGGAAGTTCTTTTGGAGGGCGGAGTCGAAGGGGGGAGTCGCCTCGCGCCTGTGCTTACGACGCCGCGCCCGGTAGTGCTCGCCCAGGGTAATTCCCAATTTCCCGACGGGCTCGCATTCTTCGCGTGAGCTTACGGACGCTCGCTCGCCTCGAATCGAATCCATCAACTCGTCCAGCACCTCAAGTTTGCGCCCCGCTTCCGTCCCCCCATAGCGTGCCCGCCAACGGCCGCGCGAGCCGAGCCAAACCGCGAAGGTCTCGGCGAAGTCCTCGGCGGGATGGCTCTGGGCATACCACCGATCCAGGTGTTGCACAAAGTCCTGGGAACGCGGCTCCACCACGTAGCGACGCCGGTAGGTCTCCGAGCGCTTACCGAAGGTCTGCCGATAGATCGCGCGCCTTGAGAGGTGAAAGGCCGTGTCTACCGCGTGACCCGCTTCGTGCCTGAGCAGAGCAGTGCATTCCTTGGCCGTAGAGCCCTCGGCCCAGAGCATCTGCGTGCGTTCGAGCTTCACCAGGCGCGGATCACCGAGGTAGAAGGGCAGCGCAATGCCCGGGACACCATCGGGGGAAAACCAGTCGGTGGAGAGCCAGACATGGGGTCGCAAGCGGATCTCACAGCGCTTTAGATCCGCCATCAGGCCGTCGATGCGCGGACCCAGGGTTCCGTGATTCGACCGCAGTCCAAGGCTATCGATCGGCAGTTCTAGCAACTCCGCATCGCCGAGCGTGCGCCACCTCCGCCGTGAGCTCCGCCCTGTGCTGCTCACCAGCGAATCCCGAGCATCAAACAGTTTAGACCACTGCCGATCCCAAGCAGGGCCACCTTTTGTCCGCGTGTGATGAAACCATCCTGCACCGCCATGGAGAAGGCCGTGGGGACGGCGGCGGACCCCGTGTTTCCCAAGGTCTCGACGGTTGGGAAGTCCAGCCCCATATCAAGGCCAACGGTTTCGAAGAGCAGGCGTCGGTGTGTGGACCCGACCTGGTGGGTGATGACGCGTTGGATGTCTGCGCGGGTCCAGTGCAGCTCCTGCAGCATCAACTCAAAGGTACGTCCGGCAAGCTCGTTGCCAGCGATCAACATCGCTTCGGAATCGGTCGACATGAGCGGACCTGCAACTTGCTCCGTGCGATCACCCTGGCAGAGGACGTTGTGCTCCGTTGCCGCCAGCAGCGCGCCGCCGATCACGCGCCCGCGATCGTCGCCTTCCTCCGCGCGGGCAAGCACAACCGCGGCTCCGCCCGATCCGATGGTCAGGGAAGCAAAAGCTGACTTGATCGAATCGCGGGTCAAGCTTTGGTCCGCGTTGAGCGCTTGAATTGTTTGCTCTACTAAGCCGCGACCGTCCTCGCCCGAAACAATCAAGGCTGCCTTGATCTCGCCGCTCTCGATCAGGCGTGCGGCGATCACAATTCCGTTCATGACACCCAGACAGGCGTTCGAGAGATCGAAGACCTGCGCCGTGGGGGAGAGTCCCATATTGGCGTGCACTACAGATGCCGTCGCGGGCTCTAGGAAGTCGCGGCAAACGGAAGCGTGGATCAGGAGCCCGATGTCTTCGCGCGCTACGTCGCTGTCAGCCAGGGCCTTCTCACCGGCCCGCGCAGCGATAGCGCTGGGGCGTTCACCTTCCGCATAGAATCGTCGCTCACGGATTCCGCTCATCAACTCCAGACGACCGACCCGCAAACGCAGTCGATCGTAGAGGGGCGCGAGGCGTTCCTCTAGCTCCTCGGATGTGGTGGGTTGGTTGGACACGTCGTGCCCAAGGCCTGCAATTCGGACGCCGTGGAAGCGCATAAGCGGAGAGGTTAGCCATGGCGGCAAAGCATGCAACGCGGAAGAAGCAGTGCTTGCAAAAGAGGATTGGTCCGGGAATGGAGAAAGAATTCCTCGCTGGACCCCAATTCCCCTGGGAATCCCTGATCGAGGCTTTTGCCCGCCGTTTAGGGCTTCTTCGCCCTCGAAATCCCCGTCGAGCCCCAATCTGTAGGCCCAATCACGGGCTAAAGGGGCCTAGATGTGTGCGGGAACCCACTTGCCGGATTGACGAATCTTCATCTGACCTTGATCCTGGGGTCGCCCCGTATGCCGGTCCCCATCCCGACATCGATCCTCCACGTGGACATGGACGCTTTCTATGCGTCCATCGAGCTCCGCGATCGCCCGCAACTTGCAGGCCTCCCCGTATGTGTCGGGGGTCCTGCGGACAAGCGTGGTGTCGTCGCTGCAGCAAGCTATGTGGCCAGGACTTACGGCGTGCACTCGGCTATGCCGACCGCACGCGCGCTCAAGCTTTGCCCAGACTTGGTGATGCTTCCGCCGGACTTTGAAAAGTACACGGCGGTCAGTCGGGAGATTATGGCGATCTTTAATCGCTATACGCCGATCGTTGAGCCCTTGTCATTGGACGAGGCTTTCCTAGATGTTTCCGGATCGGAACGGCTCTTCGGTGACGCCATTGCGATTGGTGGACGCATCAAGAGTGACATCGTTCGTGAGACGGGTTTGGTGGCGTCGGTGGGAATCGCACCGTCAAAGTTCCTGGCGAAGTTGGCTTCAGATTTAGATAAGCCCGATGGCTTCCGCGTGATCCGCGAGAACGAAGTACGAAAGGTTTTGGATCCGCTACCGGTTTCGAAGATCTTTGGCGTGGGGCCGCGCACGGCTAAGAGGTTAGAGGCGCTCGGCGTGTATACAGTCGCGGACCTTTCCGCCTTGCAACGCGAAGATGTCCTGCGACGCTTCGGTGCCAGTGGCGCTTGGATTCACGATCTGGCGAGTGGCATCGATCCGCGTCGCGTGACCGCACGACGTCCGGAGAAGAGCCATGGCATGGAGCGCACCTTTGCCGAGGACATCGGGGACCAGGATGAGCTACGCCTTCTGCTCTACGAATTCTGCGAAGAAGTGAGCTACGACCTGCGCCACCGAGGGCTGCGCGGACGAACCGTTACGATCAAGGCGCGCTATGCCAACTTCAAGACGGTGACGCGCTCGAAGACTGTGGATGTACCCGTGAACCAGGGCCGCCGAATCTATGCCGTCGCCCGCGAGCTGTTCAACCGCGTGCCAGCCGGGCCCCTGCGATTGTTGGGCGTGCAAGTGTCCAACCTGGCGGACGTGCGCACCCCCGTGCAGGCGTCGCTATTCGGCGATGCGCCGGCGCCCGAAACGCTCAAGCTGATCGATTCCAAGAAGGAGTCTTCCCGGCCTCAAACGCCCGTGGACGAAGCCCGCCACCAGAAGGCTAGCGCCGCAATGGATAGCCTGCGCAAGCGCTATGGCAAGGGCACAGTCGTCCCGGCGAGCTTGCTGGGTCGTGTTTCGCGGCGCTAGAAGGAACGGCTGCTAGGGTTGATGACCGGTTGCTAGTCCCGGTGAACGGGCTGGAGCGAGCCACCCATGTCTTGGTAGGCACCTAGGTCAAACCTGTCGAAGGGAATGTCGATACGGTTGCCCTGGCGAAGCACCATGAGTTCCACGCGTCCTTCTCCCGTAAGGATTTGCCAGTAGTTCCCCACTGAATCAAACTCCTTGCCGTCGCTGCCGATGATCAGGTCGCCGGGCATAAGGCCAGCCTTGGCGAGGCTTCCCTCGAGGTCCCCAATGGAAACGCGTAGTGCGTCCGGGGAGCTGGTTTCCAGGTAATATTCTCCGCCGGGTACGGTGATCAGGATCTTGCGGGAATCGCTTGTTCCGCTGAGTCGATAGATGCCGGCGGAGAGGCCTTCGAAGACGGCGCGGCCATCGACGTCCACCTGGGCCCAATCCTGGCCACTGGAGTAGTGAAGTGAGCCCTGGGCATCGTCCTGGTCTGGGCGCAACATCAGAGAAGTTCCGGCGCCCAGATCCGGGGCGATGATGACTTGGCTATAGAGCACCGGCAGATCGAAGATCACGGACTTTTCGCCTGCACTGATGTTGACCTCTTGGGCATCGATGACCCTCGCGTTCCAGCGGTTGACCCCGGAGCACAGTTGGATCTCCCAGTTGCCGGGGGAAAGGCCATCCAAGTGCAGTTCGCCCTTAGCGTTGAGGGAATTCTGGTCCCGAAAGTCCAGAGGGTTCGCGCTGCCGCGGCCATCCTCCTTGAGGCTGACCGCGTTGACGAAGAGTTTGCCGACGAACTGACTGCCGGCGTAGTCGCTGACGGAGACGAGAATGCTGACGGGCTCCTCTAGGGCAACGTGGACCTCGCGCTGGCCCTCTTCGAGGTCTACTTCCCTTGATCCTAAATCAGGGTGGATGACGGTCAGTTTGAAAGACTGCCCGGCCTGCCAGGTGTCGAAGAACTCTTCCGAAGGCTGCAGCCAGTAGGTGTTATCGTGGACTTGGCGGGGGCTCAGGTCGCCGCTTGAGGATCCCGAACTGTATTGGCTCATAAAGCGGAACTGTAGGTCGGAGAGTGTGCGTCCATCGGGTCCGGTTGCCGTCACTTGGACGTGCTCACTGGCATCGGGTGCTGGGATGACCAGATCGAGTTCCACGAGTTCAGAGTCGACTTTGACGATCTGCGAGATGGCTACTCTTCCGCCTGACGTGGTCACGCAGACGGCATAGGTGCCCGCCGTAAGATCCAAGAATGCGAATCTTCCTTCCCTCATGTCGCCTCGCACGCCTTGCTGCCTCACAGCGTCCTCGTCGAAGCTTCCATCGTCGGGGGTGACTAAGAGATAGGTGGTGAAGCCACTTGTGGAGCCTGTTCCCTCGTGGGTGAGGCTGCCGGAAATGCCGACACGCGCGTGCAATTCAAGGGTGAGAGTCAGCTCTTCAGTCTTGCCGACAATCAAGTCTTCGATATCGGAGGCCAGGCTGGAGGATTGCACGCGTCTGCTGCTGGGGCTGCCAATCAATCCGGCTAGGGCTTGCAAGCTGACGCGGCCGCTGAGCAAGCGCACAAAGGGCTGCTCAGGTGACCAAGCAAAGACCCTGTATCTGTCGCCACGCTTGATTGAGATCGCACCCGGCCCGGCTAGGGGGGTGCCGTCAGCGTTGACGATGTTCAGGGTTATCTGGTGATAACGTTTGGCTCGGAATATGACCTCGGTTTCCGGCGTCACCCACCCGGAGTTGCCCTCGCGCCTGAAAGAGAAATCCTGCGCGTAGGCCGTAACTGAAAAGCGGGAGTTGTGATCGAGTCCTTGGATCGTGAAGGCACCCAGGCTGTCGGTGCTGGCGCGATTGCGATTCGCGCGGCCCTGGGCCCACTGATCGGCGCTGGTTTGCAGGTGTTCCTTCAGACCGGGCTCGTCCGGGGGGCCAGCTCCCTCGCGGCTCGGATCCGCAGGCGAGGATTCCGAGCGCTTGCTTGCCACCAGCAACACATTTGCCATCGGCACGCCGTCTTCGTCATACACGAAGCCCGTAATTTGGCCACTGCCGGCGGAGGCTTCCTGTGTGGGAGCCGTGACTCCGCTGGCCGCGTTCTCAAACTCACGTGAGGAAACCTTCGGAGCCTCGCGCGGAACCTCCGTGAGGGGGATTCGAGAATCGGGAAGACTCGCAAGTGTTGTGCCGCGAGCGCCGGGAGTCTCCGCCCCCGGCGCTCGCGGTCCAGCAACAGAAGGGACCGAAGCCTCGACGGACTGACCTGTAGTCTCCAAGACTTGCGAAAGAAAGAACCCAAGTGCGACGCCAAGGAGCGCGGCGGGGAGTGCAACGAGCAGGGAATCGCGAGCTGACATTCTGAGGTCTCCGGTGGGAAGTACGGTCGTTGGCAAACGGACAGGCCGCTCACCAACCTTCATAAACCTTGACGCACCAAGTCTCCAGACTAGCTCAGTTCCCCCGTGGCACAATGGGGCGTTGTCTGGTGCTTTGCTGTGCTTTCTTGTGGGCCTACTTGTGGGCCTACCTGTAAGCCTACCCGGAGGGCTACCCGGAGGGCCGTCCCCGGGGAACCCAAGCCGGAAGATGCTGCGGAAGGGCAAGACCTGGGGCTGTCGAGCTCTGTACTCTGTCGCAATGTCTGACCTGCGCCTCAACACTCACGAAGCTCGCGCCCTCGGTGTCTTGATCGAGAAAGAGCTCACCACGCCCGACCAATACCCCCTTTCACTCAACTCTCTGTTGCTTGGTTGCAACCAGAAGTCGAGCCGCGATCCCGTTACGGACTTCACTATGGCGGAGATCGTGGTCACGGTGCAGGGGCTGGTTGCAAAGCACCTGGCAGGGCGCTCTTCCGGTGGTCGCGTCGAGCGCTACCGGCACAATGCGAACTCGCGCCTGGGGCTGTCTGCTCCGGAGTCCGCGATCCTGGCGGTGCTGCTTCTGCGCGGTGCCCAGCAGCCCGGGGAATTGCGCACGCGCATCAGCCGTTTGGCCCCGGGGGAATCCCAGGAGGATGTGCTGCGCCATCTGGAGAGTCTTGCGGGGAAGGAACTGGTGCGGAACATCGGCCAGAGGCCTGGCTCGCGCGCGGAGCGTTGGGCGCAACGACTGACACCCCTTGAGGAGCAAGCTTCGAGCGCGACGATTACGCCCAGTACAGCAAGCCCAACCCCCATTGCCCCCGCACCTGAACCGCTGGCCGCACGGGTTGAGTCCCTAGAAGAGCGCGTCTTGAAATTAGAGACCCTGCTAGCGGATCTCGGGGGTTAGGGCCGGATGCGAGCTGGCGCTTCAATGCGCCAGCCAGGACTACTGCAGCCCCAGACTCCTGCGTAGGCCTTCGTCCGCAAGGCTCTTGTGATTCCAGTAGGCATCCATGACCTGGTGTGTGCGGGTACCACGGGTCTCGTGGACTTGCCCAGACTTCTCTTGCCGTTCAACAAAGGAGGCAATGCGGTGGGGTGCAGCACGTTCAAAGTCGATCGTCAAAGTGCGTCCAAGGTCTGCGTAGTTCACTTCGAGCCGGTCGAGCTCGCCCTCCAGTTGGAGTCGTGATACGACTGCGGATTCCGCCTTGAATGGACGGTGGTTGAGGAACAGGTCTACGCTGCCGGGGACCATCTGGACTTCACCCAGAGGCAACTTGTCCGGGGCAATGCGAATGCGCGTCCAGAGTTCATCCTCGGTCCAAGTTGCCCCGACGTCAAAGCTCCTGTCGGCTTCGCTTTCGAAGTAGGATCGCCGTTCAACGTTGTACTTGCCTCCACGCCGATTGACTTGCAACCACATCTGTCCGCACCACTCCTGAGACGAGGTCGTGGACTTGATCAGCTGGGGTCCCTCGTCCGTTTCCATAGGGACGAAGGACGAACGCATCATCGAGTAGTCGTAGATCCCCGTGGTGAACTTGCGCAGGCTGTTGAGCTTGAGGATGTGGATGGCGCCGCGTTCCCTGGGGTCGCCTCGTTCCGACTTAACCTGCAGTTCGGGGAGGAAGTCCTCGGTCACGAAGACTTGGATCAAGTCACCTTCCCGCGTCTCGCCATAGCGCGCCTGCTCCAGGCGAAAGCGCGAGATCTCTGCCTTGCCCGCATGCCAATAGTCGGTCGAGGACTGATGTGTTGAAGGCGCGGGGCGGCTCGAGCTAGAGAGCAGACATGCGGCTCCAAGCAGAACGACGACTGAGTCCAATAGGATGCGGCCCAGGGCCGGCGTGGCGGGGAAATTGCGTTCCATGGGCTGACCATACGGCATGGATCTAGATTTCCGTTGTCACAATCCAGCATGGGGCCCGTGGGACCAGCAGTGTTCGGGATGGGGGTGGTTTCGCACCGGAATTCCATCCAGACCGCAATCCACGTTCCGTGTTGTGTGGAACCGCGCGGATGATCTTGAACCGACAGCAGCTCACTCCACCGGTGCTGGGCAGTGATGTGATCTTGCGCCTTAATAATGTGACGAGTTCGCCAGGCCTTTGGATCCTGATCGCTTCAGGGGTGCGTGCCCTGGAGTGCGCCTCGACCTGCACACTCCAGGCGCTCCGACGCAACGGGCTCGCTGGATTCTTGAGCACCCTATTTCCCGTCCAAGTCCCCAAGGTCGATGGCCCATTGTCCGGGATCGAGCGTGGGGATGCCCGGTGCGAATAGATGGTCCGGCAGCACGAAGGCCACTGCAGGAGCACAGATGTCCAGCTCGGGAATGCGCAGGCGCAGGACGACCTTTTCACAGGGGTCGTCCAGACCCTGGTAGTAGGCCGGTAGGGGCGCAGTGAAGCGCCCCAGTTCAAGGGCACGTGCGTCGCTGGCGCTCAAGGTTAGGTCCTCTTGGAAGAGGTTGCTCGCTACTGCGCGAATGGTGAGTTGCCGTGTCTCTTCGAGGTCTTCCAGCATCAAGCGCGCTTCCATGCCGCCCCAGACGACGGACTGCTCGCCCCGATGCCAACTGTTATTCGCAGCGTACATGGTCAAACGCCAGGGAATTCGGATGCGACGACCGAGTTGGTTCCAATGGGGGGATTCGGACAAGAACGGCGAGAGCGCAAAGGTCACTGGCTCGTCGTCGACACCAGCGCGGTAGAGGTAGGCGTGGAGAACGGTTTGAGGGAGGTCCTGCGCGCGCCCCCAGGCCTTGCCAAAGTCGGGGAAATTCCCGAGAACTTCGCCGCTGGCAATGAGGATCCAGGATCCGTGGTGCCGAGCGAGCTGGGCCTGCTGCGCTTCCCAGGTCGCGTGGTTGAGGAGTCGTTGGGCCTCGCGCGGGGATTCCTCCTCCTCGGATTCCTGCGCGGGCTCAGGAACGGGGGGAGTAGGCGCAGGATCAACGGCGGGGCCACCGCATGCCGTAAGCTCGAGGACGAGAAGTAAGGCTAGGCATTGAAGAAGGCTGCGCATTGGTCGGTTGAGATGGTTGCCGTCGGGGTGGACTCTTCGGGAGCCCAAACGCCGATGGACTGACTTTGATTGGATCGATTCCGGGATTCTGGGGAGACCGGCCTTCCCTGCCCACGGCGTGCTCTCCGGGCAAATAACGATTCTGATTCTCAGAGGTTAAGTGGTCGACGCCTAGAAAGGCGCTCACTCCACAGGAAGTGGAATCTACCTGGTGCCCGACGCGCACGAGCCGAAGATGAACGTCTATCGCGCACCCTTGGAGTACTTCATTCGAATCGAGCCAGCCGGTACTGCTCTTTACATCCAGAGCCGGCGCCGACGGCATCAGAGCGACACTGTTGCCAGAGTCCGTATTCAAGTCTGTTCGGGCTGTACCCAAGGACCACTCTGGCCAGGGAGCGGAATCAGTAGGAGCCGCCAGCCCAATGCAGGGAATGCCTGGCTTGGAGCGCGGCAGACCGGGTGATGCGGATAAGATCTGGCATAGGCGGCGTCTGATTGACGCGCCTTCGTACCCCATGGCCACCCGTTCCCTCACCGTCCGGAGCAAGCTAGCCCTTGTCTTCTTCACCGCCTGCGCTTTGACCTTTGGCGTTGGGGGATCCTTCATTTCGCGATCGGTTTCAGACTCCCTCGAGGAGGAGATCCTTACGCGTTTGGAATTCGAGTCGCGGGCCTACGCGACGGCCTTGGATGGCAGGCTGCTGATGTTGGCGCGGCGGACAGAAGACTTTGCATCGGACGGATTTGTGCGGGATGCGGTGGAGGGCCTGGCTGGTGTGGGTCTTGGTGAACGCAATGCGAGGCTCGGTGAGGATGGGGCAGGGGGGCAAGGGCAGGAGACCTTGGTATTCGGCGAGGACGAACGAGGCGAGACGGCGTCTAGCACAGAGATCCAGATTCTCCGTACCGCACTGCGCCAACACCTCCTGCGTAACAAGCTCCCCCTCGTCACAGCCTTCCTCGACCTCCAGGTCGTCTCAACCGACGGGGAGTTTTTGCTCGCCGCACATGGCCCGCCGCCGACTCAAGTTACCGACTGGCTCGCGGCGCAAGTTGATTCCCAGGGAGCCATCGTTTCCGCGCTCATCCGGCCCATTATCCCCGGCGGTCCGGCCCGTTTCGCACTCGCGGCTCCCCTTCATGGTCGAGAGGGGCAGCAGGCCCTCGGGTGGCTCGTTGCATGGGTTAATCCGAGTTCGTGGATTTTCGGTGCGCTTGAATCCGCTGGGCTCGATACGAATTCAAGCACTACCGAGGGCGGGCGCATTCATCTCCTGGACTCCAATCGTTCGCGTCTCACTCTCCTGCACGAGCTGTTCAGGGACGGGTTGCCCCCATCCGATTCCGAGATCGCCCTTACGGGCTTCGGCTTAGAGTTCCAACCCTACAGCGAAGCCTCCGACCAGGCCCCGGAGTCTGCAGCCCTAAGCGGAGCGCTCCTGCGTAGCTTCCCCCTCGTCCACAGTGGTTGGCGGCTTGAGGTTGAGTCTTCTCCTGACGAGGCGCTCGCCGCGGTTGCCGGTCTGCAGGGCCGTATCTTTGGTCTTGGCCTACTCGTTGCGCTAGCGGCTTGCGTTCTGTTCCTACTACCCATGGGGATCCTCACGCGGCCCCTTCTGCAACTCGCAGAAGCGGCCCGCCGCATCGGGGCCGGAGAAGAGCTGCCGGAACTCGCGATCGACTCCAATGACGAGATCGGTGACGTGGGCAGGTCTTTCATTGCTATGTCGGAGGCGGTGAAAGAGAGAACACGGTTGCAGGAGCGTACAGCGGAGGATCTGCGGCAGCGCCAGGGGGATCTGAAGTCTGAGCGTGACCGGCTCAAGGCCGTGATCGGCTCCATGAGCGGTGGGCTGATCGTGCTCGATCCCGATGGCAAGCCCGTTGTCTTCAACCAGGCGGCCGAGCCGGTCCTGCGGGCGCTTCAGGATGGTGGCCTAGACATCGTTTCGCACCACCTGTGCGAGCGGGAAGCTTCGGCGCGCGATGCCTGCCAGGCCTGCCTCTTCGACCCCTTGCGCGGTCCCAGGTCCTGTCAGGTTGAAGTCGGCAATCGGACCTTTGAAATCCACGCATCCCACCTGCCGCCGGACATTGACGGGCGGGTTGGGCGCGTCCTGGTCTGCCATGACTTCACTGATCGTGTGAATCTGGACGAGCGCATGATTCACCAGGAGCGACTGGCCGTCCTAGGTGAAGTCGCCGCTGTCATGGCCCACGAGCTTAACAACCCCTTGGCAGCCATCAGCATGTACAACCAAATGCTAGCTGCTGAGTTGGAAGACAAGCCTGGGCTGCTTGAGAACACGGAGGTCATTCAGCGCAACATCGCCTCCTGTAAGAGGGCCATCCGCGAGCTCCTGGATTACGCTACCGGGGCGACGCCGGAGGTTGACTCGATTGATATCGGAGCGGTGCTAGAGGACGTCGCGGCCTTTACGCGACCCCTTCGGGAGCGCGGGGAAGTCCAGCTCGTTGTGAACGTGCCCGATGACCTCGGATTGGCCTGGGGTGACGAACTCCAGGTGCGGCAGATCTTCGTGAACCTGATCATGAATGCGGTCCAGGCCCTGTCTCCGGATGGGGGGACGCTGAAGATTGACGCCCACTCCGAAGGACAACATGTCGTTGTCTTGATCTCGGATGACGGTCCCGGGATTCCATTGGAGGCACAAGTTGATATCTTCCGTCCCTTCTTCACGACAAAGGGTCGGGGGCAGGGCACGGGGCTGGGTCTTCCGACGGCGCGGCGAATTGCTGAAATGCATGGCGGCGGCGTTGATCTCGTGGAGACCGGTGAGGGGGGCAGCGTCTTCCGCGTTCGTCTCATGCAACAGGAAGCTTCAGCCGTATGAGCAAGATCAAGAGTCTCCGACCTGACCTGAGTGGCCTGCGCGTGCTTGTGGTCGATGATGAAGAAGATATCCGCCTGGGACTGCGCAAGCTGATCTCCACCCTAGGGGCCAGCGTCAGCATCGCTGGGGACGGTATCGAGGCACTGGAGGTGGCCGATCGCGAGGGCGTGGACCTCGTGCTGAGCGACATGATGATGCCGCGCATGTCCGGTGCGGAGCTGCTGCCGGCCTTGGTGGAGCGATTCCCCGAGGCCCGTGTGGTGATCCTGACTGGCTTCGGGACCATCCAAAGTGCGGTCTCGTGTCTACAAAACGGCGCTGCCCACTTCATGAGCAAGCCCTTCGATAACGACGAGGTCCTGAACATCGTCGGTCGCCTGGGGCGGCAGTTGCTGGCTGCTCGGGGCTCGATTGAGCTAACGCCCGAGGGCGAAGAGAAGATCATCGCCGTGGATCCCGCCATGCGGCGGGTGATGCAGCTCGTGGACCGGGTGGCGCCGAGTCCCGTACCCGTCTTGGTCGAGGGCGAAAGCGGTACCGGCAAAGAGGTCATCGCCCGTGCGATCCATGAGCGCAGCCCGCGCAAGGCCGAGCAGTTCCTGGCGGTCAACGCGGCGGCTCTTCCAGATACGCTCTTGGAATCAGAGCTCTTCGGACACGTGCGCGGCGCTTTCACCGGCGCCGATCGCGATCGCGAGGGGCTCTTCCGCCAAGCCGATGGCGGCACCGTGTTCTTGGATGAGATCGCTTCGATGTCCCAGTCCTTCCAGGGGAAACTTCTGCGCGTTCTGCAGGAGCACGTGGTGCGTCCCCTGGGGGCTTCAAGGGACATTTCCGTGGAATACCGCCTGATTGCAGCAACCAATCGCGATCTGGAGGCAATGATTCGAAGCGGTGAATTCCGCAAAGACCTCTTCTATCGCTTGGGCGTCATGCGAATTTTCCTGCCGCCCCTCCGGGATCGGAAGGAAGACATTGAACCCCTGGCCATGCGCTTCTTGAGCGAAGCATCCAAGGTTTGCCTCGGAGCCGATGCCAAAGCGCCCGAGCTTTCCCAGGCTGCCGTGGCTGAACTCAAGGCGCACCTCTGGCCGGGTAATGTGCGTGAATTGGAGAATGCCATGAAGCGCGCGGTCGTTGTCTGCACCGGCGATCGCATCTTTCCCCATCACCTCGGCTTAGAGGCTCAAGCCTGGGGTTCCGATGATGGCGACGAAGGCGAGGGGCTCGACTACGCGGCCAGCAAGCAGAAGGCAATCGAGCGCTTCCAACGGGACTTTGTCGAGCGCGCCTTGGAGAGCGAAGGAGGCAACGTGTCTCACGCGGCGTCGCGCTGTGGACTAACGCGCGCCGCATTGCAACGGATTTTGAGACATCTCGATTTGGACGCCTCCGCTTATCGCGAGCAGTAGCTGGCGGGGCTGCATACCCGTGGCTGTGGGGTGCATTGCGGTGTATGCACTTGGGCGGGACGAGCCTTGGTCCGGTAGCTTCCCCGTGACGTAAGTCCTTGGGGGCAGGGTGTTTGCAGCTTGAGTCTGGGATTGCGATGCAGTTGGCACGGGCATTGCGCAAGGGCGAGTAACTCTCGATTCGAGGTTTCTCCCTGTGCTAAAAACAACCACCAAAAGTCTCCTTGGATTGCTCGTCGCATCCTGGCTCGCGGCCCCCGCCACCGCCCAAGAGCCCCCGTCTGAGGAGACCATTGAGTACTTCCAACTGAACTGTTCGAGTTGCCACACCATCGGTGGCGGTCGCCTGACGGGGCCCGATCTAATGGGGGCCCTTGAGCGCAGCGATCGTGCCTGGCTGACGGCGTTCATTCTCGATCCAAAGGCGGTCATCGACAGCGGTGATCCGTATGCGCTCGAACTTCTCAGTGAAGCCCGTAATGTCCCGATGCCCACGATTCCTGGGATGGGGGCAGAGCGGGCCGGGAAGCTGGTCGATCTGATCGAGGCGGAGTCCGCCAAGGAGAAGTCGATTTTCGCGGGCGTCCAGCTCAGCGATCGACCCTTGACCGATGCGGATGCGGAGCGGGGCGAATGGCTCTTCCTCGGAAGTGAGCCCTTCCTGGAAGGCGGCCCTGCCTGCGTTTCCTGTCACACCGTCGGTGGCATCGGCGGTTTGGGCGGAGGCCTTCTTGGTCCCGATCTAACGGCCGTGTTCGCTCGTCTTGAGGGACGCCGTGGCCTCGGTGCGTGGTTGGCCTCGCCGCCCTCCAAGGTGATGCAGCCGCTGTTCAAGAACAAGCCCCTCGACTCCGAGGAGATCCTCGCCCTGGTGGCCTACCTGCGGGACAGCGCCACCACAGACGAAATCAGTCAGGGATCCGGAAGCATGCTGTTTGTGCTGTCCGGGATCGGTATCGCCGGAATCTTCATGGTCGCCTTCGACGTGATTTGGCGCCGTCGCTTCCGTGCCGTCCGCAGACCCCTCGTTGCTAAGAGCTAGTCATGTCTAAAGGAAACAATCCCTACATCCAAGACCGCGTCGACCCCGGTTCGCGCTCCTGGGAAGAGTTCTATCGCAACCGTTGGCAGCACGACAAAGTTGTGCGCAGTACCCACGGTGTGAACTGCACGGGCTCGTGCTCGTGGAACATCCACGTCAAGGACGGCATCGTCGCTTGGGAGATGCAGGCCCTGGACTACCCCGAGCTTGAGGCGGGTATTCCGCCCTATGAGCCGCGCGGTTGTCAGCGGGGCATCTCCTACTCTTGGTACCTCTACAGTCCCCTGCGCGTCAAGTACCCCTACGTGCGGGGCGCCCTGCTTGATCTTTGGCGCGAAGCGCGCACCAATCACGAGGATCCGGTGGATGCCTGGCGTGCTTTGATGGGGGACCCGGAGAAGCGCGCCCGCTTCCAACGTGCCCGCGGTAAAGGTGGACTGCGTCGCTCTGATTGGGACACGGTCCTGGAGATCATTGCCGCTTCCTGCGTCAAAACAATTAAAGACCACGGACCGGACCGAATCACCGGTTTCTCGCCGATTCCGGCCATGTCCATGCTGAGCTACGCGGCCGGTTCGCGCATGCTGCAGCTGATGGGCGGGGTTAACCTGTCCTTCTACGACTGGTACTGCGACCTGCCCAATGCCTCGCCCGAAGTCTGGGGCGAGCAGACGGACGTGAACGAGTCTGCTGACTGGTTTAATGCCAAGTTCCTGGCCGTCATGGGTTCGAACCTGAGCATGACCCGGACGCCCGACGTGCACTTTGCCGCCGAGGCGCGCCAGAACGGCACGAAGATGGTTGTCTTCGCACCGGACTTCAACCAGGTCGCCAAGTTCGCCGACGAATGGATCTCCATCAACGCCGGCCAAGACGGCGCCTGGTGGATGGCGGTCAACCACGTCATCCTCAAGGAGTACCACCACGAGCAGCAGAACGAGTTCTTCCTGGACTACACGAAGCAGTTCACGGATGGCGCCTTCCTGGTGGAAGTCGGCGAGCTAAACGGCAAGCGTAAGGCCGGCAAGATGATCCGCGCCGGCGGCCTTGAGCGTTATTCCAAGGAGGAGAACGGCGAGTGGAAGTTCCTCCAATGGGACGCCGGGGATAACCGCCCCAAGATGCCCATGGGCAGCGTGGGACACCGCTGGCAGCAGGGCAAGGGGCAGTGGAACCTCAAGCCCGAAGACGGTGTAGATGGCAGCCCGATCGACGCCGAGCTGACTTTCATCAAGCAGAACGATGGCGTGGTGGAGATCGAACTCGACGACTTCGGCGCCGGTACCCAGGTTATGCGCGGTGTGCCCGTGCGGCGCCTGGAACTCAACGGTGAAGTGTTCGAGGTCACAACCGTCTATGACGTCCTAATGGCGCAATACGGCGTCGATCGCGGCCTTTCCGGAGAGTACCCGGAGAACTACGACGACGAGAGCGGCGCTTACACCCCCGCATGGGCCGAGCGCTACACGGGCATCTCCCGCGATACGCAAATTCGATTCGCCCGTGAATGGGCAAACACGGCTATGGCGA
>JBLHLB010000014.1:0-31072 GCA_047618505.1 Planctomycetota bacterium
TCGTGGGGCTGCTTGCCGCTCGCTGTGTGAACCCCCTCACCATTGATTGCAATGGCCGAAGGTGCGACCGGCAGCTTCCCGCCCAGGATTTCCGAGTGGGAGGCTCGACCGCCGAACCATAGCTGGAGGAAGATCCGGCTGCCTTCTCTGTGCACCGCATCGACGACCGACTTCCAGCCCGTGACATGCTCGTCGGCGTAGATACCAGGGGCTCCAACCCAGGCGTTGCCCTGCTCCGAAACCGCGGTGGCCTCGGTGATGAGCAACCCAGCTCCGGATCGCTGGCGGTAGTACTCCGCCATTACTGCGTTAGGAACTCGCCCCGCACCAGCCCGCCCGCGGGTCAGCGGAGCCAGCACGACACGGTTCTCGAGGGCCAGAGTTCCCATCTGTAAGGGCTTGAGGAGGTTCGTGGGGGTCACGGTTTTCAAGGGAGACACGGTTTTCAAGGGAGACACGGTGTTCATGGAGACGACTTCTCTAGGGGCTCTTGGAGGTGGGCCCATCGACGGCCAACGCCAGGTTTCCAGCCGGAAATGACGCTCGAGCTGTTCTGGACCGCTCGTTCTGATCAGTTACTCCAAAGGACACCCACCGTGACCGCCTAGTCCCTTGAATCTCCAATTTCATGTTTTTTCGAGCTTTGGGCTCCCGTGCCCTCGAGAATGGTTGATCTATAACAAGAGCCATGGCACGCCCCAGATCCTTCAACGAAAACCAAGTCCTAGAACGGGCCATCGATGTCTTCCGCAGGAAAGGCTTCGACGGAACCAGCATTCCCGAACTGACGGCAGAGCTCGGCATCTGCCGCCAGAGCCTCTACAACACCTTCGGCGACAAGCACGGCCTCTTCCTCTCGGCACTCGAGTACTGGGGCCAGAGGGAGGTCGACTCAAAGCTCGCCCTGCTGAAGGCCGACGGCAGCCACCTGGAGAACCTACGGACCGTGATCCGCGGCTGGGCAGCACTCGCCCCCCAATGCCCCGGCGAGGGCTGCCTGACCGTGACAGCCATTATCGTCAACCGCGACGATCCCGAAGCGCTGCTCGCCGTCGAGAACCAGGTCAACCGACTCGAGCAGGGCTTCCAGGAATCCCTGGAGGAAGCTCAGCGCGCCGGCGAACTGAAGCCTGATGCCAATGCCCCTCGAATTGCGCGCGCCCTTATCACCAGCTACTACGGGCTCGGCCTTCTCTCTCGCCTCTCCAGCAGTGGTGCACGCATCGGAGATAGCGTGGCGACCATGCTGGAGATGATCGACAACGCAGCAACACCGAGGTCCTGAAGGAACAAGTGGAGAGTTCGTCTCCGATCATTCAGCTCAGAAGGACGCAGTCGCTATCCATGGAGCCTCGGTAAGGCGCGCCAGCGCAAGAGCTCACGCGCATGGACTAGCTACGCGCATAGGCCGTCGTCAGGGATTCCCCCAGGGCGCGGAACTCATCACCACGAAGTGAGCTGGGGCGCCAGGCCAGCCCCACAACACGCCCGGGACCATCTGCGCCAAAGGGAATGACCCGCAATCGAGGGACGGCTGCTGCCTCTCGCTCGATCGCCAATTCAGGTAGCAAGGTGATCCCAAGCCCGCTGGCAACCATCTGCGTGATCGTAGGCAAGCTGGACCCTCGGAAACCGCCCAGTTCATCGGCTCCGGCTGACTTACACAGGGACAGGGTCTGCTCGCGCAGGCAATGCGCTTCATCCAAGAGCATAATGTCACGCCCCTCCAAGTCGGACAGGCGCACTTCCTCCCGATTGGCGAGTTGGTCGTTCTCGCTCACCGCAAGCACGAACGGGTCAGAGAAAAGTGCTTGGGTGGTCACCGCTCCAAGATCAACATCAATTGCCAGCAGGAGGAGATCGAGCTTGCCCTCCCCAAGCTGTTCAAGCAGTCCTGCGGTCGTGTCCTCCCGCAGGAAGATCTGAAGCTTGGGATGCTGCTCTGAAATCTCCGGCAGGACCATGGGCAGCAAGTAGGGTCCGATCGTCGGGATAACACCGAGGCGTAGCGGACCCGTAAGTGGAGCACCGAGGGACTTCGCCAGCTGCCCAAACCGATCAGAGCAGGCCAGCGTCTCGTTGGCACCGGGGAGGAGTGCCATTCCTGCCGGAGTCAACTGCACACTCCGATGGTCGCGCTCGAAGAGCTTGACCCCCAGCAACGCCTCCAACTGGGCTATTTGGGCAGACAGCGACGGCTGACTCACAAAGCACGATTTGGCGGCCTTGCTAAAGCTCAGACGTTCGGCGAGGGCTACGAAGTACTAGAGCTGGCGCAGTGTGGGACGTTCCATTGGCGTGACTCTAAAGCAAGGTGCCCCCGCGGAGTCAACTTCCGCGGGGGCCTAGTCTCGATGAGGGCGCCCCGAGCCTGGCGTCCCCGGACTATCGGTTTCTATTCGCCCGAGCGCCGAACCTTCGAACCAGAGCAACGCTTTATCGGCAACCGCCGAATCGATGGCTGCACATGCTCCGGGGAATCAAGGCCAGGACCTGCGCGTCCAACCGCATCAAAGGTCAAACCGATCGAGCTGCATGACTTTGCTCCAGGCGAAGGCGAAGTCGTCGACAAACTTCTGCTGCGCATCGTCGGAAGCATAGACCTCAACTAGGGCCCGAAGCTGCGAGTGCGAGCCGAACACTAGGTCCACCGAAGTGGCACTCCAGCGAATGTCACCGGTCTCCCGGTCGCGTCCCTCAAAGAGGTAGTCGCCGTCGCCTGACTTGTGCCACACGGTGCCCATGTCCAAGAGGTTCACGAAGAAGTCGTTGCTCAACGTACCCGGCCGTTCCGTGAAAACGCCGTGCTGCGAGCCCGCGGAGTTGGCGCCCAGAACCCGCAGGCCGCCCACGATCACGGTCATCTCCGGCGCAGTAAGTGTGAGCTGATTCGCTCGGTCAATCAGCGCCTTCTCGGGACGGCCAAGGGAATCCTCAGCAAGGAAGTTCCGGAAGCCATCCGCCGACGGCTCCAGGTATTCGAACGACTCCACGTCCGTTAGCCCCTGCAGCGCATCCGTGCGGCCCGGCGTAAAGGGAACCTGAACGCTGTGCCCGGCCGCTTCGGCTGCAGCTTCGATCGCGGCACAACCTCCCATGACGATCAGATCGGCAAGCGAGACTCTCTTGTCACCGGATTGAGCCTCGTTGAAGCCCGTCTGGATACGTTCCAGCATTCCGATCACCAGCGCGCTTTGGCCGGGCTCGTTCGCCAACCAATCTTTCTGGGGCACGAGACGCAGGCGTGCTCCGTTGGCTCCACCGCGCTTGTCACTGTCTCGAAACGTTGACGCCGACGCCCAGGCGGTCGAGACTAACTGGGGCACAGTCAGCCCCGAGGCGAGAATTTCGCCCTTCAGGGAAGCGACGTCCTCGCTGTCGATCAGCCCATGATTGAGATCGGGCACGGGGTCCTGCCATAGCTGGGGCGCTGCGACCTCTGATCCAAGCAGGCGCGTGACGGGTCCCATATCGCGGTGCGTCAGCTTGTACCAAGCCCTTGAAAAGGCATCAGCGAACTCAGCGGGGTTCTCGTAGAAGCGCTCTGAGATCCGTCTGTAGGCGGGGTCCTTGACCAACGCCAAGTCCGTCGTGAACATCATCGGGCGGTGATAGGCTGAGGGCACGTGGGCGTCCGGCACATTCCTCGGTCCATTCGTCGGAGTCCACTGCCAAGCGCCAGCGGGGCTCTTGGTCAGCTCCCACTCGTAACTGAATAGGTTGGCGAAGTAGCTGTTCGACCACTTTGTAGGTGTAGACGTCCAGGCGCCCTCGAGCCCGCTTGTGATCGTGTCAGCGCCACGGCCGGTGCCGTGTGTATTCTTCCAGCCGAGACCTTGTTCTGCGAGGCCTGCGCCTTCGGGCTCCGGCCCAACGTGCCCCTTTGGACTGGCCGCACCATGGGCCTTGCCGAGGGTGTGCCCGCCAGCAATTAGCGCAACAGTCTCCTCATCGTTCATCCCCATGCGGCCGAAGGTGTCGCGAATATCCCGGGCCGCTGCCAAGGGATCAGGCTCACCGTCCGGCCCCTCCGGATTGACATAGATCAGGCCCATCTGGACGGCGGCGAGTGGCTTCTCAAGACTCCGATCACCCGAGTAGCGCTCGTCCGCCAACCACTCCCCTTCCGATCCCCAGTAGATATCTGTCTGCGGCTCCCAGACGTCCTCGCGGCCGCCAGCGAACCCGAACGTCTCGAGTCCCATTGAGTCGAGGGCGCAGTTGCCCGCGAGAATCATCAGGTCGGCCCAGGAGATCTTGCGCCCGTACTTCTGCTTGATCGGCCAGAGCAGTCGCCGCGCCTTGTCAAGATTGGCGTTGTCGGGCCAGCTATTGAGAGGTGCGAAGCGCTGCGTGCCATCGGACGCACCACCACGACCGTCGGAGGCGCGATACGTACCAGCGCTGTGCCAGGCCATTCGAATTAGGAACGGACCGTAGTGACCCCAATCGGCCGGCCACCAGTCCTGGGAGGTCGTCATCAATTCCTCAATGTCGAGCTTGAGGGCCTCCAAGTTCAAGGTCGCGAACTCACTGGCATAGTCGAAGTCCTCGCCCATCGGATTGCCCTTGGCCGAGTTTTGATGGAGGATCGACAGGTCAAGCTGATTGGGCCACCAGTCCTGGTTCCCCATTTTTCCGTCGTATACGTCTTCTTGTTTTGAGCTGGTGATCGGATCTTTGCTATTGGTTTCCATGGCTGCCCCCGGCGTTACGGAGATCAACGACTCCTGGGCAAACATTGAGGGAGCTGCACACAGCAGCGCGAAGCTCGTGGTCGCACGAGCCAGGTGAGTTGTAATCGTCATGGTTTCTCATTACGTCTGGTTGAACTTTCCGGAGAGACAGCCCTTTGGGCGAGTCGCTCACTCCATGGCCATGCCCGACAATGCGGGGGTATGGCGCGGTAATCTCGAGGTGTTCTCTTTCGCGTGTGCCCCCCCATTGGGACGAGCTCTGCGAGCGGGAAAAGCAGGCGCTGCAATACGCCTCCACTTCCCACACGCACAACCTAGCCCGATATACAGATCGCCTCCAATCTCCTTTACTGATCCCCCCGATAGGATGAACCTATACGTCCATTGAGAGCCCTATTCCCTGGGTCGGAGCAACACTCCCTGACCTAGGAAATGCCAACCGGGACGCTTGAATCCGCGCTTCAGCTAACCCAACAAATACCCTGGGAATCAGACCAACGGGGCCGAATCCATCCTTTGGCAACGTCCTACCCTGCGAAAATCGGACCACCCCAGGTCGATGATTGGAGCCAAGGGACCCTGGGGAACCGGCGGCCCCCTTATTCAAGAGGATGCCGCGTGGCGCCGCCGAAGGCCCCAAGGACCCGTAGCCGACCTTGCCCCCCACGACTTCAAGGAAGTAGGCGAAGGGCGTAGGCTTCGAATCCATCAGAGTCAGCGTGAACCTCGCTTCGATCGATAGCGCGAGAGCAAATCAACTCAGGGCAATTCAAGCCCCTCTTTGGAGCGAATATGGATATCGCGCTGGGGAAAGGCGATCTCAATTCCGGCGCGTCGGAATGACTCGTCAACACGGCAGTGAAGGTCGTCGATGACCTCGGGCCAGAGATCGCGATTCGGCAAGAAGAACCTCAGCTCGAGGTCCAGGGAACTCTCCCCGAAGCTCCGGAAGACAACATTAGGGGCCGGATCAATGAGAACCGAGTGGTTTCCCTTGGCTGCCTCTAGCAACAGCCGGCGGGCAGCAGCGGTGTCGGACCCATAGGCGACTCCAACCGCAAGAACGTAGCGCGTGACGGGATCTGACAGAGTCCAGTTGATAATGCTACCGGTAATAAACTCCTTGTTCGGAACGAGGAGTTCTCGCCGTTCCCAATCCTGAATTGTGGTAGCCCGCATGCGCAGCTGCGTAACCCGACCTTCTGTCCCTCCAACCGTAACGATATCCCCCACCCGAATTGGGCGCTCGATGAGAATGATGAGACCAGAGACGAAGTTGGCGAAGATCTCCTGGAGGCCGAAGGCTAGACCAAAAGTCAATGCAGCGGCCAACCACTGTATTTGTTGCCATCCAACGCCGAGAGCACCAGAGCCTGCGCTAACACCAACAATAAGGATGACATACCGGACGATTGTGGTGACCGCATAGCGCGCTCCTCCATCCAGTGGCAAACGTTGCAGAACAGAGAGTTCAAGTAGCGCCGGCACGTTCTTCGCGGCAACCGCCGTCAGAAGGAAAAAGATCAGCGCGAGGAGAAGATCCGCAAGCGTAAGCCGGGAGGGCAACCCCAGCCCGGCTTCGGATCCTTCAATGGGAGTTGTGGAAGGCATGCCCGGGATCCCGATCGGGACAGGCGCTGTCGATTCCGAAAGATCCGAGGTGGCAGCAACTGAAGATATCAGATCATCTCTTGCTTCCTCACCTTCCGCTGCAAGCACGCTCAGGACGGGCAAAAGTTGGACGCGGTCGAGCCCCTGCAGTGCTGGCAGAACGCTGGCCCAAATGAGATAGAGCCCAACGAATGCCGCGACGGTGATGCCACTCTTGAACAGCTGCCTTGTTTGGGCATCGGCAGCTGGGATGTCGACTTTGTCCGCATCGAGGGGCTGGGAGCTAGATTCGCTCGTCTCCGCAGCAGCATCATCCTCGCGCCTCGCCCGCGCATCGAGGGCTTGACTCACCGCCAGTCGCCGCCGGGCCATAAACAGCCATCGCAGAAGAAGTGCATTCGCAAGCACCAAGGCGAGCGCAAATCCAACGGAGCCACGCAGGCGTTGCTCAAACTGAATTGCTGTGTAGTAGTAGCCCATCAAGGCAACCACCGCGAGGCCACAGGGGAGACCGGTAGCAACAAGTGACCAGAGACGATGAGTCTTCACCAGTAACCCCTTTCCGGCCCGGGGTGCACTCGACCACAGGCCACTGCCTACGCGCAAAACTCGGTGGGAGAAGAGTGCGAGACATGCCATCGCCAAGACAAAGCACAGTCGACCAATTGAGTCCGACCAGGGCGTAACGCTCTGTCGGTCGAGTGCGAGGAAACCGACTCCAAGGGGCACCACAACCGGCCCAAACCACCGAAGCTCTCGGCGCACCGCCTCAGTACTGCTTGCTGACCACTTGAAGTGCGTCTGACCAACCCCTTGGTCGACCAAGATCTCCCGGAGAAAGCGCAGTACCAGCCATGGAGTAGAGACCTCACGCAGGGCTCCACCAACTGCGCGAGCGGACTCTCCCGTTGAGGCCGAGAGCAGCTGCCCCAGCGACCAACAGACGAGCGGAAGCGGTAGGGCCAGCAGAAGGGACTGAAATAGAGCCCGGATCGTTAGGAGGTAATGGTCGCTTCTGAATGAGCGCACTTGCGCAGCCAACTCGAGACGCTTGCGCTTCAGATACCGCCTGAGTAAGACGAGCACTAAGAGAGCCAGCCCCATAAGGACACACTGCCGCGAACGTAAGGCGCGACTTCCCGCTCCCACCAGACCCGAAGAACTCGACAGAGCCTCCGCTATTTGACGGACGTGCGCCGGCAGCGCCACGAAGCTATCCAAGGGATTCAGTGACGAGCTACGCACCCACAGAATGCGCCTCTCAATGAACCCCCGATAGTCCTGAACAACGGTGAGCAACTCCCTCGCAATGTCTTTGTGATCGTAGAACGAGGTGGTGAGCGTGGCCAAGTAGTCGAGTGCTGAATCCCGCCCCTGCCTCCGAACGACGAGCAAGTCGCGGACCATTGCAACAAGCTCATCAGAGGGCGCATCTAGATCAAGCTCCTCTATTAGATCGCCCTGCGCCACTGACAGATCACCCGTCAGGGCCCGCTCCTCTTCGATGGAGATTAGCTCGAGCTGCGCCGCAGCAAGCAGGGCTCCTAGTTCATCGGATTCCCCTCGAAGAGCTCTCTCCTTGGGCAACTGCTCGAAATCGTGGCGTAGGATGAGGGCCATGTCTTCAGATAGCCCACCCGCACTGATGCGACGTTGAGCAGAGCGGAAGCGTTGCTTCGTCTTTTCAAGCAACTCCCTCGTGGACTCGAGATCGGCCTGCGCACGCGAGATTCTCTTGGGGAGACCTTCCTCGCCAGATCGTAGGGCGGCTAGCGCACTGTTCTCGACGGCGATCCCCTCCAGGGCAGGGAACCTACGCATGATTTCCTGCAACTGCTCCTGGGCAGCGACCACAGCAGCTTCGCCCTCTAGAGCGCGCCAACGATCGACCCGGTCAGACAAGAACGAGGTCGTAGCTTCGGCCTCGGCAACTCGGCGTAGCGCCCGGTCACGGCGAAGCGGCAGTAGCTCTCGCCTTGCAGCATAGGTGCTACGCTCCGTCTCTAGGGACGAGAGCGCCGCCCGAAACTCCTCAATCTGCGCAAGGATCAAGCCCGTGCGAGCTTCGGCCTCGGGATTCAGCGAACTGGCAGCCAGGGCGTCTTGAGCCTTGCGTAGAGACTGCTCGGTGGTCGCAATAGCCTCAGGAAGCTCGGCCTTCCTGGACGTTCGGTACTCAGCCAGGAATTCAAGCTCAGCCACACGCTCCTTGTAGACCGTGAGTTCGGCCTGGGCGTCCTCAAGCATGACCTCCAGAGCTTGAAGGGTGAGCTCCGGATCAAGGACCATGTCCGGTTCGGCGGGAGGAGCGGAGAGCTCACGACTGAGCGCCGCGATGAGGGCCGGCGACTCCTCCGCGTCCCGGGTGAGCAGTCGAGCACGTGTTCGAGCATCAGAAGCCCGGCCCAGCGCGAGCAGCGTCTGCTGGTACGTTTCAGCAAGGGCCTCCTTGCTCTCAGCGGTGGACTGCTCGAGCCCCAGCAGCAAAGCTTCAACTTCCTCGATGGTCGGAGGCGACGTGTCCGGGACCGCATTGGCGGCCTCCTGCTCTCCGGCGGCATCATCCACCGGTTCTGTGGCGCCATCCTGCACTCCGGTGGGCCCTTCCTGCACTCCGGAGGCGGACTCTTGCGGCATAGACGTCGAGCCTACGGCGGCCACCGAGACGAGGAGGCATGCTCCGAATTGTTGGAGGTTCATCATGGGGCGTCCTAGCACGTCAAGCTTTCAAGACTCAAGGCAACCGCTGTCCGCAGCGGGTGAGGCCCTAGCTCTTCAGCCATCCGAGCTTTCGAAACAGTAGCAGCAGGCTGCTAACGAGAAGCAGGCAGATCGACCAGAAGTATAGATAGCCGTGGGGCCAGCCTAGTTCCGGGAGATTCCATGGCGAGCTTCTATCAAAGTTCATCCCATAGACACCCGCCACAAAAGACAGCGGGATAAACACCGTCGAGACAATTGCCAGCACTCTCATGACGTCATTTGTGCGCTGACCGACCATCGATAGGTGAACGTCTACCAGGCTGACTGCGAGCTCCCGATAACTCTCGTTCACTTCGACGATCTGCATCGTGTGATCCAAGGTATCTCGAAGGTGCAGTCGCGCGGAATCTGAGAGCTGGCGTTCTTCGCCCCTCATCAGATGAGACAGCGCCTCACGGAGTGGCCAAGCTGCTCTCCGAAAGCCCGCCAGGTCTCGCTTCGTCAAGTAGAGCTCGCCAAAGGTATCCCGACGGCCCTCATCCAGAATCTGCCGCTCAAGCGACTCTAGGCGCTCCCCGTAGTGCTCGAGCACCGGGAAGTAGCCGTCGACAATGGCATCGACCACCATGAAGGCAAGGTACTCGGCATCACTCGATCTCAAGAGCTTTCTCCCGCTGCGGATGCGCGCCCTCAATGGCTCCAGACAGTCGAGATGGGTTTCCTGGAAAGTGAGCACGTAGTTCTGCCCCAGAAAGAGGCTGACCTGCTCCCAATGGAGTCGTCCGTCAGCCCCCAGAGTCACCATTCGCAGGACCACGAACAGGAAGTCATCGTAGATCTCAACCTTGGGCCTTTGCCCCACGTTTACGACGTCGGAAACCGCAAGTCCATGGAGCCCAAGGCCTTCCCCCAACTCCTGTACGATTGATCCATCACCAAGTCCTCGAACGTCGATCCACGCAACCTCACGTCCCCCTATGAGGGCCAATGCTTCGGAGGCGGAACCAGGTTCCACTTCGCTCATGGAGTCCGGTCCATAGGACAGACCAAAGATCTTGGGCATGACCTCGCTCTGTTCAGGGGCAACGGAACCAGGCGGAGCCCCCCTCTCAGTGTAGCGACGACGGAAGATACTCATGGGGTAATCGATACCCAAGTTGCTCCACTGAAGCAAGAGCATCGCATCCCGCCCCGACGGCCTGGGCATCAACAGCACTGAGGTGGTCCTTTCAGCGCCCCACAGCGGCAGCCTCAGGTCTCCCAACAGCCGAAGTCAAGAATCGAAGTCGAAGCCCTGGCTATCGTCGCGAGGCGCGCTGGCGAGCAGAATTTGGAGGCTGCGCGAGGAACAGCAAGAGAGGTGTGACAAGCGCGTACTCGATCGCCAGCGATCCATAGGTGAGCATCAGCGAATCGCCGGCATCGACTGCACCAATGCGTACCCCCGCAAGGAAAGTTAATGGACCCCCCAGGGCGCCGAAAATCATCGCTAGGACTGGGCGGCCCTTGAGCCACCCGAGGGAGTGGTACGGCAGGGTTGCGAAAAGCACCCACAGAGCGGTGATCCACGGAGGAACAACAAGGGCAGTCCAAACCGACTCTGACGTCGGGTAGCGAGTGGCGCCGAGAGCTCCCAAGCCTGTATCGGCCAGCATTCCGATCAGCCCAACAAGGAGAATGAACACCAGCTCTCTTCGACGCATTTCGCGTTCGGCTACAAAGAGCAAGTGCAACACGACAATCGCGAGCACTGCGCCGGGGCCAAGCCACATGTGGCCCGCGGCCGCCGAATAGACACAGGCGAACCAACCCAGCTGGAAAAGAGCGAAGTTGGCGAGGTTCCTCAAGACAAGAGGGGCCGCACAGCAAGGGGGGGCCGAGCACCAGGGCGCTGAAGGAGCATGTGAACGTCGCCAATGTGACGCTCTGAGAAGCCCCCCTCGCAGTAGGCAAAGTAGAATTCCCACATGCGCAGGAATTCCTTGGAGTAGCCCATCCCCATGGCCTGCGACGATTTCTCCGCCAAGTTGGCCTTCCAGGTGGCAAGCGTCCTGACGTAGTGCGGGCCGATATCTTCTAGGTCGACCAAGCGCAAATCCCCGGCCTTTGTCATCGCCGAACACAGTGCGGTGACAGAAGGGATGCATGACCCCGGGAAGATGTGCCGCTGGATGAAGTCAACCGAGTGACGCGCGCTCTCGTAGTGTTGGTCTGCAATCGTAATGGCCTGCAAGGCCATCGTGCCTTCCGGCTTCAGCAGCCCAGAGCAACGGCGGAAGAACTCCTTGTAGTAGGACGCGCCGACTGCCTCAATCATCTCCACCGAGACGAGCTTGTCGAAGCTCCCCTCAAGCTTCCGGTAGTCCTGCAGAAGAAGCGTAATGCGATCGTCGACTCCAGCCTCACGAAAGCGTCGCTCGGCGAAGGCGTGCTGCTCCTTCGAGATCGTGGTCGTTGTAACGCGGCATCCGTATTCCGTCGCCGCGTGCAGGGCGAAGCCGCCCCAGCCGGTCCCGATCTCGAGAAGATGATCGGTCGGCTTTAGGTCCAACTTCCGGCAAAGGCGGTCGATCTTGGCAATGGAGGCCTCCCGCAACGTAGCCGTCTCGTCCTCGAAGATCCCACAGGAGTAGGTCATCGTGTCATCTAAAAAGAGCGCGAAGAACTCATTCGAGACGTCGTAGTGGGCACTAATGTTCTCTCGGCTGCCGCGCTCGTTGTTGCGACGCAAGGCGTGATAGAGTCCGAGGAACGGACGGGAAATTCGCGCCAAGCCTGCCTCCAATCCGGCCAATGCCGCTTGGTTTCGCACGAATAGGCGCACGACGGCGGTCGGATCATCGCTTGTCCACCAGCCCTTGGCGTAGGACTCCCCAGCCCCAATACTTCCCCTGTAGGCCACCGCATTCCAAAAGCGCACATCGCGCACGTGAATCACGGCGTGGGGTAGCGCGGGGTCAGAGCGCCCGAACTCGTAGACCTGACTACCCTCTTGAAGAGTAAACGATCCCGACGAGATGCCCTCCATACGCGAGAGAACCAGTCGCTGCGTAAGAGTCTTACGGCCCTTCGAGGGAACCCTGACCGCTGTGGGAGCCGCGGAGTGACTTTCAGTATTCATGAGAGAGGCGCCTTGCTGACAGCGGGACGTTTCGCCGGATGGGTAAAGAACGGGGTGCGCTTGAGATAGAGCCGAAGTGCTTGCCAATAGATCGCGGCATGCAAACGCAGCGGCTGGAGCGGATATCGCAGAAGCACGACAGCCAGGCTGCGAGCAGTGATCGGTTGGCGCTCGCAAGACAGGCGCACGCTAAAGACTTCTTGGCCCCCCTCGATGTTCCGCATGGAGACCTCAACTCGCTCACCAGGTTCGCTGAAGCGCCACTCGTAGACCTGGTCTAGGTCGAAGAATGGCGAAACATGAAAGTCCTTCTTAAATCGAAAGGTGAGCGCCTCCCCTTCGGCCTTTTTGGCATCGAGAACGTAGGCGTGACGTTCACTCCAGGGAGTGTTCGTGATCTCCGCAACGATGGCCTCAAGGGAGCCCTGCTCGTCATGGCAGAAATAGAAGCTGACCGGGTTGAAGAGATAGCCCAGTGTGCGCAACTGAGTAAAGATTCCCACGTGCCCCGCGGGTCGACGCCCAAGCTCTTTCTCCACGCAATCGAGGACTGCCTCGCGCAGGGAAACGTCAGGCGGCCCGAGGTAATCCGCTCGCCGAAAGGTGACCAGGTTGCGCTTCTCGTTTGACCAGAACCAACGGCCACGGAAGAAATCGGGAAGCTCCTGCAGGTCCAGATACAGGAAATGGGCCGCGTTCCGGAACGAATGCGGCTTCGGTGCGCTCCTAGAGTGACCGACGTATCCACGGTAGAGAGCACTTCGCACTAGGCCGGTGCCTCCTCTCGGAGATTGGCGAGCGACGCCAACGCGCTTTGCACGCCATCTTCATGGAATCCGTAGCGCCAGTAGGCCCCACAGAAGTGCACTCCATTTACCCCGTCAAGCTCCCCGTGGCGGCGCTGAGCTTGAACCGTGTGCGACGAGAAAATGGGGTGTTGATAGATGAATGATCGCAGCACTTTAGAGGGGTCAATATCCTCCGTTCGATTGAGTGTCAAGAAGTACTGCGTGTCGCTCTTCAGTCCCTGAAGTCGATTCATCCAGTAGGTCACCGTCGGGAGATCAGAGACCGGATTCGTCACATGGTAGTTCCAGCTCGCCCACGCGCGACGACGTCGAGGCATGAGCGACGCATCGGTATGCAACACAGCCACGTTGCGTTGGAAACGGAAGGCACCCAGTATCTCACGTTCAAGGGGTGTGGCATCGGAGAGCAAGCGCAGGCTAGTGTCGCCATGTGTTGCAAGAAAAACGCGATCAAACGTCTCGCAGTGACCGCGGGACGTTCGCACAACCACGCCAGCAGATTCCCGACGGATCTCAGTGGCGGCCGTCCGCAGGTGAATACGCTCGCGGAACGGTTCGACCAGTTTGTTCACGTACTCACGCGACCCCCCCCGAACCACCAACCACTGGGGTCGACCCTCTACGCGCAGGAATCCGTGATTGTGAAAGAACTGCACCAGGAATCGCAACGGGAATTGCTGCATTGTCTCTGCCGTCGCCGACCAGACTGCGGCCCCCATCGGCATCAAGTGCTTCTCGATGAAGAGCCGCGAATAGCCTCCCTGTTGGAGGTAATCCCCCAAGGTCGTGTCGTCATCCGGACTATCGAGGATCGCCGGTGCCTCCCGATAGAATCGAGCGATGTCCCGCAGCATCCTCCAGTAGGAAGGCCTCAGGAGGTTCAGACGCTGTGCAAAGAGGCCATTCAGATTGGTCCCGTTGTACTCGAGTCCACTTGCATCGCAGCGCATGGAGAAACTCATCTCGCTCTCTTGCCAGGGGACATCGAGCTCCCGAAGCAGCGCACAGAAATTAGGATAGGTAGCCTCGTTGAACACGATAAACCCTGTGTCCACCGCCTGCGTTCCCGCTGCGGTCTCGACGTCTACGGTGTTGGTGTGACCGCCGATCCATTCGCCAGCTTCGAAAACTGTCACGTCATGTTCTCGGTGCAGGTTGCGCGCGGCGACCAGCCCAGAGATCCCGGCTCCAATCACGCAGACCTTCATTCGTCCTTGCCTTCTGCCAAGATCCGCGCGGGCAAGGGGTTCATGCGCCAAACCAGGCCAAGCGCAGCCATACAGCACAGCAGGTAGTAGGAGATGTCGATTTCCCACCAGCGGAAACCCTGGCGCACTGAAGCCGGATACCGGTGGTGGTTGTTGTGCCATCCCTCCCCCAGGGTCAGGATCGAAAGCAGTAGGTTATTCCTGCTGTCATCTTGCGTCTCATAGCGCTGCGAGCCCACACGGTGTGCAACTGAGTTGATCGAGAAGGTCACGTGATACGTCACAACTGTGGAGATGCAGAAGCCCCAGACGACGAGCTGAACCCCACTGGTTGCGAAGCCAAAAGACGCGGCGACCTCTCCCATGAGATAGAAGCCCCCTAGGGAGAGCAGGGGGACAAGGACGTCAAAGCGGTCCAGAAAGCGCAGCTCGGGGAATCGCGTCAAGTCACGCACAAGATCAAGACGCGGGCGGAAGTAGCCGCGGGATAGAATCCAACCGATGTGACTCCACCAGAAACCGTCCCTGGCTGGCGAGTGAACATCCCCTTCCTTATCGGAGTGCTTGTGATGCGCGCGGTGATGCGAGGCCCACCAAATTGGCCCGCGCTGAACGGCAGTCGACCCCACCAGCGCGAAGATGAACTGCATCGTGCGCGAAGTTTCGAAGGAGCGATGTGAGAAATAGCGATGGTAGAAAGCGGTGATGGCAAACATTCTCACGACGTAGGCAACCACAGCCACCACGACCGCGCTCCAGCTCCAGCCAACAGCTAGGACTAGGAGGCAACTCAAGTGAAGGAGCACGAAAGGAATCACCCGGAGCCAATCCGTTTCCTTGGGGTCACGAATCGTGTCGCGGGAGTCCTCGGCCCAGGAATCTAGCCAACGCACGAGGCTCTTCCAGACTCCCCTTCTCTTGGGGGCAGCAACGGGCTCGGTGCTCATGCGCCTTGCCCCCCAGTCGGGCGCAACAGAACGTGGGAGACGATCCATTCCTGTCCCTTGTCGAAGGCAAATAGCTCCGCGCAGGAGAGGAAGAAAACCCGCCACCGGTGGTACCAGCGATGGGCCTCCTCCGCGCCGTAGGTCAGCGCAAATAGCTCAAGCACATCCGCTCGGCTAGCTTCGATGTTGCGCAGCCAGTCCTCGGCGGTTCGCGCATAGTGGGTACCGGGCACGACCCAGCTCTTATCAACGTCAAAGGGCACGGACAAGCGCTCAAATAGTTCGGGGCAGGGCATCATTCCGCCCGAAAAGAAGTGCTTGCTCATCCAGTCGGAGTCGTCTTTCACCTCGAATGGATAGGCGTAACGCTGATGGGCAAAAACGTGGAGGAAAACACGGGCGTCAGGTCGTAGCCAGCCACTCACGCGGCCCAGCAGCTCCTCCCAGTTGCGCATGTGCTCGAACATCTCCACCGAAACGACTCGGTCGAAGCGGCGGTCCGTCCCGAAGTCGTTCATGTCGCAGGTGCGTACCTCCACATTGCTCAACCCGCGCTCCTTGGCGCGCGCAAGAATATGCCTGCGTTGGGGCGCGGAATTCGAGATGGCGAAGATGCGACTCCCCGGATAATGCTCCGCCATCCAAAGGGTGAGCGAGCCCCAACCACAACCCAACTCAAGCACTTCCTGTCCGTCCCGTAAATTCGCTCGCTGCGCGGTCAAGGCAAGCATCGCCTCTTCGGCTTCATCCAGAGTCGTATCAGCTGCGGGGTAGTACCCGCTGCTGTACTTGAGCCGGCTCCCGAGCACGTAGCTAAAGAACGCCGGCGGCACTTCATAGTGCTGCTCGTTGGCCTTCTCCGGAACCAGGGCCACATCACTTGAGCGCATACGCTCGATCCAGTGAGCGAGGGCTGAATCGTGGTCAGGTTCAAAGATGGCGCGCTGTTCACGCAACCGCTCCACGAGCAGCCGGCGGATGCCTCGGCGCAGGAGGGGCTTGGGGACGTAGCCCTTCTCAACAAGTCGCAAAGCGGTTTTCATGAGTTTTTCGATCGCTCTTGAGGGCCGCCTTTACGCGGACCAGGGAAGAAGGCATTTGTGCTGCGTTGGTAGGCACGGTAGTCGTCGCCTCGGGAACGCACCGACTGCTCTTCGGTCGGTGGAATCCCGGTCACCTTCAGCACGAGAAAGAGCATCAGCGCCGGGGTCACCCACAGACTCCAGCCAAAGGGCAGCCCCATCCCGAGCACGGGGTAGACTAGCCAATGCATCCACTCGAAGAAGTAGTTCGGGTGCCGCGAGTAGGCCCAAAGGCCGGAACGACATGTACGACCCCGGTTCGCAGGATCACTTCGCCACCTGTGGAGCTGACGGTCAGCCAGGCTCTCGCCGCCCTGGGAAACGATCCACAGAAGAATGGCGACCGCGTCCTGCGGGCGCCAACCAGATTCGGCGGCAAAGCAAAGTGGAAGGAAAGTCAGCGAAAGCAGAACCGCAAGCAGTGCCTGCGCCTGGAAGAACCAGAAGATCCACTTCTCGAAATCACCACCCCAGCGCTCCCTCAGAACCGCATAGCGACCGTCTTCTGATTCCCCGGTGACGCGCCGGAAAAGGTGCCAAGTCAGCCGGAATGACCACAGACCGGCGAGCACGGCAACCATGACCCGTCGCGGGAGCCACCCATCCGCAAAGACCGCGTAGGCTACGGCCAGGAGCCCCAGGCTGGCCGCCCAGATGAGGTCCACGATGCCTGCATTCCGGGTGGTTCGCTGCCGCTTCCACGCAATGGCCATGGCAAACACCAGGGCGCCAAGGGCAGGGAGAGGGAGTAGGGTGGCGTTAGGCACTCGTGAATATTCGCAAGAAGCGGCCCCGTAGATGCATCCAATCTAGGTCGCGCACCGAATTCCTTCACATGCCGGACTCCGCCCTAAGACGCTGGACCCTGGGCAGCCGAAAGGCTCGCACCTGGGGCTTCCTAGCCCTCACCCTTGCCGCGGCTGCCGTCTTCGTTACGGGCAGCTGTGGATCGCTCCCCAAGGGCGAGCTTGAACAGCGCTTACACCAGCTGGGAAAGAACACTGCTCTTGAGGACCTCCAGCGCGTCGCTTTCAGGGCCGACCTGGGAGAGGGTCCACAGGACCTCGAACTGATCTACCACCATGCCCCGGCCCAGATAACGGCACTGAAACCGGGAGACCCAGTGCCGATCGTGCTCGTCCACGGCACCCCCTCGACCCTGTTTTCCTGGACGGAGCTCATCTACGGCCTGCCGGCGAGCGAGGGTCGTGCGGGTTTCGAGGGTCTGAATAGCGCACATGATGTCTACGCGATCGAGATCATCGGCCACGGTATCGCCCCTGGAGATGCCTCGACCTATGGGTTCGAGCGCTGCGCACGCTTTGTCACGGCTGCCCTCCACGCCCTGGAACTTGATCGCGTCCACTTGGTGGGCTCCTCCTACGGTGGGGAGTTCGCCTGGCGCGCGGCGCTGAACGAGCCGGAGCGAATAGAAAGCCTGGTACTACTCGACTCATCTGGAGTTCGTCGACGCGACCAGGATTGGCTTTCGGAGGAGATCCTGATGCGTGAGAACTCCCTGGCCAAGATCGGCTGGCGACTCAATTCACGCGACCGAATTGAGTCTGCGCTTGTACCCCACTTCCGCGAGTTGCCCCCGGATCGTGTCGAAGAGTTCTTTCTCGTCTGCGAGAACGCTCACAACTGGAAGGCGATGGTTGACCTCGCACGCGATGAAAATGGCGAGCGTGAATCTGAACTAGTGAGTATGCAGCCACCGACCTTGCTCCTTTGGGGTGCCGAAGACGTGGCCTATCCCGTCGAGTACTACGGTCAGCGTTTCGCCGATGCCATCCCGCGTGCCGAACTGGTGATCCTTCCGAACACGGGCCACTACCCCCATGAGGAACGGCCCGGGGAGGTCGTACGGATTCTGACTGCCTTTCTTGAGAATCAACGGGCTGCCCAATGATCGCCTGGACCGCGACCGCCCTACTCTCCTCAGCGCTTGTCCCGGCCCTCCTTCCCGTCAGCGGCACTCCCCCTGGCGATGAGCCGATCGAGTTCGAGGTGCGCCCCGCGCAGCTCGCTTGGGAAGATCTCTCGCCCAAGATATTCGACCGTAAATGGATCCTACCGGAGCCACGCACGGTGCCGGGGACAGACCTATTGGCAGAGATGCGCTCCTTGATCGACCTACGCTTCGACGTAGTGCTGCCTGACGGGAATCAATACAGGTGTTTCGGCGACCTGGTGGCTGCGGCCCGTGACCTCAGTCCCGTGCAAAGGCAAGATTGGTATCTTGCCTTCGGGCGAGCAGCGCCAGAACTGAGTGCGAATTATGGGGAACGCATGGGGGAGCTGCTCTTTGACGAACGCCTTCATTCGGAGCGCTGGAAGCCCTCCAAATCGCACGCGCGTGACGGCCTCCTGCAGGCAGAGTCCTGGAACATGAAGAGTGAGAAGTCAGGTCCATGGTCCAAAGTAGATGTTAGCCCTGTCATGGAACAGGCGGCGGCACTCCTGCATGCGGACCTCGCCACAATCAAGTCCGTAGACAACGACTACAGGTCCTACCCAGACAACGTGGGCACCGACTACGAAGAGATCTTCCCCGTCGCCGGTAGCTACTTTTTCGGCTCTGATTCCGACAACAGACCCTTTTCGACGCTAACGCTTCGCTTTCGCTGCGACCTGCCGTTCCCCTTCTCAAGTTATTCGACTCGCCTACGGATCCTCAACAGGTTCGACGACTCAGACGTTCTCTACACGGACATCTACTCGACCAGCAACGACTTCTATTGGCTGGCCGGTCGTGACGTCTTTCTGCCTGTGACAAACTCTGACGGCGAGTGGACAGCGTTCCTTCTCGTTCGCCACTTTGGATTCGACCTCGACGGAGTCCCCGACGGGTCCGGCGATCGTCGCGAGGCATTACGCTCCTCGATGGGCAACCTCAAGCGCAACACAGAGCGCCTTTATCGAATTCGAGAAGAGTCGAGTCGACCCCCGCGGAACGCCCCCTCTCTGCTGCATGGTGTTCAGGTCCTAGGACGCAAGTAAGCAAGGATCCACTCCTAACGCCTCCCCAGGGCAGCCTTTGAAACCGCAATGGGGGCTTGAAGTGCACCCCACAGTGGACGAGATGCATGGCCCCTTTGACTTGGAACGCTACGCTGCAAACTCCAACAACCCCCCTTGGCTTTCTGTTGTGCCGAACACTCCAAAAAATGAACTCGCAGTCGACTTCTCGAGCAAGGAGGAATGCACGGGATGGACGGCCGTTGACGATAACGTCATGGGTGGCATCTCATCCAGCCGACTGACAGCGACAGGTCACGGGACAGCGGTATTCAGCGGGGAAGTCTCCCTGGCACAGGGCGGAGGATTCGCATCGGTGCGCTCTCCTTCATCGGCTCGTCCTCTAGTGGAAACCAAGGAACTGCTCGTTCGGGTTCGCGGCGATGGAAGTCGGTATCAGTTCCGCCTGTGGACCTCCCACCTGAATGACGGTGTTTCCTACATGGCTCCGCTTGAGCCGAAGAGCGGCACATGGCAAACAATCCGCTTCACCACCGACGACTTCTCCGCCTCCAGGCGAGGCCAAGAAGTCCGTGGTGCGCCAGCCCTGTTGCTGGCAAGCGTACATCGTTTCGGATTCCTGATCGCCGCTCGACAGGCGGGGTCCTTTGCCCTTGAGATCGCCTGGATCGAGGGAGCGTAGGCTTCAGGCCTTAGCTCCAGCGCCGTAGGTATTCGCCAACGCGCAGCTTGCGGCGCGTGTTGTCGCTCGTCATGTAGCGCACCTTCCCAAAGACGGGCCGCTCGGGCCCCCAAGCCCGATCGAACTTGCCGAGGATCCAGAGAATACCGCTGGTGGAGTTTGGGTCACGGCCGTCGATGGCGAACTTGTTGTTGAGCGCGACCATGATCTCGTACGCCTCACGCGGGCTAGAACTCCAGTGCAAGATTTTTTTGCCCCAGAGCATCCGAAGGTAGCCGTGGATCAAACCCTGGCTACGGAGTTGAGCCTGTGCGGCGTTCCAGAGGTCGTCGTGCGTAGCCGATTGCTCGAACTCCTCGAGGGTATAGACGGAGGGTCGCTCATCCGCCGCGTGCTCTTCGAGGGTGGTGAGCGCCCACTTGGGAAGGGATTCAAAACGGTCATACCCGACTTGGTGAACCGCCGCATTCAGACCGAGCTCACGCCAAGTGACCAACTGATCCAGGAATGCTTCCGCTGCCTCCCCCATTCCCCACCAGCCTTCTCGCTTTCCTTTCTTGTCGTTGCCGAGCTTTTCCTGTGACCATTGCTCCTTCGCGGCGACCTGTGCAAAGACCTGGTGAGGAGAGATGTGACCGAAGTGCAGGTAAGGGGAGAGCCCGCTCGTGTTGTCCACCTCTATGCTGTTGCGGCCTCCACCATAGCCATCGAGCCGCTGCTCAAGAAAGCGCTGAAGGACCTTCTCACCAGCCTTCTCACCACCTTCAAAGGGAACCGGGGCAACGGAGTGATCGATGGAAAGCTCACCAAGAAGACGCGTGGGATTCTCCAGCAACTCCGGGTCGACCTCCGGCCATCGAAGAGACACCTCCTTGGGGATTCGCGTGAGTCGCGGTAGCGCCGTGCGCGGGAACGCGCTCTTGCGGGGACTTATCGAAAGATGCTGTCTTAGTTCCCCTTGGAGGAAGCGGCGAAAGTCGTAGGCCCGTGAGAAGCAACGGTCGGTGGCACGCAAGGGTAGAAGCCCGTTCGAGTCAACAGCCTCAAAGCGTACGGAAACATCTAGTCGAGCGCTCGCAAGCATGGCCGGCAGGAAGAACGCTGGGCTGTCGTCTGTTACGACAGCACAAGCCGATTTGGCGAGGGCCTGCAATAGCCCCTTACCAGCACCGATGGAAGGCTCGACATAGGGGTAGTAACGGACATTGTTCCCCTCGAACACTTCCCGGTTCGCCCGCATGCCATGCACGACGAACTGGTGAAAGCGGTCACTTGCCCAGGGATAGTCTGCACGCAACGCCTCAAGCACGAGAAGCGGCCTGCCTAGGGACACGGCCAGCTCTATCGCGCGATCGAGGCCGAAGTTCCACCTGGTCCGCCTCGCCGACGTCATCCAATAGAGGACGTAGTGACCATCATTGCGCGGAGGGTGGTCCCACAGCAAGCGAATGCGAGAGGTGGGCGTTGTCTGAGGAACAGTCATGCCAGGTTTGCGCCGAAGCTCAGGAGTGATTACGGAGCATCAGCTCCTTGGGATGAGGATCAAAGTAGAGCTGACCCTGCAAGTACTCGATCCCGTGTCGATTCATGTTGAAGCGCACCAGAGTCAGGGGAACGATCAACGGGAGCAGCCCCAGGCGAAAGTCTTCAATGGCGCCATTGACCTCGCGCTTCTCAACCGAATCTAGAACGTGCTTGAGATACCCCATCGCGTGCTGAAGCACGTTTGTGTGCTTCTTGACGCTCGCTTTTGTGCGCAGACAAGTCTGAAATTCTTCTTCGTATTGCGCAAAGAGTTCCCCGTCGGGAATCGATCCGGCGGAGCCGACAAGGGTGCCGAGCCGACGGTATCCTGCTTCGTCATGTGCCCTGAGAAGAAGCTTGTGGGCCGTGTGAAACTGAACAAGACGGTTGCGTGTGAGACCACGGCGCAGCGCCACCCGCCAGCGATTACGGCAAGTTACCCGCTCTACGAAATTCTCTCGCAAGAGTGGGTCGTTCAGGCGCCCCTCCTCCTCAACGGGTAGATGGGGCCAACGCTCCATCAGTCTTGCGGCGAAAAGGCCAACTCCGCTGCGCTCGCCCTTCATGCCGTTTTTATAGAGCGAAATACGCTCCATGCCGCAGGAGGGAGAGTTCTTCTTGAGTACATAGCCGTCCAAGCCAAGCGCATCGAGCTCCCCGAGCTTCCTGCCGGAGAAGGCATCCATACGGTCAGTGAAGTCCTCCCCTGTCGAAGGGGCCACAAGGCGCTGCGCCCCACTGCCGACTTCAAGATGGATGGAAGGGCGAGGAATCGTCATGCCGATCTCGACTTCCGGGCACACGGGAACCCACTCCACCCACGGGCCGAGCACGTCCACCACGAAACGATCCCGCTTGTGCCCGCCATCGAAGCGCACTTGCTCGCCCAGGAGGCAGGACGAGACCCCTACCCTCAAGGGCTCTTGCTCATCGTGCCAATCGCGCCATCCACCGACCGTAGCTGCATCACTCATTGGGATTCAACTGGAGAGCAGCCTCTCCAAGCTCGAGCAATTTGGAGGCGGAGAACCCGCGATCGTGGAACCAACGAACTGTTCCATTGGCATCCAAGAGCAAGACCCGGATATTCCTGGGCTTCTCGTTGCCCGTGAGCTCAACGATCTGCTTGGCATCGGGGCCATAGATGGTCACCACGGACTGCCAATCTTCACTGGGGATCCCACTTCGCATGCCTGAGTCAATCGTGTTTGAGATCAGACGGGGAAAGAGGCCCGCAACTGTCGGGATCTCGAGGATCCGAACGGGTGGCGTTGCCTGTAGCAAGCCGACGAGCCATCGATCTGCATCGAATTGCGCGTCCTGGACGTAGCCAAGCAGCAGGACGCTGGACTCTGACAGGGGCAGTTCGACGGCAACGCCCTCAAGGGACTCGCCTGTGACCTCCGGAAAGCGCTCCCCGAGTGGATTACGGTTCTCAATGGTGGACTGACATGAGCTCGCAGAGAGCACAGTGACAGCGGCGATCAAACCGAACGACAGGAGCACTCCCCACTTTGATCTGATGCGAAGGCGGGGTGCGGGTTTCGAATTGCTCATGGTGAGAACTATGGGGTTGCGAGGTTCCCCTCGCGAGGATCGATTCTCTTCGTCTGGTCAGGCGGTGATTTTACTCGAAGTGAACTCACTTGCTACTCATCCGGAAGGGCAGCTGCAAGACTCTTCATGCGATGGTCGAAAATGCGTTCCAGGTCACGACGCACGAAGAGCCCGTGAATGAACGCGCCACCGAGTACTGAGTAGTCAACTCGATCTCGGACCAGGACACCGTGATCCGTTTCGCGAAAAGAGTGCCGATGGACCCACGATCGATAGGGGCCCTTCTCCTGCTCGTCAACGAATTCGAAGGGCGGTTCCCATAAGGAGATGCGGCTTCTCCAATGAAACGGGATGCCATGCATTCGAAGACGATAGTCGATGGTTGTCCCCTCTTCTATTTCCGGCGTGGAGCTGTCCAGGACTCGAAACCGCAGCCACGACGGAGTCAGAGTCTCAAGATTCCCAGGATCCGAGAAGAACTCGAAGACGTCCTCGAGGCTACGCCGGACCATCTGCCTGCGCTCCAAGGAGAAACCCGAGGGTGGCGGAGAGCCGAACTTCAATGCGGGCTGCACTGCGACCCTCACTGGGGGCCAGCTAGCACTTCACGAAGCGCACCTTCGAGCCTTGGTTGCTTAAATTGGAACCCGGCTTCCATGAGTTTCTCTGGATAGACACGTAAACTCGATAGCAGCAGGTCATCAGCCATACGCCCGAAGACTGCTCGCGCAGCAAAGCCCGGCATGGGGGCGATCGTTGGCCGATGAAGGACCTTCCCAAGTGACTTGGTGAACTGGCTATTGCGCACCGGACTGGGCGCGGTTGCGTTGACGGGACCAGAGAGTTCCGGGTTGTCAATCGCCTCACAGATAACGGAGACGAGGTCGTCCAACAGAATCCAACTCATGTATTGCCTGCCGTTCCCAATGCGGCCGCCCAGCCCAAGCTTGAACGGGAGCAGCATCTTCTTGAGCGCGCCACCGTCACGGGCCAGCACGACGCCAATTCGGAGGTTTACGACGCGAATTCCGGCGTCCCGCGCGACGTCAGTGGCACGCTCCCATTCCTGGCAAACCTCGGGCAGGAAGCCGCTCCCCATGCAGGAGCTCTCGGTCAGAACGGCTTCTCCACCATCCCCATAGAAGCCAATGGCAGATGCCGAGACGAGTACAGCGGGCGGATTTTCCATGCGTGACAGGCTCTCCGCCAAGACCCTCGTACCCTTGGCTCTGCTGTCCCGGATGGCCTTCATCTTTGATTTAGTCCAACGACCGTCGGCGATATTCTCACCCGCGAGGTGAACGACCGCTCGCGCCTTGATCAACGCAGGGTCTAGGGCTTCGCCCATCGGATCCCAGAGAATGCGGCCGGGGGAAGGCTTGGAACGGACAAGCTTCGCGATCGGCTGATCAAGTCCCTCGAGCCTGCGCAGGAGCGCCTGCCCAACGAGCCCACTGGATCCGCTTACAAGGACCGTACGGTAGTCCCCTTTGTCCTGGGGTCTAGCCACCGAAGTCTGCTCTGAGTAGGTGTTGTCAATCATTGGATCATCCTGTGTTGGAACGCTATTCGCCTCCTTGCTCCCCGTGGATTCGTCTTCTTGGTATTTGGGTCATCAAGGGCGCCACCGGGGCATCCGGGGCATCCGGGGCATCCCGCAGAAGTTGATCTCGCAAAGTTGCATCCACCAGGGCCGGGGTGGCGAAACAGATGGGCAGAACCATCGGACGCAAGTCCACACCACTCCCTACTCAGAAATCAAAATGCTCCTCACGACCGCCCTCTGCACCTCTCTTCTCTTCGCCGGCCCCGTCGACGACACTTGCTCGGCCGATAGCGCCGTTGCTTCGGCTCAGGCTGAGAAAAGCATCGTTGAAACGGCCCTTGGTAACGAGTCCTTCTCGACCCTCGTCGCTGCCCTCGGGGCCGCCGAGCTCGTCGAGACGCTCCAGGGCGAAGGACCCTTTACTGTCTTTGCCCCGACCAATGCCGCCTTCGCAAAACTGCCGAAGGAGCAGCTCGCGAATCTGCTGAAGCCCGAAAACAAGGCGCTTCTTCAAGCGATCCTGACCTATCACGTTGTGTCGGGGAACTTGCCCGCAAAGAAGGTCGTTACCGCGAAGAACGCCGCGACGGTAAACGGCCAGCGCATTGACATCAAAGTGACCGATGCCGGTGTCACGGTCGACGGCGCAAGCGTGATTACGACAGACATCGCATGCTCCAATGGCGTCATCCACGTCATCGACTCCGTCATTCTGCCGAGTACGCTAGACCTGGTGGAGACCGCTGTTGAAGCTGGCTCCTTCAAGACCCTAGCGGCCGCCCTCGGGGCTGCTCAACTGGTCGAGGCGCTCCAGGGTAAGGGTCCCTTCACCGTCTTCGCACCCACCGACGAAGCATTTGCCGCTCTGCCGGAGGGTACGGTGGCGAACCTTCTCAAGCCCGAGAACCGTGGAACGCTCGCAGCGATCCTGACTCTCCACGTCGTCCCCGGCCGTATCTACTCCGAAACCGTTGCCGCTGGCAGCGAGTTCAAGACACTCCAGGGCCAGACACTTCTCTCCCGCATGCATGACGGCAAGGTCCTCGTGAACGGCGCTCAGATCCTCAAGGCTGACATCGAAGCCACGAATGGTGTCATTCACGTGATCGACACCGTCCTTCTCCCCGAGTAGGAGTTTGAACGAACAATCCCCCAGTAAAGGGCGTGGGTATCCCCCACGCCCTTTTTTTGTGGGTTCCGCGCATCCAACTCCATGAGTCTGCGAATTGAAGTGTGCTGGAACCATTCGCTTCTCCTCAGAGCCCGCCATGCATCAGATTGAAACGCCCCACATTTTGAGCTTTACCCTACTTGCCTTGTCCGCACTAGCCTTCCAAGGATCCGATGACGGGGAGGCCTTGGATGGTCTCGACACTTGGCAGCAGTGGCGCGGGCCGGAGCGCGACGGAAGCGCCCCCGGCACTAGCTGGGCAAAGGACCTCACCGAAGAGCAACTGGAACAGACCTGGGTGATCGACCAGCTCGGGCCAAGCTACTCAGGTCCCGTAGTCGACTCCGAGCGTGTCTACACGACTGAGACTGTCGACGAGAAGTTCGAGGTGGTACGGGCTTTTAGTCGGGCGACCGGCGAGGAGTTGTGGCAAACGCGCTGGACCGGCTCGATGGAGGTACCCTTCTTCGCCGCGCGTAACGGATCCTGGATTCGAAGCACCCCTGTCGTAGACGAGAATTCCCTCTACGTGGCAGGGATTCAGGACACCCTAACCTGCTTGGATGTACAGACCGGCGACGTCCGATGGTCCGTGAACTTCAGCGAACGATTTGATGCGCCCCCGCCTCCCTTTGGATGCGCTTCATCACCGCTATTGGAAGGCCAGGATCTATACATTCAGGCTGGCGCATCCTTGGTCAAGCTCGACAAGTCGACGGGCATGACAATCTGGCGCAGCATCGTGGAAACGGGCGATGTCATGAGTGCTGGAGCATTCTCGTCCCCTGTGCTCGCCGAACTGTGTGGGCAGCCGCAACTCGTCGTTCAATCGAGGACCGAGCTCTTTGGGATTGACGCTGTCGACGGCAGGGAATTGTGGTCAACGCCCGTCAAGGCTTTCCGCGGAATGAACATACTCACCCCCACAATTGTGGGCGACGGAGTCTTCACCTCTTCCTATGGCGGCCGATCACATCTCTTCATGATTCGTAAAGGCGAAGATGGGCTGAAAGTTGAGGAGGAGTGGGAGAGCAGGCTTCAGGGTTACATGACTTCTCCAGTCGTCGTGGATGGGCATGCCTACCTATTCCTCAAGAGCAATCGATTCGGTTGCGTCGACCTCTCAACCGGGGAGGAGCGCTGGACCTCACCTCCTACAGGAGATTCTTACTGGTCTCTGGCCGTGCAGGGCAATCGGATCTTGGCACTCTCCGATACGGGGATATTGCGCTTTGTGAAAGCCGATCCGAGCGCCTACGAAGTGCTATCGGAGCGAGAGGTCACTGAGGGCGAGAGCTGGGCCCACGTTGCGCCCGCCGGTGCCCAAGTCTTCGTTCGCTCCCTAGACTCCTTGATCGCCCTGAGCTGGAACTGAAGTGCCGTGCTCTGCAGTCAAACAACAGTAGCCCAGGCCTCTTGGAGCCTAAGGTCGTTTGCTTTAGCGGCGCTTGTTGGTGATAGTGGTCCCTGGCCCCGCATTTCACCCATCCAGGAAAGCAAGCGGGTCCACGGGTTCCCAATGACCGAGCCGAGTCCCGACAAAGAGGCGCTGCTCATTCGAATCGCAAGCGGCGACTCGGATGCCGTCGGCGCGTGCCTGCAACGCTACGGTGCTCTGGTGTGGTCGGTTGTGGGCAAGGCGTGGAAGGACTTTTCTACAATCGAGGACCTTGTCCAAGAGATCTTCATTGACGTTTGGAAAAGCGCCGGAAGGTTTGACCCTGGGAAGGCTTCCGAAGCGACCTTCATTTCGACGATCGCCCGCAGACGCGTCATCGATCGGCGACGGCGCATGGGGCGGGCACCTGAACTCGCCTTGATCGAAGATCACGAGGTCGGCCAGGAAGATTCTGAGTTGGAGCGGATCGACCACTGTGATGAGGCGCAGGTAGTCCACGAGGCCCTCGCCGAATTGAAGCCCGACCAGAGAAAAGTGATCCTCATGGCAGTTGTCGACGGCCTCACCCACAGTGAGATTGCGACAGTGACGGGCATGGCGCTCGGGACGATCAAGAGTCACATTCGGCGAGGTCTCGATCAAACGGCGCAGAAGTTGCGCGCCGCTCGCGGGAATGCCAAATGATTAGGCGCTTCGCAAACTGGGACGATCACACCCTTGACCTAGCTATAGACAGCTTCACGGTCGGGTTGGACGAAGGTGACGAGGCAAGCCTCCAGGGTTTGTCAGATCATGGGGACCTCCAAGACTTCGAGAACACCCTGGCGGCGATCAGCTTGAGCCAAGTCCAGACATTGGTGAACCCCCCGGCTGAGCTCATACTCCGTATGGAACGCGCCGGCATGGAGTACCTGGTCGCCAATGTGAGTTCACCCTCGGCACAACGCGGCCGGGTCCTTGCATTCCCACTGCGCGCGCTCGCCATCGCCGGCTGGCTACTGGCGGCGGGACTTCTCCTGGCAATGACTCTGTTCAAGGGAAGCGCGAGTCAGGACACCTACGCGCAGCGTGGCTCCTTGATTACGACCGCAGGCGATCTCGTCAGGATCGAGTGGACAGCGACAGAGGATCCCGCTGCCTCCAGCGCTAGCGGAGACGTCGTGTGGAGCTCCACCCGACAGGAAGGCTACATGCGCTTCCGCAACCTCTCGCCCAACGATCCTGAGCAGACCCAGTATCAGCTCTGGATCTTCGATCCAAGTCGCGCTGACTGGGAGGCAAGACCCGTTGATGGCGGTGTATTCAACGTTCCGACCGAGGCCGAGGTCGTCGTCCCAATCGACCCGAAGCTTGAGGTTCGCGAAACGGCACTCTTCGCCGTAACCGTGGAAGCTCCCGGTGGAGTAGTCGTTTCAGATCGCGAACGATTGGTTCTCACCGCAGCGATCTAGGGTCAACGAACCCTGCTGCCTAGAGCCCTAGCAGTGCGCGCCCCAGGCGGAGCGCATCCCGCGCATCGAGCGCGCAACCATCTGCCCCTATCTCTGCGGCAGCCTCCCCAAGGGCCCTAAAGGCGGGACCGCCGATCAACACTTTTTGTGCGGGGCGTACTTGCTTCAACACCTTGAGTGCCTGCGCGACTCCAACACGGTGCGTGTTCAGCGTGGCTCCAATCACGATCAAGTCTGCGTCGAATCTTTCGGCAGCCTGAGCCAAGTCATTGGATGGCGTGTTCGCGCCCAAACTGATGGAACGCCAACCATCGAGTTCAAAGAATGCCGAGACGATTCGAAGACCCAGATCATGGGCATCACCTTCGGCCATCGTAAGAATTACAGAATGGCCGTTGGGAGAAGGCTCAGGGGCCAAGAACAAGATCTGCTCGAGGAGTCTGCTCGTCGTTTGGGTAGCGAAGTGTTCCTCTGCGATATTGATCGTCCCCTCGTGCCATCCGAGTCCAATTTTTTGGAGGGCGAGGGTCAAGACACCATCTAGCGCATCAGAAACACTTAGCTGCTTGCCGCGGATGGCATCGGCAACAAGGTCGATCGCTCTGCGTGCATCTCCTTCCCAGACAAGTGCGAGATAGGAGTCAACCAGCTCGCCAAAGGGACTATCGCCGCCGACAACGGTGTCAGCGGGTGAAGGAGAACGATCAAGCTCAAGAGTTGCTGCTTCCAGGAATCCGGCAAGACTCCCCCACGAGTCGCTGGGAAGCGAGTCCCTCAAGACAGCCCCAAGCTCCCCTAGGCCATCACGCAACATCAGAGGTTGTGGGCCTCGCGCGCCAAAAGCCTCGCACCCCCATCTCACCTTTGCCGCGAACTGCTGCTGACTGCCGTCCTCAAGCGCCGCGGCAAGCTCCAGCACAAGGTTCTGAAAATGCGACTGCCAGGCGTCAAAATCCCCCTCTAGCCCATCCTTTCCACCGGAACGTTCCAGCGCTCGGCTCACCGCCATTGCGGCAAAGCCGCTAGCGCTCGTCCGTAAGAGTGTGGCAGTAAATCGAGTCGTATCCATGGGTCTCCTTGGCACGGAATTATGACGACTTGACCGGGGAATTGACAGTGGTCTCGCGGTCAGTCATGGCCGGATCATTCTCCCCGGGGCCCTCTTTGCTCGATCCGAGAGCAGCCCCACGACTTGCCTGCGCTGGCTGCCGTAACCCTAGTATGGATCCATCAAGGGCGCCAAGTGTTCGCGCAAGCCTCTACTGCATCTCCCACCTCTTGAGCCAGATCCCCGATGGGGACCAGACTGCGGAGTCCGTCATACCCCCCAGCAACTCCTGGCGAGATATCTAGCTTCGGGGACGTAGACGGCTGGACGTCGCGCTCTCGTTGCTCTTGATGCGTCTGCTAAGGCTCACCCCCGCCCAGGGGGGCGTTGGTGCGTAATGTCGATTGAGTCATCAAGCCCCCCACCGTTGCCGGATTCAGCGAGCGATGGCGACCGACTTCGGTCGTCCGCACTCTAGCATTCGGTTCAGCACCTTGCAGCCGATGGCGACCTCCGTCTTCTGCGCAGCTAGACCTCTGGCATGGAGCCTGTCGCCAAGCATCGTCTTGCAGCGAAAGAAGGCGTTTTCCACGGTCCCCTGCCAGATACCGAGTCGCACACCAGATACCGAGTCGCACACCAACCGGCGTTTTTCCCGAAAGAAGTGCCGCAGCACGCCCGGCCCTCACGCTCGAGTCAGATACCGAGTCGCACACCAACCGGCGTTTTTCCCGAAAGAAGTGCCGCAGCACGCCCGGCCCTCACGCTCGGACGTCGGGCTTCACCGAGATTGGTGCGGCACCTTTGCGAGGAAGAATCGCGGGTGGTGTGCGACTCCGTATCCTGCGCGGACGTCGGGCTTCACCGAGATTGGTGCGGCACCTTTGCGAGGAAGAATCGCGGGTGGTGTGCGACTCCGTATCCCGTGCGACTCCGTATCCCGACTCCGTATCCCGCCCGCAACTCCGTATCCCGCCGATCAGGGCTGCGTCGAGTCGACTTCGATCAGCACTTCGTTCCTGCGCAGGAATGGCAGCGTGAAAGGAGGATCGTAGGCCGCCGAGCGCGGGCCTGATTGCACCGACAAACCCTGCGCTTCGATCCACTTGTGAAGTCGTTCGACCTGCCTCTCCATCTTCGTTTCCGAGCGAAGCCCGCTGTAGCGAATGGAGGCGACGCGTTTCGGTTGAATCTGCCGGAGGGCCACGTTCTGGTTGGTGGGCGCGGGAGCGTTCTCGAGCGTGTACTCGCGCGGCAGGACGAAGGACATCTTCCAGCCTCCCTCGGTCTGCTCTTGGAAGACCGGCGCGGTCATCTCGATCTCGACGCTCTCCGGTTCCTGCAGCACCGGCGCCGTCATCGCGATCTTTTGCTGGGCCGAGTTCTCACCCGAGATGTAGTCGAAGAGCCGGAAGAAGGCCGTGTTCTGTTTTTCGCCAAGGTCCCCTCCGACGAGCGTCTCCACGACGACCAACTGCTCGTACTCGCGCAACTCGAAGTCGCCGTCCTCGACGAGCACCTCGTACCCAGCCTC
>JBLHLB010000015.1:0-30649 GCA_047618505.1 Planctomycetota bacterium
GGGCGCGCTTCACGGCGGAGAAGTCGATGGCGAAGGCAGTCTGGGGGAAGTGCTTGAGGGAGTCCTACGCGATATCCAGCGCTTCCGGCGCGATGACGAAGCCTGCGAAGAAGAATCCGGCCAAGAAGGCCTAGGCACGAGATCGCACGCGTAGGGGGGAGCACGCTGTTGGGAATTAGTGGACTCACGGGCTTCACAACCTGCTCAATGAGGGCAAACTCTTGGGAGAGGTCGTGGGACTTGGTGAGGTTCTCATTCTTGCCAATGAGCACGAGCGTGTACTCCCAGCACTCCTTCGCCTTGACCTTTTGAAATTGCGCCGCACGAGCCTGGTGGCTACCTGTGGCGCTTACGGCCAGACTGAATTCATGCCTGCGAAACTTCCCCCGAGTATCTTCAACGACGTGGTTGGGCCCGTGATGCGCGGACCGTCGAGTTCGCACTCCGCGGCCTCCGTGCGCATCGGTCGTCTGGTGCGCGATCTCTGCGGAGGAGCTCCGGACTCGGTGCTGATCGAATTCGACACGGAGGGCGCGCTGGCCACGACGCACACGAGCCAGGGCTCAGACATCGGTATGTTCGGCGGTCTGCTCGGTTGGGAAGCGGATGATGCGCGTTTGCCGGATTCGCAGGCGGCCTTGGAAGCGGCCGGTATCGAGCTCGAGATCCGACTCGCTGAATTGCACGACCCGCACCCGAATACCTACCGCTTTACCCTGCGAAAGGGCTCGAACGATCACAGCCTGATCGCGCTGTCCACCGGCGGCGGGATGATCGAGGTGATCGAGGTCGATGGCACGCCCGTTAGCCTGCACGGCGACTATGCGGTAACCCTGCTCGACGTCCTTGACGACGGGGCCTCGACCGCCGCAATTCTGCGCGAACGCGACGACATCGACGAAGTGCAAATCGCGGGGACGTCTCCGGTTCGAATCATCTGCAAGGCCCAGGCCTTCGTTTCTGGCGACGTGTTGAAGGAGCTGCCGGCGGTGCAGCGCGTGCGTCTACTGGACGCAGTCTTGCCGGTGCGCTCCCGCAAGGGTCTGACAGTGCCCTTCTTGCATGCCAGTGAGATGCTGGCGCTGGGGGATCCCCAGCAGCGCAAACTCTCGGACTTTGCCCTGGACTACGAATGTGCCCGGGCTGGCATCGGTCCCGATGCGGTTCTGGAACAGATGCGCAAGATCCTCGTGATCGTGCGTGCGGGGGTAAAGGAAGGCTTGGCGGGTACGGAGTACGCGGACCGCATTCTGCCGCGCCAGAGCCACAATTTCGCCGCCAAGCTCGAACGCGGCGAACTGCTGGATGGCGGCATCCTCAACCGCGCGATCCTGTACGTCACCGCTCTGATGGAAGTGAAGAGTTCGATGGGTGTCATCGTCGCGGCGCCGACGGCTGGTTCCTGTGCCACGTTCCCGGCCACATGTTTGGCCGCGGCGGAAGTTCAAGGATCCTCTGAAGATCAGACACTGCGCGCGATGCTAGCGGCGGGCCTGATCGGAGTGTTTACCGCCACGCGATCGAGCTTCGCGGCGGAAGTCGGCGGCTGCCAGGCCGAGACCGGCGCGGGCGCGGCAATGGCGGCGGCGGCGCTGGTCGAACTTGCCGGTGGCAACGCGGCACAAGGGTTGGGAGCGGCCAGCCAGGCCCTGCAGAACGTGCTGGGGCTGGTGTGCGACCCGGTTGCCAACCGCGTCGAGGCCCCCTGCCTCGGCCGCAACGTGGCCGGCGCCGCCAATGCGCTGGCCTGCGCCAACATGTCGCTGGCGGGCTATGACCATCTGATTCCCCTGGACGAAGTGCTCGATGCGCACCGCGAGATCAGCGAGAACATGGCCCGCGAGCTGCGCTGCACGGCACTCGGGGGGTTGTCGATCACTCCGACGTCGAAGGCCATCGAAGCCCGCCTGTGCGGCACGTCCGAGGGCTGCGGCAGCGGCGGCTGCGGCTAGCGGAAACCGGCTGCGGTCACTGGGCGCCGGGCCACTGGGCCCACCAGGCTTTGAAGAGCCTGTACTGATCTTCGGCGTAGGCCGCTTGGCTGGGGCTTAGGGCGTCGTTCTCGTTGAAGTGCAGGCGGTACTGCTCTTCACCGTTGAGAACCAAGAGGTACTTGTAGAACAGGACCAGGTCGGGTCCTTCGTCGAAGGACGAGAGCACGGCCAGGGCCTTTTCCAATTCCAAGGCCAGGCGGCGCGCTTCCACATCACCCGCCTGTGCCAGGGTGCACAACTCGACCATGCGCAACACCTCGCGCGGCAAGGCGTTGCCGATGCCGGTGATGGCACCGGTGGCGCCGCAGTTCACGTAGCCATGAAACACCTGGGTGTCGACGCCGACCATCAGGGCCAGCTCCGGGTCCGCGCTCGTGATGTGTTCGGCGGCATAGCTCAAGGCGGCAGACCCGCCGAACTCCTTGAAGCCGATCAGGTTCTTGAACTCGCGGCGCAGGTCGAAGAACAGCTCCGCGCGGGTCTCAAAGCCGTAGTAGGGGCTGTTGTAGATCACTGCCGGCACGTTTGGAGCCGCCGCCAGGATCGAGGCGAAGTGCGTTCGTTGGGCGGCGGGCGATGTACCCCGGGAGAGGACTCGCGGGATGACCATCAAGCCCTTGGCACCCACGGAATTGGCGTGGGCGGCGTGGGCCGTGGCCGAGCGCGTGTTGACGGCGCCCGTTCCCACCATTGTTGGAATGCCCGCGGCGCACAGGTCGGCTACGCCTTGCTGGCGTTGTTCGTCGCTCAAGAGCGGCCAGTCGCCCATTGAACCGCAGTAGACAACGCCGCTCATGCCGGCTTCCATCAGCTCCAGGCCTTTGCGCACCAGTGCGGAAAAGTCGGGGCTGCGGTCTGCGGCGCAGGGAGTCATGAGGGCTGGGATACAGCCGTGAAACATGCTGGTGTCCATCGGAGAATTAAGCTTCGTGTGCCGTCGCGGCAGAGTGTGATGGAAGGCTCAAGCTGGCGATCATCGCTTCCATCACGGGTTTCTGGGATTGAATATGGTTCGCGAGTGCCCGTTGCGCACGGGACCAACGTCCACAGTCGATGTGGTTAAGAATGTCCAGGTGCTGACCCGCCATCTCGGCCAGCTTCTCGGCGCCCAGGGCGGCGTAGTCGAAGAGTGCGTTGTAGTAGCGTCCGTGGGAGTCGAAGAACGCTGCGATGTAGCGGTTGCCAGACTGTTCAATGAAGTAAGCGTGCAGCCGATTGTCGATGGACGCGGCCGCCACGGCCCCGGGTGAGTTGCCTTCGATCATGGCCTGAATCCGGGTGCTATCCAGGTGCGCGCGGGCTAGTTCCAGGGCCTTGACCTCCAGCGACTCGCGCACCACTAGGTAGGCATCCATCTCCGCGTGATTGAAACTAGGAACCACCCAACCGCGGCGCGGAATGTGTTCCAGGAGACCGCCCCCGGCTAGGCGTGCGAAAACGCGTCGTACCAGGGTGCGTCCGATGCCGTGGCGCTCGGCCATGGCCTCTTCGCGCACGAAGCCATCTTCACCACGCATACTCATCAGGATTACTTCGCGAGCGAGCACATCTTCCCAGTCGGTCGGACGCGCGGGGGGTGCTGCGACGCAGTCCCCAGGTGCGGATGGGTTCAGCTTGAGGCGACCGTTCTCCTGGCGGATGATCAGGTTCTGCCCGACGAGTTCCCCTAGGGCGAGTCGCACGGGAGTCGCGCTGACGCCATAGAGCTGGGCGATAGCGCCAAGTGTCAACTTCTCGGGCAGATCGGATCCGACACGGATTTTGAACTCGAGGTCGCGTTGGATGTATTCGGAGATGCGCACGGGTCAGGCCGCTAGAGGCTTTCTTGGGTCCAGCGCTGGTCCACTTGGCGCCAGAGTTCACGCGGATTCTCGTCGCGCAAACTCGGCGGAAGGCGCTCGGGACGGACGTTGTCGTAGCACTGCAACATTGCGAAACGTAGCAGGGCCCCGGGAATGCCCACGGCGCTGAATCCGGCTTGGGCTGTGGCGGGGAAGGGTCCCCCATGGTTCATGGCCGGGGACACAGCGACGCCGGTGGGCATCTTGTCGTTGATCAGTCGGCCGACCCGTTGGCGTAGGGCCGGGGCCAGTGCGTCGTAGGCGCTGTCGTCGCTGCCGTCGGTGGCAGAGTAAATGCACCCGGTCAGGTTGCCCTCGAGCGCGCCAAGCACCTGCAACATTTCGGCCTGGTCCGCCGTGACCACAATCATTGTGGCGTTGCCAAAGGCCTCGTTCTGCAAGGCCTGGCTGTTGGCGAGGAAGTCAGCGCCCGAAACGCGCAGCACCGTGTTGGTGTAGCGCCGGGCATCGCCAGCCACAGGCATCCCACCCGTGAGGACTTGGGCGCCGGCCTGACTCAAGCCTTGCACCGCGCTCGCAAGACCCTGGCAACCTGCTTCCGAGAACAGCACGCCGCTGGGGGCGGCTGCGAAAGCGCTGACGGTCTTGTCCACGAAGGCCTCGGCTTGGGCACTCGCTTGCATCACGAGCATGCCCGGGCTGGTGCAGAACTGGCCCGTGCCCATCAGGCAGCTGCCGGAGAATTCCTCCGCCAGAGCCGCGCCTTTTTCGGCCAGGGCTCCGGGCAAGATCAGCACCGGGTTGGTGGAACCGAGCTCCAGGAAGATCGGCTTGCCAACGGCATCGGCAGCGGCCTTGAGCTTGAGCCCACCTTGACGCGAGCCGGTGAAAGCGATTGCCGCCAGGCGCGAATCCTGCGCTAGCTTCTCACCGTCGGTGAAGGGCAAGTCGTAGAGCAATTGCACCGTACCCGCGGGTAGGCCCAGGGCCTCGGCGGCGGCCTGGGCTTCTTCCGCCAGGAGTCTTGTGGTGCCCGGATGAAGGGGATGCGCCTTGGCGATGACCGGGTTGCCGGCCGCGATGGCGGCCACGAAATCGCCGCCGGAGACGCTACCGAAAGCCAGCGGGAAGTTGTTGGGACCGAAGACGCACACGGGCCCGATCGGCCCGTACTGGGTGCGAATTCCGGCGGCGGTGTCGATCACCGGATGGGTCCAGTGTCCGGAGCGGCAGGCTTCAGCGGCCTGACGCATTTGCCCGGTGGTGCGCGGCAGCTCGATCTTGGCCAGGCGCGGTTCCAGAGGCAGGGCGGTTTCGAGGTTGGCCAGCTCCGTGATCTCCGCGGCCCGGGCTTCGATGCGATCCGCGTAGGCATCGAGGAAGTCCGCCATGATCGACGGCGGCAGTTGCCGCAGACCCTCGAAGGCCTGCTGGGCGGCGGTCAAAGCCGCGTCGCAATCGGCCCAGCTGCTGGTGGGGTAGGAGCCCGGCAGACTCGTCCCCGTGACCGGGTTTTGGGCCTGGAAAGTACCGAGCGAATCGGAGGCGCGCCAAGCGCCGGCGATGAGGACCTTGTGCGTCGACATGGAGTGGGTAGGTAGCGGGAAAATCGTGACTTTGTGTACAAAATACACATTGTGACACCGGGCATCAGCCCCAAACCTGACATTATCTCGCGCAAGCCCCCGGGACGCCTCGACGGCCCGCCCGCAGGCATCAGGCCCAAACCTGCCGCCAGCAACGTTCCATCTGATCACGGACCTGCGACCATGAAACAGTGCCTCCCTCCGTCTCTCCCGTCGGCACGCGTGCATTGCCAACTGACAGCGCTCGCGGTACTGCTGTTCGCTCTATTCGCCAACCTCGGATGCTCATCGACGGAGACACTGCCTTCGACTGCTGGTCAGGCCCCGGCCAGCACGGGCGAGATCACCCTGGAGCAAATCTTCGGCGGCCACTTTGCTGCCGAAGGCTTCGGACCGGCCTGGTGGCTGGAGGACAGCGGACTCGCAACCCTCGAAGACGCCGCCGGCGGCCAGGGACGAAACCTGGTGCGCTACGATCCGGCCAGCGGCAAACGGGAGATACTCGTCGCCGCGCAGCAGCTGGTGCCGGCTGGCGCGAGCGAGCCCCTCACCATTGCGGACTACCGCTTCTCCGCGGATGGCGCGCAGGTGTTGATCTTCACCAACACGCGCCGGGTTTGGCGCTACCACACCCGCGGTGACTACTGGGTGCTCGACCGAACTTCCGGCGAGCTGCGCCAGCTCGGCCAGGGGTTTGAAGAAGCGCGGCTGCAGTTCGCCAAGTTCGATCCGGCCGGCGAGCGCGTCGCCTACCTCTACCAACACGATATCTACGTCGAGAGTCTGGCTGATGGGGTCATCACGCGCCTGACCCACGACGGTTCGGACACGCTCACCAACGGCACCTTCGACTGGCTCTACGAGGAGGAGTGGGGCCTGCGCGATGGCTTTCGCTGGAGTCCGGATGGTCAGCGCATCGCCTTCTGGCAGCTCGACGCCGAGGCGGTCGGTCAGTTCAGCCTGGTCAACAACACCCTGGGCCTGTACTCGCAGGTCACGCCCTACCGCTATCCGAAGGTGGGCACCACCAATCCCACTTGCCGTATCGGAACGCTGCCGGCGGCCGGCGGTGAAATTCGCTGGATCGACCTTCCGGGCCACCCGAGTGACGATTACGTGGCACGTATGGAGTGGGCTGATAACTCGAGCGAGTTGATCTTGCAACGCTTCAACCGTCTGCAGAACGAGTGCCTGGTCATGCTGGCGGACGTCTCCACTGGCGTCGCCCGCACTGTGTTCAACGACCGCAACGAGGCCTGGGTCGAAGTCTGCGACGACGTCAAGTGGTTCGATGACGGCCAGCGCTTCACCTGGGTCAGCGAGCGCGACGGTTGGAAGCATCTTTACTTTGTGGCGCGCGACGGCTCGAGCACCACCCTGGTGACACCGGGCAACTTTGATGTGGTCAGCATTCAACACATCGACGCCGAGCGCGGCTGGGTGTACTTCATCGCCTCCCCGGACGACCCGACGCAACGCTTCCTCTACCGGGCGCGGTTGGACGGCGGCGATGGCGAGCAGCCGCTCAGGATTACGCCCCAGCAGCGCGGCACCCACGCCTATCAAATCTCTCCCAACGGCGACTGGGCCATCCATCGCTACTCGGCCTTCGGTGCACCGGCCAGCGTCGAATTAGTCTCGCTACCGGGTCATCAAGTGCTGCGGACGATGACCGACAACGCGGCGCTGAAAGCACAGCTGGCCCAGTTGGACACGGGCCCGGCCGAGTTTTTCCGTGTCGCCGTCGAGACTGACGAGAGCACGGGAGAAGCCGTCGAGCTGGACGGCTGGGTGATACGCCCACCGGACTTCGACCCCGACAAACGCTACCCGGTGCTGGTCTACGTCTATGGCGAACCCGCCGGGCAGACGGTGGTCGACCGCTGGGGTGGCAATAACTACCTCTGGCACTTGTTGCTGGCCCAAAAGGGCTACGTGGTCCTCAGCATCGACAACCGCGGCACCCCTGGTCCGCGCGGCACGGCCTGGCGCAAGTCCATCTATGGCAAGATCGGCATCATCGCCCCCCAGGACCAGGCCGCTGCGCTGCGCGCCCTGCAGGAGCGTTGGCCCTACCTCGACACCTCGCGGGTCGGCATTTGGGGTTGGAGCGGGGGTGGTTCGATGAGCCTCAACGCCATCTTCCGCTACCCGGACCTGTACCACACGGCCATGGCAATTGCCTTCGTTGCCGACCAACGTTTCTACGACACGGCCTACCAGGAACGCTACATGGGGCTGCCGAAGGACAACCCCGAAGGGTTCCGGCTCGGTTCACCGATCACCCACGCACAGCACTTACGCGGCAACCTCCTGCTGGTCTACGGCAGCGGCGATGACAACTGCCACTATCAGAACTGCGAGATGCTGGTCGACGAACTGATTCGCCACAACAAGCAATTCGAGATGCAGATCTATCCCAACCGGACCCACTCGATCAGTCAGGGAGCGAACACGACCCTGCACCTTTTTACCCGCTTGACGCGCTACCTCCAGGACAACTTGCCCGCCGGGGCACGCTGAATCATGGCCAACGAACACTTCCTCGAGCCGCGCGAGCCCTTCGCTACCGGTACCTTAGCCGTCGACGATCTGCACACGCTCTACTACGAACGCTGCGGCAACCCCGAGGGCATTCCGATTCTGTTTGTGCACGGCGGCCCCGGTGCGGGCTGCTCGACAACGGACCGCCGTTTCTTTGATGCCGAGAAGTTCCACGCGATCCTCTTCGACCAGCGCGGCTGCGGACGCTCCAAGCCTCTGGGCGAGCTACGCGACAACACGATCGAGCACTTGATTGCCGACATCGAACGCCTGCGCGAGGAACTAGGGCTCGAACAGTGGCACGTCTTTGGTGGTTCCTGGGGCAGCACCCTCAGCCTATGCTACGCCCAGGCACACCCGGATCGAGTGCTCAGCCTGGTGCTACGCGGCATCTGGTTGTTGACCGCCGCCGAACTCAAGTGGTGGCTCTATGGCATCCGCTGGATCCAGCCGGAACTCTGGCGTGATTTTGCCCATCACCTGCCCGAGGAGGAGCGCGACGATTTGATGGAAGGCTATTGGCGCCGGCTGACCGGCGACGACCACGAAGTTGCCCTCGATGCGGCTCGACACTGGAGCATCTACGAGGGCTCCTGTTGCACGCTGTTGCCGAACCCGGAGTTCACTGATGCCTTCGCCGAAGACGAACTGGCCTGGAACCTGGCCCGCCTTGAGGCTCACTTCTTCCGCGCCGGCATCCAGCCCGACAACGCCATCTTGGAGCGCGTCGAACGCCTGCGCCAAATCCCTGCCTTCGCCGTGCACGGCCGCTACGACATCGTCTGCCCGGTCCGCAGCCTGAACGACCTGTGCCGCGCCTGGCCCGAACTCGACTACCGCGTCGTTCCGGACGCCGGCCACTCCTCCCACGAGCCGGGCATCACGCGCGAACTCGTGGCTGCCACGGAACGCATCGCCCGCAGCGGTTCCCCGCTGCACCCAGCGTCCGAGCGTTGACTCGAACGCAGCTCTTGCTGTACGTGAACGACAGGCCCCCATCTTCGACTTATTGCTCGACTAACACCGGGGCGTGCCAACCCCACAGAAGCTCCTCCGCATGAAGCCCTATCTAACTGCCCCCGTACCCTCGACGAGCTTACCGAAGGGAATCCCCTTCATCGTCGGTAACGAGGTTGCCGAGCGCCTGAGCTTCTATGGCATGAAGGCCATCCTCTTCACCTTCATGACCAAGTACCTCACGGACGCGCACGGCGAGGCTGCTTTCTACACCAAGACCCAGGCGACCGAAGCGGTCTCTTGGTTCACATCCCTGGCCTACTTTTTCCCGATCCTCGGCGCGCTGCTCGCCGACGCTTTCCTGGGCAAGTACCGGACCATCCTGTTCATCTCGGTCTTCTACTGCATCGGCCACGGCTTGCTGGCCATGATGGACATGCCGAGTTCCATCCTAGTGGCGACCTTCTCGCCCGAAGCTTTCATGATGGCTGGCTTGATGATGGTCGCTATTGGAGCGGGTGGCATCAAGCCCTGCGTCTCCGCCCACGTGGGCGACCAGTTCGGAGAATCGAACAAGCATTTGTTGGAGCCGATGTTTGGCTGGTTCTATGTGGCGATCAACGTGGGCGCCTTCACCGCCTACGCGGCCTTACCGGTTGTCCTCCGCCACTACGGGGTGGGACCAGCCTTCGCCATTCCCGGAATCGCCATGGCCCTGGCGACGCTTGCCTTCTGGATGGGCCGCCACCGCTTCATCCACATTCCTCCCGCGGGTGCCGGGTACTTCAAGCGCGCCTTCACCGGGCAGGGTCTGAACATCATCGGCAAGCTGGTTCCGATCTACCTGATCGTCGCCGTGTTCTACTCACTCTACGATCAAACGGGTTCGGCCTGGATCGGCCAGGCCGAGCGAATGGATCGCATGGTCTTCGGCTTCGAGTTGCACGAGGCACAAATCGGAGCGCTCAACCCACTGGGCATCGTGATCTTCGTCCCGCTCTTCGCCTATGTGCTCTATCCGTTCGTCGGTCGCTTCTTTGCACTGACCGCCTTGCGCAAGGCGGGTTTCGGCATGTTCTTGATGGTGGCGACCTATGTGCTCACGTCCACGATCGAGGAGTGGATCATTGCTGCCGAGCTGGCGGGAACGGCTCCCCCCAGCATCGGTTGGCAAGTTTTAGCCTATGCCATTCTGACCGCTTCCGAAGTTCTCATTGCGGTCACTCTGCTCGAGTTCTCCTACACCCAGGCCATGCCCGAGATGAAGTCTTTCATCGTGGGCCTCTTCTTCCTCAGCCAGTCCGCAGGCAACGCATTCACGGCCATCGTCAACCGCACCACAATGGATGAGCACGGGAATTCCACCCTGGTCGGAGCGGACTACTACTGGTTCTTCACCAAGATCATGTTCGTGGCCTCCATCGTGTTTGTGATCTACGCGATGAACTACAAGGAGAAAAGCTACCTGCAAAAGGAAGGGCCAGCGTGAGCGATGGCGCGATCAGGAAGAGTTGAACGGGGGTACAGACCCTGATTCCGTACAGCCGTTCAGGACGACACTGCCCCTGTCTTCTACGTAGACCGCAGGGTAACGACCGAGATCAGCAGCCCAATAACGTAGCTCCCACCAACAGCAATGGGAGCCCAGTTGCGTGCGACGATGGGGCAGCTCTTGCGATTCAAGTAGACGATCACGAGTCCCAACAGCGACGCACAGAAGGAGATCAAGACGCTGCTCATCCAGAGCTCACCGACAACTTGATGTGGATCGCCACTGTCGTGACGGGAGAGCCAATGGATGGATCCGTAGACCGCGATATATCCAGCGATGCCCGCGAGCATTGACATTCGCAGGGCTCGGGCCTTTGCCTTTTTCCCGCGCATGAAGATCTGAATGAAAGAGCTCAAGAGGGCATCGTAGTGGATGACCATTGGCGTAGAACCTGGTTCCGTTTTGCCACTTACTTGGGCGCTTACTCGGGTATGCGGATGACAAGGTACAGATCGAACCCCGGCATCGCCGAACCATCGGCGGCGAGGGCGGGTTTGCGGGCTTCGATGGACAGGGAAGGCCCGGGCGAGAAGGGGTCTTCGCCTTCCTCTCGCCAAGTCACAGAGGTCGGGGCCACGCCTTCCGCAGCGCGCTGGCTGAGGGCGAAGGCGTTCCCAAGAGCTTTGCCAATGGGTGCAGCGAAAGGCTTGAGCGCAGCTCCCGCGGTGGTGCCCCCGTTTCGCACCTGTCGAAGCATGTACTCGATGTGAGTCATGGGAATGACATCGAATTCGGCCGGCGCCGTGATGAGCCCACCGATGACATTCCCAAGGAGGAGGCGCGAACCCCACTGTGCAATCGTGCCGAACATTCCTTCCCTAGATTCGTTGCGACCAAGGATGGATTTAGGCGATCCAGTGGCACGTGACCACAGCTCGGCAATACTCGCCACAAGCTCCGCATCCGGCGCGCCCGTATCGTTCATCAGGCCAAACCAACGCACGAGCTCAGAGCGCGGTCGACTAATTGTCAGCGTTGAGGCCCCTCCGTCCTCGTCAGTCGACAGTGTCAGATGCACATGCGTCGGAGGTTGCTCTGGAAAGGATATGTGCCAGAAGGGCGCTCGAGTCTCGGCGTCTTCGGCGGGCCCAAGGAGCGGGATGATTGCTTCGCCTGTGGGGGATGCCCCCAGCTTCATCGGACGCTCGCCTTTAAACTTGTTGTCGAAAGCAATGCGGTCGATCCAGCGGTCCTCCGCCAACGTAACGGTCAGACCCGCGCGTGATGCGCTCGCGCTACCGGGGACAAGGCCGACCCAGGCGACCAAGAGTTCCCCGTCGCCGCCCGCAACGTCCCCTCCGATGATTCCGAACCAGAAGTCGGAGCTGAACTGCTTGACGTCGATCTGTGCCTGGATCGCAGTGCAGTACGACTTCCAATAGGTGGGGAGATCCAGGAGTAGGATGACTTCCGCGATGCGCGCGTGGGCGTAGCCGACACGGGCTTCGATGCCCTCAAGTCTGGTCTCGCCGAACAGGCGGTGCTGGGTTGACTTGTACTGCCGGTAGGGGCCGCTTGGTTCCCAATTTCGGTCGGACGTGATCGCGGACCGAAGCGTTTCGCGTGTCAATCCGATCGGTAAGCTCCCCGCCCAGTGGGAGGATGTTCCGTTGCTGACTGTGAGGGAGACTCTGACGACGCGACTCTCCTCGAAACGGATCTCCACACCCTTGGCAAAGATGGATCCCTCGGGCTTGTCGAACTGGCTTTGATCCATCCAACCCAGCATCGTCGTGACAGCCGGATGGTGCCGGTGTTTGCTAAGGAGATCAGCCAGCGCATCTCCGCTAAAGGGAGCCGCTGACTCCTTTTGTAGGGGGGCCGCGGAGAGCGAAAGCAGGGCAAGTAGAAGGATGAAGAAGGAGCGCAGCATGGTCGACTGAATCTGGAATTTAGACGGGCTGAGGAGCACAAACTCCATCCTACAGGCGACGTGACGAACGGTGGGCACTCAACCGGCCCTCGGAGTGCTGGAGTCGGTAGCCGAACGCGACTGCTCTGGCTTGTCTCCTGCTTCTTCAAACCAACTGAACGGTCTCCCATGACAAACCCCTCTCGATATTCGCTCCTTCACGATCCCACGCGTTCCAAATCAACGGCCTTTACGCGCGAGGAGCGGGAGCAGTTCGGCCTTCGGGGGCTGCTCCCCCATAAGGTTTCAGCCCTTGCGGATCAGTGCGAACGGGTGATGGAAAACCTGCGGCGCAAGCACTCCGACATCGAGCGCTACATACTCCTTTTGGCGCTGCTCGACCGGAACGAGACGCTGTTCTTCCGCGTCGTGATCGAAAACATCGAAGAGATCATGCCGCTGATTTACACGCCTACCGTTGGACAGGCTTGCAAGGAATTCGCCCACATCTTCAGGCGTCCACGCGGCTTCTATATCACTCCTGATGACCGCGGCCAAATCCGCTCACTGCTGGACAACTGGCCCTCCGAAGATGTTCGGGTCGTCGTAGTTACCGATGGCCAGCGGATTCTCGGGCTTGGCGATCTTGGGGCCAACGGCATGGGAATTCCCATCGGCAAGCTCTCCCTGTACACAGCCTGTGGCGGAATCCCCCCCGGGCAGTGCTTGCCTGTCATGTTCGACGTGGGCACGAACAACGAGGAGCTCTTGGCCGACCCTCTGTACTTAGGCTACCCGCACAAACGCCTTGATGGCCCCCCCTACCTAGAGCTCATGGACGAGTTCATCGAGGCCCTTCAGGATAGGTATCCCGGCGTGCTAGTGCAGTTCGAGGACTTTCTGACGCCAAACGCGTACGGCTTGCTTGGCAGGTACAGAGACCAGGTCCTGTGTTTCAACGATGACATCCAGGGAACAGCGGCAGTAGCTCTTGCGGGCGTGCTTGCCTCATCTCGCATTACGGGTACGCCGTTCCGTGATCTCCGCATCATGTTTCTGGGGGCAGGTTCGGCGGCCACAGGGATTGGCGATCTGATGACTGCGGCCTTCCGATCTGAGGGATTCGATGAACGCGAAGCTCTCAATCGACTGTGGTTCGTCGACAAGGATGGGTTAGTCGTTGCGTCTCGTGACGATTTGATGCCACACAACCTTCCCTATGCCCACGAACACGAGCCCCTCGGTTTCCTTGAAGCTATCGAGGCGATTCGCCCGCACGTTCTGATTGGCGCCACCGGGGTTCCGGGGACCTTTGATGAACGCGTGGTGAGCGCAATGGCGAAGCTAAACCCTCGCCCTGTGATTTTTGCGCTATCGAATCCGACGTCGCAGGCGGAGTGCACCGCGGAGCAAGCCTACGCGTGGTCGGATGGCCGTGCTCTCTTCGCGAGCGGAAGTCCATTTGATCAAGTCGTCCATGGCGGAGAGCGTTTCAGGCCGGCACAGGGGAACAACGCCTATGTGTTCCCGGGCATCGGACTGGGCGCGGTTGTCGCGGAGGGAAAGAGCCTCCCCGACGACGCATTCCTGACGGCCGCGCGGGCCTTGGCCGATTGCGTGAGCGCGGAAGATCTTAAAGAGGGCGCCCTGTATCCGCGTTTGCGATCTATCCGGAAAATCTCAGTCGCAATCGCGACTGCTGTTGCGAAGTGCATGCACGAGTCGGGGCATGCAGGGGCAGTCGAAGCGGAGGGAAGCACGCTCAAGGAGCGTGTCGAGCGGGCGGTCTATTATCCGGGTTACGCGGAGTAGAGCGCGACCGACTTAATCACCTCCTCCTTCCTGTTGCCGATGCTGACTTTGTTCTCGAGCGTTTGGCAATACCCACAAACCCATGTCAATGGAACTCTCTGCCCTCCTGGGTGCCCTCTTCGCGGCGAAGTTCGTTGAAGCGACACGGACCCCTTCCGAGACAACGGATGATCGTTCCAGGCCTTTTGCCACCTACGACCTCCATCGCATCGATTAAGGAGCAGTCGGTGTTTTTGCAGTGCCCATAGCCACTGAGAAACTTGAGTTTCAAGGAAACTCTCGTCTCGGTAGGCTCCAGTCCCAGAAGATCGCGCGAATACCAGGTAGAAGACAAGAGCATGAAAGAACACAAGACTAGAGAATCCGCATGCGTCGCCAAGTGGAGCGAACTCCCTGATCGGGAGCCTCAGTACGCCCTCGTCTCCAGCGTCGACCTCGTCGTGGTTCGCCAAGGCGACTCTGTCTCGGTGCTCTACGGCCGTTGCCTTCACCGCGGAGCGCTCATGTCGGACGGGAGTGTCGAGGGCGACAACCTGATTTGTGGTGTCCACGGATGGGACTACCGGCTCGACACTGGGGTCAGCGCATACAACAACGCGGAGGCGCTCCACAAGTTCGACGCCTGGATCGATGGCGGCGACGTCTGCGTAGACCTAGAGCAGGTCAAGGCGTTCGAGCGGGCGCACCCTCAGCCGTATAATCGCGAGGAGTACCTCGGTCTCTATGCGGACGTTCATGGCGGGCCGGAGGAACCGTTCAACCAGCACATTCAAACTCTCGCGAAGAAGGGCTACGCAGGAATTGGACATCACGGGCCTACTTCCGCGATGGGGGTCCCGCTGACCGAGCTGCCGCTCTGGGACGACCTGCAGGTACTTACGGCCCAGGCCGCCACCAAGCCTCTGTTCGATGAAGTGGAGGTTGGTACCGAGCTCGTGATCGGTCCCCGGGCAAAAAAACCGCTGCAACTGAAGATTCCACTCTTCGTCAGCGACATGAGCTTCGGTGCGCTCTCCGAAGAGGCCAAGGTGGCGCTCGCGATTGGAGCCGAGATGGCCGGGACCGGTATCTGCTCAGGAGAAGGCGGGATGCTGCCCGAGGAGCAGGCAGCGAACTCGCGCTACTTCTATGAACTTGCCTCCGCGAAGTTCGGCTGGAGCCTCGACAAGGTTGCCCGTTGCCAGGCCTTCCATTTCAAAGGCGGTCAGGGGGCGAAGACGGGCACCGGCGGTCACCTGCCCGGGAACAAGGTCATTGGCAAGATCGCGGAGGTACGCGGCCTTGAGCCTGGAACCGCAGCGATCAGCCCTTCGCGGTTCTCTGATCTCGACTCAGCGGCGGACTTCCGCAAGCTGGCCGACGAGGTCCGTGAGGTCACCGGGGGAGTACCGATTGGCTTCAAGCTCTCGGCGCAGCACATCGAAGCAGACATCGACTTCGCCCTCGAAGCGTCCTGCGACTACATCATTCTCGACGGGCGCGGTGGAGGTACCGGGGCTGCCCCGGAGGTCTTCAAGGCCAACATCTCCATTCCCACCCTGCCGGCGCTTGCCCGTGCGCGACGCCACCTCGACAAGAAGGCGCCGGATGTGACCCTTATTGTCACAGGCGGCCTCCGCCACGAGGGCGACTTCGTCAAGGCGCTTGCACTTGGCGCGGACGGCATCGCGTTGTCGAACGCAGCTCTCCAAGCGATCGGATGCCTTGGCATGCGTGCATGCGAAACGAACAACTGTCCCGTTGGCATCGCGACGCAGCAGCCAGGCCTGCGCGCACGCCTGCAAGTGCAGAAGTCGGCTCAGCAGCTCTCGAACTTCTTTGAAGCGAGCGTCGGCCTCATGAAAGTCTTGGCCCGTGCCTGCGGGCACGACGACCTCAGCAAGTTGAACCTCCAGGATCTAACCACCTGGAAGAGGGATCTTGCTTACCTAACGGGCGTGCCCTACGCGGGCGTCGTCCCCTTGGGAGATTAGGAATGAACGCACATAGCAACGACGAGCTCGGGAAGACCTCGAAGGAGCAGCGCGCCGGTAGATGGGATGTGCGGGAGACCTCCTTGCCCAACCCCAACATCGCCGATTACGTCACGAGTTGCGGGGGGCTTGGGATTCGCGTGACCGACAAGCCACAGTCTCGAGGAGGCGATTGCGCGGGCACTAGCCTTCGAGGGCCCCGCAACTGTGGAAGTCATGACAGATGGAGAGCTGATCTAATGAAGAGAGCGACTATTGCAGAACGCCTGGTCTGCTCATCGATTGAGACAACAGGAGAAGCGGAGGTCATCGCATGGAGATCGTGATCCCCTTGTTCTTGGCCTACATCGGTATCGGCCTGGTGTTTGGCGTATTCTTCGCGATGAAGGGTGCGGCGATCTTGGACCCCGTCGCCAAGGCTGCACCCATCGGCTTCCGGCTCCTCGTGCTGCCCGGCTCCGCAGCGCTGTGGCCCCTCTTGTTGAGCAAGCTTCTGCGCAAAAAGGGGGCGGCGGTATGAGGCGTGGACACAGAAAGACCCACTTCGTGGTCTGGGCGATCCTCGCCCCGCTGGCCCTTCTGGGTTTGTTTTTTGGCATCGCTGCTCGCAGGGAAATGCCCACGCAGGCGCCTCCGGTCATGGACGAGCTGCCGCAGTCGAACCCTCCCGCGACAGAGGTCATAGACAAGTGAGTAATGCCTACCAAGCGGTTCAGTGGAACCGACACAAGCGCGTCTACGACATGGCCATCTTGGCGAGCGTGGTGCTTTACAACGTGGCTTTCATCGTCATCACGATGGCGACTCACCCGTCGCCGAACGACCTGGCCCCAGCCCCAGTGCTCATCCTGCGCGCGACGGCCACCTGCGCGTTCCTCATGCTGCACGTGATCCTTATCATTGGACCGCTTGCACGCCTGAGTCCGAAGTTTGCGCCACTGCTGTACAACCGGCGTCATCTGGGTGTCAGCACGTTCGCCGTCGCCTCTTTGCACGGCGTGCTTGCTACGTTCTTCTACAGCGGGATGGGGGATGCGAACCCCATCCTTGGGCTCTTCACGCAGAACCCGCGCTACGACTCGCTCACGTACTTTCCGTTCCAAATCCTTGGGTTCGCCGCGCTGCTGATTCTGTTCTTGATGGCAGCGACCAGCCACGATTATTGGCTGAAGAACCTTGGGGCCTCCTTTTGGAAGGCGCTGCACATGTTGGTGTATGTCGCCTACGGGTTGCTCGTCATGCACGTTGCACTCGGTGTCCTCCAAAGCGAGCTGCACCCAGCCTATGTCGTGTTGACGGCGGCAGGGATCGTGGTTGTCGGAGGGCTGCACCTCTTCGCGGGCCTGCGCGAGTCACGCGTTGAGGCAACTGCCCAGGATCCAGAGGAGTGGATGCGCATCGGCAGCGTAGACGACATCTTGCCGGATCGGGCTCTCGTCGTTCCCGTGAAGGGTCAGGAGCGCGTCGCCGTATATCGTCACGGCAATAAGGTCTCCGCAATCTCGAACGTTTGCGCGCACCAGGGTGGTCCCTTGGGTGAAGGCAAGATCATGGACGGATGCCTGACCTGTCCTTGGCACGGGTACCAGTACAACGTCGAGAATGGCCAATCACCGCCGCCCTTCACCGAGAAGGTGCCGACCTACCGCGTCAAGTTGGACGGTCGAGACATACTCTTAGATCCCCAGCCGTTGCCGCCGGGAACACCGGTCGAGCCTGCGCTTATCGAACCGACCGAGGAGACCATCGATGTCTAACACGAAAGATCCGTTCTACGTTGGTTACTTGCCCTTGCCGGGTGCGTTCCACTCGATCGTTAGAGCGTTCATCGTCGCAGGAGCCCTTGGCGCGATTGCAATGGCATTCTTTATCGCACCAGGGCAGCAGGACCCCGGAGTTGGACAGTGGGATACCTCGACGACATTCACCATCGAAGGTCACCTGAGCGTCAATCCGTACCCGGTCGTCTATGTCGATGACCCCGAGAGTGCGTTCGGCTCGAGGGCCGTACTCCTCGTCTCTAGCCTAAAGTTCGGAGCCACGAAGGAAACCGCCGCGTTCGACGGGAAGCGAGTGCGCGCTAGGGGTAACTTCATTACCAGGCAGGGGCGGGGTATGTTTGAGCTTAGCGGCGCCGAAGACGCTGTTGTTGTGATTAGCGAAGGGTCGACAGAACCACGTGTCGAGTCCCTCGGGGAACACGAACTGATCGGGGAGATCACGGATTCGAAGTGTTTCCTCGGCGTGATGAAGCCCGGCTTCGGGAAGACCCACAGAGCCTGCGCGGTGCGCTGTATTTCCGGTGGCATCCCGCCGATCTTCACCACCCGCGATGATTCGGGCGAGGCCACCTTCTACTTGCTGACGGGCCCGGACCACAGTGCTGTCAACGAGGCTGTGCTCCCCTTCGTATCCGAACCCGTCGAGCTTCGCGGTCAGCTCGAACGGCATGGGGATCTGTTGGTCTATGTGATCGACCCCGCTGACATCGAGAGGAAGTAACCGAATGCGTCCGCTACTCTGCTGTTCGTCAACGGACGGCTAGACCCGAGCTACTCTCCGCGGGGGATCAACGCGATCCTCTGGCCTTGGTAGTCAAACAGGATGATGAAGGGTTCGAATAGCTTACTCCCCAGTGTCCCCATGGTCTGTTGGCTGGAGTGCGCGCCGATCTCGCTGTCGGAGAAGAGGGCGCTTACTTCCTCGTAGCGGCGTCCCCCTAGGGTGAACCATTCCAGTTCGGCAACGGTGACCGTTGACATACCTCCGACGCCCCCGACCTGTGCATGCCCGGTCACCCTGCGGTCCTTCAACAGCTCGAGACGCTTGACCGCGGGCGAATGGAAGTGGACGGTCCCCGAGTCGCCGGTGTCGATGCGAAAGAGGCCAACCTGATCCCCCTCAAAGCGGCACTGGATGGAAGGCAGGTTATCTGTAAGAACCAGGTCGGTCCAAACGTCACCCTCCAGCTCGAAAGTGCTCGGGTCATGGATAGCTGCATTCGGTCCCTGCAGGTCGAGTTCGAACACCGTCCGTGCAAAGAGGTCGTATCCACAGATTCCCGACACGGGCACGCCAAAGTGTTGCTCAAGGAAGGCCAGGTCGATTTCCACAAAGACCGGGTTGGAGAGTTCGACGGGCCCCAGCGAAAGCGTGCTTGCCCGGCGATAGTTGGCAGTTACGGCTCCCGAAACGCCCACGGCGGCGACAGCGCCAAACTTGGGTAGGTCGAGCTTGTCGGCGGCACCGGGGTCGATGCAAAGGCGACCCGCCCCTGTGTCCAGGATGAACCAGCCGAGATCGTCACCGTTCACCAGGGGGTGCACGATCAAGTGTCCGGAGCGCACGCGCCGAATCTCAATTGCGCTGGGGGTGTCCTCCGTAAAGCGCGTGTCCTTAGGAGACGCGGTGCTCATGTGGAAGCGATCGCCGGGGTCCGGCGTGGCGGGACTTGCACTGTTGATCTGCAGATGCCCCTCGACCGGTGATCCCGTTGTCGTCAGACGGTGAGCGATGGGAACCCCTGCGACCATGCGGTAGTCGCTGAAGGTGGTCGTCAAATCGTAGGAGATGCGTGATTGAATCAGCTCCATCGGAAGCCAGGAGCCAGCGTCGAGAACCAAGCGCGAATCGCTTTCAGCGTCAGCCACGCCAATGCCTAGGGTGATGCGCTGTTCGGTCTCACCGATGAGCTCAAGCTCAATTGCCGGCCCCGCATCAACCCAGTAGCCCGAGTGGACCCATTGCCCCAACAGCTGTTGATTCTTGGCCTCTAGGTGCAACTCCGCGGTCGGTCCCTCTGCGGTCCTTGACCAGAATGTTTCGCCGTCCCAACCACTCGTGTTGCCCAGGGGTCCCTGTGAGCTGAGACGGAAGGCGCCAGTGGGGGCGAAGGTGATCTCAAAGGGAGTCTCGAGCATTTGAATCAAGCCGTCACCGATGAGGGTTAGGCCGTTCTCGAGCTCGTCCCAAGCGGGTCGGTGAGCCGGCTCGCGTGCGTGTGAGAGGACTTCCCCCAGTTCCAAATCCACCGCCGAAACAGGGCCGGGCGCGGGGGCGCTGAAGAGTGAGAGTGTCGCTGACAGGGTCGCGATGTGAATCAAGGCCATCGGTTCAGTCCTTAGTTGCGGGTACTTTCTTCCAGGGGCGACATACACATGGTTAGGGCGAAGAGCCGCCCCTCTGTGCTGTCCGTGTGTTCTTGCAAGGTCTCGAACAGCTCTGCCAAGAGCGCGTTGACCTTGACCAGTTGGCGGTCCTTCAGACGCACTTTCATGCGCCTGATGTGCAGGGACTTACGCTTGCCTTCCGTGCGCACATCGCGGGATTCGACCGCGTTCTCCATGTCACGCTGGGCCAGGCGTATCACCGACGCTGCACCGCTGATCAGCGCCTCTCGGCTGGGTTTCGAGTTTGGATCGAGCTTGATGCTGACCCCCACGCAGGTGAGGCCATAGACCACGCCATTGCGTCCTGGCTTGCCCTCACCGGATGCCCGATCTAGTACCTGCAGTACACCGATCTTCACCAGTTTACGGACGTGGTAATAGAGCGAATCCGGTGCCCGACCCAGGCGCTGTGCCAATTCCGAAATCGAGCCCGGGCCGGAAACCTGCAGGCTCTCATAGATCTCCAGTCGGGCCGGTTTGAAGAACTCCAGTACGTATTTGGGGGGCAGCAGAAGCTCACCCTTAAGTGTGTGTTGGGCGGTCACGGAGGGTTATTCGTGAAAAAGAGGGGGGTATTTCAATAAGGGATGAAAAAGAGAGGCTCGACCCCATGGGTATCGAGCCTCTCAAGTTGACCGAGTGTCCGGTTAGGCCTTCACCGGAGTCGCCTCCGGCTGCGCAGTTACGCGCAGGTAGGGCTTCAGCGTCTCAAAGCCCGCAGGGAACTTCTTCGTGGCTTCCTCGTCGGACAGGGTTGGAACGATGATGACGTTGTCGCCCGTCTTCCAATTTGCGGGCGTGGCTACTGGGTGCTTTGCGGTGAGCTGCAGCGCATCCACCGTGCGCAGGATTTCATCGAAGTTGCGGCCCACGGCAGCGGGGTAGGTGATGACGAGCTTGATCTTTCTGTCGGGGCCGATCAGGAACACAGAGCGCACAGTAAACGTGTCACTCGCCTCGGGATGAATCATGTCGTAGAGCGTGGCGACCTTTCGGTCCGGGTCTGCGATCAGGGGGAAGTTGAGCGCGACTCCTTGGGTCTCTTCAATATCCTTAGACCAGCCCTCGTGGTCCGAAAGGGGATCGACCGAGAGTCCGATCACCTTCACGTTGCGCCTATCGAACTCCGGCTTCATGCGCGCAACGGTCCCAAGCTCGGTTGTGCAGACAGGCGTGTAGTCCTTAGGGTGCGAGAAGAGGATTCCCCAGGAATCCCCCAACCACTGGTGGAAGCTGAGTTTTCCCTCGGTGGTGTCGGCGGTGAAGTCCGGTGCGTTGTCTCCAAGATGAATGTGCATGTTCAGGGGGCAGGGGTTGGTGTCGGAAAATGGGAGGGCTTGGGGGGAGAACTCAGGTTGTAGCTTATCAGGGCTGGGGGGTGGTCCGAGCATGGGGAGTGCAAGGGCGGGAGGTAAGGATTGGGGCACGCGGCCCTGATCCTCTGGGTCGTCAAGATCAGGTCCGTTGGCTTTAAGGGCAAGGCACAGTCCCAAGATCAGCCCAAGGCTTCCCCAGGGGGGATTACAGAATCGGACTCCCTCGGACTCCCGCGAATATTGCGCTTGTGTGAACCCCAAAAAGGCCCCGTTCCCTTTCGGAGCGGGAGCTGCGACTGTCGATACCAGTTTGTGGTCCGTCCTCGCCCGGGACCGCCGCCCGGCGACGGGCCTTGGGCGACGAGGAAAGAAATGACGTCCGCAACGGAGATCCCCAACGCCAACACCGTTAGCGACGAAACGCAGTCGGACATAGGGGCTTCCTCGGACTTGGACACTCGCCGGCAGATAGATCTCGACCTGGCCGAACCCGGTTGGGGTGGCGTAACTTTCTATCTGTGTGCGTCGATTGGAGTTGGCGTGGTGGGCAGGACGTACCAGTCCCATCCCAACCTAATGCTGACAGTGACGGCGCTACTCGCGGCCTTTGGTGGGCTCCGGTTGGCGTTGATTTTGAGTGTCCGTCGAACGACACCGTCACGTGCGCCTCTCTGGCGGGCCCTGCTTGTGGTGGCGATGTTGGGCAGTGGATTGACTTGGTCAATGCTCACTGCTCGCTTGGCGTGGGATAGCACGATCTCCCCTGGATTCCTGGGCGCGGCTTTCTGCCTCTTGACCATGGGTGGGGTGGAGGCTGCAGCGGCGGCACCCTGGGTTCAGTTGTCGCGGGCCTACCTCTTGTGTTTGTTCGCGCCGGTGAGCACGGTCCTGTTTATGAAGGGCGATGAACACGCGAGTGTGCTTGGACTTGCACTCGCCCTGACGGTTCCGTTCGTGGCGATTCTTGTGAAGCAGTTGCACACGGGCAACAGCAAGGGCCTGGAGGCGACCAGGGAACTTCTGGAGCGACAGGAGGAACTAGTCAAAGCTCGAATGCGTGCCGAGGAGTCTGAACGCATCCAGGAGCGCTTCTTCGCGACGATCAGCCATGAGATGCGGAACCCCTTGAATGGAATCTTGGGCATGACGGACTGCCTGTTGGATACGGAGCTCAGCGACGAACAACGTCTACAAGCGACGATCATCAGTCGGGGTGGTGATCAACTCTTGGCGGTGATCAATGATGTCTTGGATCTCTCGAAAGCTAAGCACGGTGGTATTCAGCTCGAGTCCGTCGTCGTCAGCATCAGCGATGTCATCGGCGAAGCCGTTGCCATGATTGGGCACCAGGCGACGCAAAAGGGGCTCGTGATCAACTACGACCCCTGGGCCATGCAGGCGACGGGGCTCGGCGATCCGCTGCGTCTACGACAGATCTGTTTGAACCTGATCAGCAACGCGATCAAGTTCACAGAGGAAGGCAGTGTTTCCGTCGTCCTGCAAGAGAGCCCGAGCAGCACTCTCGAACGTGAGGTCCTGCGCATCACAGTGGCCGACACGGGGATTGGGATGACAGAGGAGGCTAAGGCCGAGATCTTCATGCCCTTCCAACAGGCTGAAGCGGAGACCACACGGCGCTTTGGCGGAACGGGGCTGGGGCTCTCGATCGTCGCGCAGTTGGTGGAGTTGATGGAAGGTGAAGTGGCGGTCGAAAGCGAGCTTGGAAAAGGTACGTCCCTGCATGTCGACATCCCTTTTGAGATTTGCGAGGAACCGACGGTTGTGAACCTCTCACAGATCGAGAACTCCGTATCTGGAGCGGTTTCCCAGATAGACTTGCGCGTTCTTGTCGCGGAGGACAACGCGGTCAACCAATTAGTTATCACAAGGATGCTGGCGCGTCTGGGGTGCAAAGTGTCGATGGCCTCGAACGGTCGGGAAGCGGTGGAACTGGCGACCAATGGCGAGTTCGACTTGATCCTGATGGATCTGCAGATGCCTGAAATGGACGGGTGTGAAGCCTCCCGACGGATCCGCCAGGCGGAGCAGGCCGGGAAAACACGCATTCCGATCCTCGCCTTGACCGGTAGCGAGATGGGTATGCAGGCATGTTTCGAGGCTGGCATGGACGGCTACCTCACCAAGCCGATCCGCTCCGAAGGATTGATAGAAGCGCTCCAGTTGCACGGCTAGGCACAGGCCTGGGCCCGCGCCCAGGCTTAGCCTCGCAAAGTGGGTCACCGGGGTTCCTGCTCGTCGTTCGATACGAAATCTACGGGCAGTCATCTGTCCGTGGGGTCGGTCCTCGCCTCGGATGTGAACCACGTGGCGACATGGGCGGCAACAATCGCGGGACTCCGGGGGCCAAAGGCACACTCAAGAGAAGCGCGACAATCAACTTCACAGCTACCTCCGCTCCAAGGGGCTGGAACGACAAGCACAGGCAACAAGAGAGCAACAGGTAGGGGATCTGGGCCAGTTGGCCCAATTGATCGAGAACGGATTTTTGCTCTATCGAGATCCGAAGCGATCCACCAGGCTTTGGGAGTGTACTCGGGCTTGCTCCCTGGACCTTAGCTGCTGGCCTTCGATGACTAAGACGCTTTCCGTTTCTGTCCTGTTGCTCGTGCTGGTGAGCGCTTGCGCCGCTCCCCTGGGGACACACCGCGTTGCGCCGACTGCTGTGGACTTGAATAAAGTCTTGGAGCAGACGCATAACGAGATTGTGCTGCTCAACATCGTGCGTGCGTCAAAGCATCTGCCGCAGCATTGGTCGGCGCTTACAACGCTGCGCGATACAGAAACTCTCGAGTACGGAACAGGCGGGATAGGCATTCCCTTTGGAGGAGCGAGCATCGACAACTACTCGGTTGCGCCTTCCGCTAAGTGGGTGACAAAACCAGGCCTGGAAATGGCCGTGCAGGTCTCATCGGAATTCACGCGCGGCATCATGCAGCCGATCGACCTACAGCAACTGCAGTACTTCCTGGAACAGGGCTGGCCGCCGAGCTTTGTGTTCCATCTCGGCGTGCGGGAGATTAGCGTGACGAAGCAAACGCGCTCGCAGGGCGAATGGGTGAACACCACAACCCAGGCCTATACGAATCGGCCTGATGCGGAGATGCAATTTGAGGGCTACGCGCGTTTCTCAAGGCTGCTTGATCAACTCCTCGAGCGGGGACTTGCGGTGGCGGAGCGTCGAGGCAGTGCGTTGGAAGAGCGATCCTTTCATCTGTATCAACCCTCGGGAAAGGCGTTGGCTGCCCTGCGGTCAGCCGATTTCGACCTGACTCCCAATGGATTGGGGAGGGCCATCGCGGTCGTACCAACAACCCGTTCGTTGATCCTGGCCATCGACGGCCCCGTGAGCGAGGAGGGTGACTGGACAGAAGCCGGTAACTCGGTCGCCGTTGACGCGTCGGGACCCAATGAGCGCTTTGTCTTCACGCTTGTTATGCGCTCTCCAGAAAGCTTGATCTACTTCCTTGGACAAGTGTTACGGGCGCAGGAAGGTTCGCAGTCGTTTGTGCCGACCTACGGCGAGCGGGGGCGAGAACACGCGCTCTTTACGGCAGGTGTGGGGACTCCGGACGACCCGGCGGCAGTCTCCGTTGAACATGGCGGCCAGCTGTACATCATTCCACCGGCGACGCAAACAGATCGAAGCTTGATGACCTTTAGCTTTGCCTCACTCCTGATCAACCTCAACCGCTCTCGTAAAGACCTGCCAACATCCAGCGTGATTGCGATCAGCGGGAATTGACGCAGGGGAACGCGGTTCCGTAGGGTTCACACATGAGAAGCACGCAACACAAGGGTGGCCTTGGGGTTTGGATTGTTGGCCCTGTAATTGGCGGGCTTCTCACGGGCCTGTCGATGATGGCCCTTGGGCGGCGGGTGAGTGAAGGCGGTAGGGCAAGCGAGAGCGTCGCCGCCATTCCGGCCCAGCACTCGAACGAAGGTCGTGCGGCCGACGACGCGGAACTAAAGGCGTCGATTCGGCGGCTCGAACATCAGCTGGCGACCCTCAGTCTGAGCCTCGGAGCTGTTAATGCGATCAGCACGAGGACGCCTTCCGCGGTGGGCAGGGTGCCCGTTGAATCGACGGATCAGGAACGAGAGGTTGCACGTTTGATTGACCAGCTGGAGCGTTCCATTGCACGGGTTGCCCAACTGGAGGCCTACGCACTTTCGGCTCCCAATGCTGCTGAGCCATTACAGCTCAACCTGTCGATCAACATGGCCAGACTTCGTGAACTCGTGGCCCTCGAAACCCAAGAGGCCGGTGCTGGGCAAGCGGAACTCCGACTTCTGACCATGCAACAGCTGGTGGAGCAGCTTGGACGTCCGACAAACGTCTTCCACTCCGGCAGCGAATCCACCATGTCCCTAACGTGGTATATCCGGGGTGAATTGCAAGTGAACGCAAGTCTCGGCAACGGCTACGTTACCTACTCCTCAATAAAACCCTTGGAGTGAATCGGCCGTAGGGAACCTTGATCCGTACCGCCGACTAGATCCGCGCCTGCAGCGTGTACAGGCGGTTGTAGCGACCGCCCATCTCCATCAGTTCGTCGTGCTTGCCGCGCTCGACAATCTCTCCCTCTTCGATGACCAGGATTTGATCCGCGCGTTGAATCGTTGATAGGCGGTGGGCGATGACAAAGGTTGTGCGGCCTTCGAGCAGCTCCTCAAGGCTCTGTTGAATGAAGGATTCGCTCTCCGTGTCCAAGCTCGACGTAGCCTCATCCAGCAACAGAATCCGGGGTGCTGCGAGGATCGCTCGCGCGATCGTTACCCGCTGGCGTTGCCCACCCGAGAGCTTGACCCCACGCTCGCCAATGATCGTGTCCAGTCCAGCGGGCATGCGATCGGTGAACTCCGACACGTAGGCGCGCTGGGCGGCATCTTCGAGTTCCTCCGTTGTCGCTTCCTGTCGAGCGAAGAGCAGATTTTCGCGGATCGTCCCGTCGAATAAAAAGTCGTCCTGGAGCACCAGGCCTAACTGGCTGCGATAGCTCGACAGCACCACCGTCGATAGATCGATTCCGTCCACAACAACGCGCCCCTCGTTTGGTTCTAGGAACGACACGGCCAGGCCCGCCAGGGTCGATTTGCCAGAGCCCGAGCTTCCCACCAAGGCCACAACAGTCCCTGGCTTTGCATCCAACGAAATGTTCTTCAGCACCATTTCGCCCTCGTCATAGGCGAAGCTGACGTTCTCGAAGACCACGTGTCCGTTGATTGGCGGCATCGTCGACGAGCGCAGGGGGTCGTCGTCTTCCCCAGGCATCGAGAGCAGCTCAGCTGTGCGGTCGAGGCCAGCGAAGGCCTCCGTCATCTGCGTTCCGATGTTGGCCATCTGCACGATGGGTCCAACCAGAAGCGCGAGGAAGACCGTGAATGCAAACAGCTCGCCGATGCTCATGCGGCCCTCGAGGATCTCGTGGCCGCCGTAGCCCAGGATCACCACGCTGGCGCTGCCCACAAAGAACGTGCCCAGGCTGGTCACCCCGGCCGACGTTGTAAGGGTTGCCTTGACATTCTCGAAGATGCGCATGACGCCACTGCGAAAGACATCACCCTCGCGCTCCAGGGCATGGAAACCCTTGATGATGCGAATGCCGCCGAGGGCCTCCGTCAAACGGCCAGTGACCTCTGCGTTGATCTTCCCACGCTCCCGGAAGGCAGGGCGCAGTTTCTTGAAGGCGCGGATGGAGACGATGGAGAACAGCGCCAGGGGAACCATGGCGAAGACGGTCATTAACGCATTGATGCGCAGGAGGAAGAACAGGGCAAACAGCGCCGTAAGCGTTCCGCCCACGAGTTGCACCAAGCCCGTTCCGATCAGGTTGCGGACGCCCTCGACGTCGCTCATGATGCGCGACACTAGTTCACCAGACTTGGTCTCTTCGAAGGTCCGAATCGGCAGCTTCAGCACATGCCGCTGCACCTGAGAGCGCATCTCAGCAATCAGGAGTTGGGCCTCCACGCTCAAGAGGCGCGTTAGGGCAAAGGAGGTGCCAGCCTGCATTCCCACGGCGGCGATTAGCCCAGCAATAATGGGCATCAAATTCTCCGCCTTGCCCGCGCCGATCACATCGTCGACCAGGTACTTCGTCGACGCCGGCAAAACCAGCCCGCTGGCCCGGTTGAGGACAATCAGAAACAGCCCCAGGGCAACCAGCTTTCGCCGCGGCCAAATGATCTCGCGAAAGGCGTTGCGAAGACTGGCGGATGTGAGCTTGGGCTTTGACTTAGACATGCTGCCGGGACGGTACGCCATCTGGCGACGGGGAGCCAGATCCCCCGACTGTGTTTGAGGCGTGACTTCCAATCGCGTACCCAGGCCACGCGGGAGAAACTGGATTCGTGCTGCCAATGCGGGGCGGGGCGGCAAGGAAGTGCATTTTGAACCGTGGTCCCGTACCGTCACCTGGCAATGACAGCTGAGCAACCGACGACCTTTCCACTTGCCAGCGGCCCGAGCATGTCGCTCGAGATGCGGCGAATGGGTGAGAAGTACTGGCAGGGTGGGAACGTGGAGATGGTGAGTATGCGAGGGGATCACGCGCACATCCGAGTGCTTGGCTCCCTAAGCTATGCCGTTCAGCTGGGCTGGGACGAGGTCTCCTGGGATGGTGGTTGCGACTGCCCGTCCTTCGTGAAGTGGGGGCCCTGCAAGCACCTCTTCGCGGGTGCCCTTGCGGTGGCGGACAAGTTTGGTGTGGACACCGCAGCCCTTGGGGAGATTCCCGAGGAGGTGCCGGCTGAATCGGCGGGAGCGGCCGCCTGGCGCGACGAAGTTCGCTTGATCGCCACCAGCGTGACAACGAATGATATCCACCCGGATATCCGTCTGGACCTGGTCCTGTCGCCACCAACCGACGTCGTCAGCGAGCCGCGCGTTGTCGTTCTCGAGCGTAAGCGCGAAGGCGGCGGTCCCTGGGGCAAACCGGGGCCCCTTGACTTGGCGGACCGAGGGCTGGCGGACTTTCTCGATCCTGACGATCGCGAGTTGATGCAGTTGCTCCAGGGAGCCGGAGGAAAGCGCCTGAAGTACAACTGGCGCTCGGCTCAGGGCTGCCTTGAATTGCCCGGCGCCCTGGCTGACATTCTGCTCCCCAAGACCGCTGCCCGCGGGCGCCTGTTCCTCTTGGACTTTGAGTTGGCTGGCTGGGGGACCATGGGGGACTTTGAACGCAACCCAGGCGCCGCCTTCTCCGGCGACTACGGGCGCCGCGATGGTGGCGCGGGTCTCATTCCGATCACCTGCGATACGGAAGTAGCCTGGACTCAGGAAGCCCACGTCGTCGAATTGGGATCACAATCCGGCACTGGCGCTCGCTTGGTTTCGCGCTATCGCCGCGACGAAGAAGTCCTTGAGTCGGATGGTGCAGGTCGACTCTGGAGCGACGCAGCCTTATTCCTCAACGGGCTCAAGCTGTCTCGCTTTGCCGGGACACAATCTCCGATCCTCGGGATCCTCAGCGATCCGAGCAGCGGCCCCACCGCTCCTCCCGAGGAGACCCGAGACTTTGTCGTGACAATGGCGGGCATCCTCGGAAGAACGCTGCATTCCGGGCCCGGATTAGAGTGGTTGGACACAGAGCCGACGCCTGCCCTAGAACTCTACGGAATGGGCGAGCCGGATCTGAACTGGCACATCACTGCCGCCTACGGCGAGGAGCGGGTCAGTATCTCAAAGGAGGATCCCCGCGCCATGGTCGTGGAGAATGGCGGCGTCGCCCTGCGCGCGCGGGAGGTGGAGGCTGGCTTTGTCGAACGCTTCGTGCGTGTCGGCGGTACCAGCGAAGAGCGCGACCCCGAGGACTGCGCGGGCAAGCTCGCGCATGAATTGTTCGCAGGCCTCTGCTCGCGATTGATCAGCGATGGCTGGCAGATCTGGGTCGAAGGCCTGCGGGTGGAGCAGCCCAGTGACGTTGTGCTTGATGTGAGCACGGGCACCGATTGGTTTGACCTGAGCGGCGGCGTTGAATTCAACGGACAGATCATTCCGATTCCCGCCCTGCTCGTGGCGGCGCGCGATCACAATGGCTTGGTGCTGTTGGAGGGCGGAGGCATCGGGCTTCTCCCGACCAATTGGGCGGAGCGTTGGGAGGCCCTGGAATTGGGCACGGCCCAGGGGGAGCGGTTGCGATTCCACGCCAGCCAAGGCCCCATGCTCGACATGATGTTGACCGAGCGTGAGGAGAATCTGACGCTCACCGCAGACGCGGACTTCATGGCTCTGCGCAAAAAGGTAGCAAGCTTCACCGGGCCCAAACCCCTGAGGGAAGCCAAGGGTTTCAAGGGCACCCTGCGGGCCTACCAACAGGAAGGGCTCGGTTGGTTGAAGGCCCTGCGCGACCTTGGCCTAGGTGGTTGCCTCGCGGATGAAATGGGCCTCGGCAAGACCGTGCAGATTCTGGCGCACCTGCAGAAGATCAAGGGCGCCACGAAGGCAGCCGACCGCCGCCCCAGCCTTGTCGTCATGCCGCGCTCCCTGGCGTTTCAATGGATGGCGGAGGCGGAGCGCTTCACGCCGAATCTTGTTGTCGCCGATCACCGCGGAGCTTCCCGCTGGCGAGAGGTTGCTGAGATCGAGCAGGTCGATGTCCTGCTGACGACCTACGGCACCCTGCGAAACGATGCCGAATTGCTTTCGAAGGTCCGTTTCGACACGGTCATCTTGGATGAAGCGACGGCGATCAAGAATGCCACCAGTCAATCTGCAAAGGCGGCGCGTTTGCTAGTGGCCGACCATCGCATCGCCCTGAGCGGTACGCCGGTGGAGAATTCCCTTGGTGAACTATGGTCTCTCTTTGAGTTCTTAAACCCAGGGATGCTGGGCAAGAGTACGCGCTTCCGCGATCTCATGAAGCGCTCGGTGAAGGCCCCATCAAAACGCCCGGTCGCGGTGAAGGGCGAGCAGGTGAACAACTTCCTCTGCGACGTCCAGCGCGCCGTCAGTCCGTTTCTCCTACGGCGGCGCAAGGAAGACGTGCTCAAGGATCTTCCGAAGAAGACGGTCGAAACGCTCTATGTCGAACTGGGGTCGAAGCAGCGGCGCGAATACGACAAGTTGAAAG